>JAIYAL010000062.1 GCA_027489095.1 Erythrobacteraceae bacterium
CTCTCCAGCCTGCGGTTGATCGTCTGCGGCGGTGCGCCCGTGCCCGAACCGTTGCTACGGCTCTACAACGCGCGCGGTGTCCCGGTGAACCAAGGCTACGGCCTGACCGAGACCGCACCTTCCGGCACGTTCCTTGGCAACGATTTCGCGCTTTCCAAGCTTGGATCGGCAGGAAAGCCGGCATTTTTTGTCGATCTGCGCGTTGTCGGGGAGGATGGTCGGACGCCGCTGGACGCGGGGGAGCGCGGCGAGATCATCATGCGCGGGCCGCACATCATGCGCGGCTACTGGAACAAGCCCGAGGCCACGGCTGCGGCCATCGATCCGGAGGGCTGGTTCCACACCGGCGACATCGGCTACCTCGACGAGGACGGCTTCCTCTTTATCTGTGACCGGCTGAAAGACATGATCATCAGCGGGGGTGAAAACGTCTACCCGGCTGAAGTCGAAGCGGTGCTCTATGCGCATTCCGCCATTGCCGAAATCGCGGTGATCGGTGAACCTTGCGAGAAATGGGGCGAAAGCGTTACCGCAGTCGCCGTGCTCAAGGCCGGGGCCAGTCTCGACCTTGACGAATTGCGCGGCTGGGCCACCGAACGCTTGGCGCGCTACAAGCTGCCCACCCGGCTGGAGATCATCGATGCGCTGCCGCGCAACCCGGCCGGCAAGGTGCTGAAATTCGAACTCCGCAGTCGCTTCCTGCGTTAGGGATCAGGTTCAATGACCGGCTTCGACAGATGGCGCGCCCGTTCGCCCTTTTACAACGAGACGCATGATGCCGTCGCGGCCAGTGTTCGGCGGTTTGTCGCGCGCGAAGTGGCCCCGAACATCGACCGCTGGGAAGTCGAAGGCGAATTGCCGCGCTCGCTCCACGTCGCGGCGGCGCAGGCCGGTATTCTGGGCCTCGGTTACCCGGAGGAGTTCGGCGGTTTCAGCGAAGGCTTCGATATCTTCCACGGCCTCACGCAAACCGAGGAACTCTGCAGGGTGGGCGCAGGAGGCCTCAGTGCGTCGCTCATGACGCACGGTATCGGCTTGCCGCCGATCCTCGCGACGGGGTCGGCTGAGCTCAAGAACAGGATCGCGCCCGGGGTGCTGGCCGGGACCACGCTGATTGCGCTCGGCATTACCGAACCTTCGGGCGGGTCGGATGTGGCAAACTTGAAGACCCGCGCCGATGCCAAGGGCGATCACTATGTCGTGAACGGCTCCAAAACCTTCATCACCACCGGGATGCGCGCCGATTATCTGACCACCGCGGTGCGAACGGGAGGCGCAGGCGCAGGCGGCGTGTCGCTCTTGCTCATCCCGATGGATGCGCCCGGTGTATCACGGACCCGCCTCGACAAGATGGGCTGGCGCTGCTCGGATACGGCGACGATCCACTTCGAAGACGTTGCCGTGCCCAAAGACAACCTGATCGGGCCTGAAAATGCTGGCTTCCTTGGCATCATGCGCAATTTCAACCACGAGCGGCTGGGGATGGCGATGGGATGCTGCGGCTTCGCCCGCGTCTGCCTTGACGAAGCGGTGGAGTGGGCACAGCAGCGCGAGACCTTCGGCAAGGCCTTGGTGAAACACCAGTCGATCCGGATCAAGCTCGCCGACATGGCGCGGCAGATCGACGCAACGCAGGCCTGGGTCGATCTTTGTGCCTGGCAGGTGCAGAATTCCTGTGATCAGCCGGCCGACTTTGCCCTGCTCAAGGTGCAGGCGACGCAGATGCTGGAGCGGGTTGCGCGCGATGCAGCGCAAGTGCTTGGCGGGGCTTCGTACATCACCGGTTCGAAGATCGAGCGCATTTACCGCGAAGTGCGGGTCAATGCGATCGGGGGCGGCTCGGAAGAAATCATGCTCGACCTTGCGGGGCGGCAATTGTTCGGCTGACCGCAAGACAGTAAATAACTGAGAATATGTCACGAATGGTGCTGGTGGGCGCAAAGCGGCCGTCCAATCGACCCGCAGCAAAGGCAATTCTCGACCCAGAGCCAGTCATTCCCGACCGCCCGATTCAACGTCTTGTTCCGCCAAAGGCCGCCATGCCGCTATTGGTGTGAAGTTGACGTGCAGCCTTCTGCCTTCGGGCAGAAACGCCGGTGCCCCGTAGCAGCCGCGAAGGATCAAGGAGACAATGCAAGGCTCTATCCGAGAAGACCCCCGCATCAGAAGCTGGTCAAATAGCGCGGCCGTGCGGTTCAAGTTACTGTCGCCACCTGAACTCGCTATGTCGCGCGGCGCTTATCGATATCTCATCAAGAAATCCGATCACTCGCCGATGCTGCGGCTTGCCGGGCAGATCAACATGGGGTCATGGTCCCGAAGATAACGAGCGCCATTGCCAGGGTGAATTGGCGCGCTGCGACTGATATGCAGTCGGCACCGACGGTCCCGAACGCAAACGAAGCGGGCTGGACTCGATTTCATCGCCCCACTTTTGCAGCGATCGCAAAGGCTGCCGCTATCAGGCCGCAGACGGCTATCCCGGTGAACATCGCAGGGATGCCGCCCAAGCCATCAAGCCAGCCTAGCGAAGCAGAGCCCATGGCGCGTCCCAGATTGGCGATGGCCATGAACACCGCGAATTGCGTCGCTGCAACCGCTGGAGCGCAAAGCCGCATGGACAGAGCGCCTCCTGTCACGCCCCTCAATACGAACATGGCCTTGAAAGCGAAGATCGAACAAATGAACACTGCCGAATTGGACCACTCGGATTGCAGCGCCAGCATGGCCAGCGCGATGGCGGCAGTCGCCGCAGCACAAAGGATGAAGCTGCGCCTCGCCCCAAACCACGATGCGGCATGACCAAACAGGATTATGGCAGCAAGGCCGGCCACAAGCGCGGCGGTGCTGGCCCAGCTGCTGTAAGTTGATTTTTCCCAATCGAGGATTGTGGCCGAGAAAATCGGAGCAAGCCCCAGGAAGATGCCGGTCGCACCGCAAACGGCAACCATGGCGGGCATGAGGATCAAGGTTTGCCGCGTGAACATCACACGGAACAGATTGCGGATGATCGGCAGGAAAGCACCAAGATGAATGTCGAGGTTGCGCTGGGACGCTTGCCCGGCTGTCCAAGGCAACAACCGTTCACCGGGGCGTTCGCGAAGCAAAATGACCAGGATCAGGATCGTGGCAATCAGCACCGCCATTGTCATGGCTGCGGCCGCAAGACTGTAATAGGCGATCAGGAATCCACCCACACCGCCGCCTGCGGCCATGCCCAAGGCCTGACCGCCGAACATGTAGCCATTGGCCTTTTCGATTTCGTCCTCCGGCAGGATGTCGACCGCCAAGCCATCCACTGCGACATCCTGCGTCGCGGACGACAATCCGATGACGAACGCAAGGGCTGCAATCAGGCCGATCTGGGCAGGGGATGGGTTGGCGATGGCCATCGCGGCGAAGGCTGCTGCCAGACCCAATTGGCCACTTATGATCCATGGCCGCCTGCGTCCCATGGGCAGGAACGCATACCGGTCCATGATGAACCCATATGCGAGCTTGAATGTCCATGGCAGCGCGAGGGCTGCAAGGACGGAACCGATCGCTGCTGCTGACACGCCGTTCTGCGCGAGCCATGCCAGCATCGCAAATTCGATGAAGCCAAGCGGCAGGCCTTGCGCAAAATACAGCAGGAACAGCGTGGCAATGCGCAGATTGCGGTGTTCTGTCAGCGCAAAGCTGGTGGCCGGTACAGCGGGGGCGGCTAGGGTGGCCATCAGATCTGTCTCCGGCAAGTTATGGGGCTGCTGGCGAAGATGTGGCAGGCGGCGCTCCCCCCAATGGTGCGCCGCCCGCCATGGTTCTGAAACCGGGTCGCTTATTTCAGAACCAATTCCTGATACTGGGTCGTTCCCAGCTGCTCACGCATCTTGCCGCGCTCGCTGGCGGCAGCCTCGGCGCTGCGGTTCGTCTGCCCCATCAATTGATTCATCCGAGCACGGCGGGCTTCCATCTGCGCAACCGTTTGATAATCCTTGTATTCGATAAGCAGGATCAGATCGGGCTCGTCGCCGCGGCGATGATTGGTCGTCAGCACGCGATAGCTGACGACGTAACCTTCGGCCTTCATCGTCTCCATGCTCTTTTTCCAGGTCGTGGCGAGATACTGGGCGTAGTTCTCACCTTGGCCGGGCAGCACATCAATCCGGCTCGCCTCCCACACCGTGCCGAGCGTGTAGGGCGATTCTTGCGCCACCGTCGGCGTTGCCAACGTCGCTGTCAGCAGTGCGGCTCCGATGGTGAGTGACTTGATCATCTTCATTGTTCTTCTCCCCAATTCGTCCGCCCAGAACTGAGCGGCACGTTCCTTGAAAGTTACGCCGCAGCAGGCACGGCCCGCAGCGCGCGCCCACGCACAGACCCGCGCAGCACCCAGATCAGCGCGGCATTCACCACCATCATCAGTGCGATGCCGA
>JAIYAL010000207.1 GCA_027489095.1 Erythrobacteraceae bacterium
CCCATACTTTGCGCCCAGCCGCCGGACCAGCTCAAGCCCGCCCGCGCCGCCGCCAACGACAACAATCTGGGTCTTGCGGTTCATTCGGGCACTCCTTGGCGATCGTTGTGCAGCGCAATACCGCTCCGACGATAGCCGCACAGCAAAACAAAATCGCGTCAAATCATGTCGGTGGCGGTGGTTCCAGCAAGCCCGGCACGATCTGTCTCGAAGGGAGGGGCGACCAACGATAAGCTGGCTGGCGGAAAGGGCCAAGCCTCCCCGCCTGCTCGCAAGTCGATTTTCCGTTGCGGTGCAGCATCGTTGCACCGGAGGACACGGTGCGCCGCGATCAGACCTCGCGCTCTTCCAGCCAGTTTTCCAGCCACTTGATCGAGTAGTCGCCGTTGAGCACATCGTCCTGCCGCAGCAGTTCCTGATGCAGCGGGATGTTGGTCTTGACCCCTTCGACCACCATTTCCTCCAGCGCCCGCCTCAGCCGCATGATGCAGCCTTCGCGGGTGCGGCCGTAGACGATCAGCTTGGCGATCATGCTGTCGTAGTAGGGCGGGATCTTGTATCCGGCGTAAAGCCCTGAATCCACACGCACATGCATGCCGCCCGCGGCGTGGTAATAGGTCACCAGGCCCGGCGAGGGCGCGAAGGTGAAGGGGTCTTCAGCGTTGATCCGGCACTCGATCGCGTGGCCCTTGAACTCAAGTTCGCTCTGCGAGACCGAAAGGGGACGCCCCTCGGCGATGCGGATCTGCTCGCGCACCAGATCGACCCCGGTGATCGCCTCGGTCACGGGATGCTCGACCTGAAGCCGGGTGTTCATCTCGATGAAGTAGAACTCGCCGTTTTCCCACAGGAACTCGATCGTGCCTGCGCCGCGATAGGCCATGTCGCGCATCGCCTGTGCGCAGACCTCGCCCATCCGATCGCGCTCAGCAGGGCTGATGACCGGCGAGGGCGCTTCTTCCAGCACCTTCTGGTGGCGGCGCTGGAGCGAGCAATCGCGCTCGCCCAAATGGATCGCGTTGCCCTGTCCGTCGCCGAACACCTGAAATTCGATGTGGCGCGGGTTGCCGAGGTATTTCTCGATATAGACGGTCGCATCGCCGAAGGCGGCCTTGGCCTCTGACCCAGCCTGCTGCATCAGGGTTTCGAGCTTCTCTTCAGCTTCGCACACCTTCATGCCGCGCCCGCCGCCGCCGCTCGCGGCCTTGATGATCACGGGGTAGCCGATCTCCTTGGCGATCCGGCGTGCCTCGTCGAAGTCCGAGACCGCGCCGTCCGAGCCCGGCACCAGCGGCAGACCGAGCTTGCCCGCGGTGCGTTTGGCTTCGACCTTGTCGCCCATCGTGCGGATATGCTCGGGCTTGGGGCCGATCCAGATGATGTCGTGGGCCTCGACGATGTCGGCGAACTTGGCGTTCTCGGAGAGAAAGCCGTAGCCCGGGTGGATCGCGTCACACTGCGCGATCTCGGCGGCCGAGATGATGTTGGCAATGTTGAGATAGCTTGCGCCAGCCGGGGCCGGGCCGATGCACACCGCGTGGTCGGCGAGCCTTACGTGCATCGCGTCGGCATCGGCGGTGGAGTGCACCGCCACCGTCTCGATCCCGATTTCATGGGCCGCGCGGTGGATGCGCAGCGCGATCTCGCCGCGGTTGGCGATCAGGATGCGTTTGATCCCCATGAGCTTAGGAAATCACGACGAGTGGCTGGTCGAATTCGACCGGCTGGGCGTTGTCGATCAGGATTGCGGTGACCGTGCCGGATCGGGGCGCGGTGATCGGGTTCATGACCTTCATCGCCTCGACAATGACCAGGGTATCGCCCTCCTTCACCGCCTTGCCGACCGCGACGAAGTTGGCCGCCTCCGGTTCGGGCGCGAGGTAGCAGGTGCCGACCATCGGCGATTTGACCGCGTTTTTAAGGTCGGGGCCGGCGGGTGCGGCAGGTTCTGCGGGCGCAGGCGCGGCAGCGGCAGGCGCGGCGGCAGCCGCTGCCGGAGCGGGGGCTGCGGCATAGACCGGCGCGGCGGCGGCCACAGCGCCGCGCGACACGCGGATCTTGCGGTCGTCATCTTCGACCTCGATCTCTGTCAGCCCGGTTTCGTTGAGCAGCTCGGCCAGTTCGCGCACCAATGCGGTGTCGATGTTCATGCCCGACTTGCGCCCGTTGCCCTTGCCGGATTGGCCAGCGTCGTTTGCCATGTATGCCCCTTGTAGAAATCCTGCGCGGTCATTGCTGCGCCGCTAGAGCGCGAGGGACTATTGCCGCGAATTGCGGCTGGCAAGTGGCAAGGGTGCAAAATGTGAAAGTCGGGTGACGATTCAGACCCGCGCGTCAGACCGCGCCGGACGCTACCGCCTCGAGCGCGATGCGGTAGGAATCGGCCCCGTGCCCCTCGACCGTCAGCGCCGCAGCCATGCCGACATAGGAGAGGTGGCGGAACGCCTCGCGGGTCTTGGGATCGGAGAGGTGGACTTCGATCACCGGCGTTTTGATCGCCCGACACGCATCCAGCAGCGCGACGGAGGTATGGGTATAGGCCGCAGCATTCAGCAGCACCGCGCGCGCGCCTTCGGCCTGCGCTTCGTGCAGCCAATCGACCAGCATCCCTTCGTGATTGGTCTGGCGCATCTCGATTTCGAGGCCGAGCTCGCGGGCGCGATCCTCAAGCATCCCGGCGATATCGTCGAGCGTGGTGGTGCCATAAATCTCCGGCTCGCGCGTGCCGAGGAGATTGAGGTTGGGGCCGTTGAGGACATAGACGAGGTTGGTCATGGGGCGGGGATAGCGGGAAGGGGCGGGGCGGGGAAGGGGGGCTTGGATGACCCCGTACTCTTGCCGCGTCCATGGCCTTGTGCGAGCCTGCGCGTATGAACCAAGTCTCTGACGAAACTGCCGAAGACCGGCTCTACCCAAGAGCCCTGTCGGTCCGTCACAACGGGGCGTGGGCCTCTGGATGCCATCATGTGGCACCTCGCGCTGCACGCCTTTGAATCCCGCCTCTGGCATTCAGCCGCGCGGAAGTTGAGGCGGTTGCGGCCAGTGCAGAAGCGGGATGGATTTTCCTGATCCAAGGAGCCGACCCAGACATTTGCGTCATCCCAGCGAAAGCTGGGACCCAAGGCGGCAAGCGCGGCGCTATGAGGCCCTAGGCCCCAGCTTTCGCTGGGGTGACGATAGGGAGAGGCGGCGGCCTACCGATCCACCCCCTTGACCTTCCCCCACTGGCGCGCGGCCGTGTAGCCCAGATAGCCGGTCCCGAAGAGGGCGTAGAGCGGCTCGGGAAGCCCGGTGAGGTAGGCGTTCATCCCCGCTGCGATCTCGCGCGCGGCGGCGGGGTTGAAGGCGCTCAGCACCCCCATCGGCAGCGCGGTCAGCAGCAGGATGTACATGACGTAGAGGAAGCTCGGACGCGCGCGGCTCGTCCAAGGGTCGGCGGAGTTGGCTTCGGCGACGATCGCCTGAAGCTGCGCTTCGATCATCTCCATTTCCTGGCTGCCCTGAAGCGTGAGCAGCTCAAGCTTGGCCCTGGCCCGCGCTTCCTTGTCGGGGATGATCTTGTCGATGATCGAGGTGATGGGGCCGATGAGAGTTTCGATCAGGGGCATGGCGCGCGTTCCTTGTGGGGGATGAGTCGCGCCAGTAATTCACCAAATCGGTTCAAGTAGGAAAATGATTTATCCTATTCCGCCTCGGCGAGCAGCCGCTGCGCCAGCGCCAGATGCGGGCGGTCGAGCATCGCGCCGTCCAATGCCACCACGCCCGCGCCGGGATGCTCGGCGAAGGCCTGCACCACGGCGCGGGCATGGGCGAGCTCCTCGCTGCTGGGGGTGAAGGCGGCATTGATCGGATCGACCTGCGCGGGATGGATCGCCAGCATCCCGCGAAAACCAGCCGCGCGCACCGACTTGGCGCGGGCGGCAAGTGCTTCCAGATCCCGGAATTCGGGCTGCACCGTCTCGATCGCCGCCACGCCCGCCGCGCTCGCGCCGATCAGGCACAGGCTGCGCGCCATCTCGTAGGTGTGCGAATAGGCGCCGTCCGGCCCCCGTTGCTCGCGCGCGCCCAGCGCCGAGGAGAGATCCTCCGCCCCCCAGCTCATCGCCACCAGCCGCGCCTTGCCGGGGTATTCGCCCGCGTAATCTCCGGTATGGAACATTGCCGCTGCGGTCTCGGTGACCAGCGCCGCGATGAGCGTGCGGCCCAAGGGAATGCCATTCGCCGCTTCCAGCGCGGTCAGATAGTGGTGAAGCTGGGTGATATCCGCCGCGCCTTCCGCCTTGGGGAGGAACACGCCCCCGGGCTCTGCGGGGATGATCGCGGCGAGATCGGCGATGCATTCATGTCCGGAAATCGGATTGATCCGCACCCACAGCCGCGCCTTGTTGGCCGAGCCGGCGATCTGTTCAGCCACCATCTGGCGCGCCGAGGGCTTGTTCTCGGGCGAGACCGAATCCTCAAGGTCAAGCAGCGCGATATCTGCCGCGCTGCTTTCCGCCTTGCCCATCTTCTTCGCGCTGTCACCGGGCGCGAACAGCCACGAGCGCATTCTCGGCGCGTTTTGGCGGGGCGGGGCGGGGTGGGTGTGGGGCATCGGACTTCCTCTCCTCGTCCCACAAGCGCTTACGGAGCGCGCCCGCGCATCGCAAGCCTGCGTCATTTGCCGCAAGCGGCACGGCTCTCTCGTCTTTCCGTTTGGCGAGCGCCCCTTCGCGTTGCTATAGACAACCCAAATTACCAACCAGCGGGGGAGTGCCGCCAGTGGCAATCGCATTTTCTGTAAACGGCAAGCCGGTGAGCGTGGAGGCTGATGCCGATACCCCGCTGCTCTGGGCCCTGCGCGATGATCTCGGCCTGACCGGCACCAAATTCGGCTGCGGCATTGCCGCTTGCGGGGCCTGCTCGGTGCATGTCGACGGGGCGGTGACGCGCTCGTGCAGCGTGCCGCTTGGCGACATCGCGGGCAAGGCGGTGACCACGATCGAGGGGCTCAAGGCCGCCGATGGCACACTTCACAAGGTGCAGGCCGCGTGGATAGACGCGCAGGTGCCGCAATGCGGATATTGCCAGTCCGGCCAGATCATGGCCGCCGTGGCGCTGATCGAACAGGTCGGCACGCCGTCGGATGCCCAGATCGATGAGGCGATGACCAACATCTGCCGCTGCGGCACCTATCCGCGTATCCGCAAGGCCATTCTTGCAGCGACCGGTCAAGCCGCCGCTGCGCAGACGGGAGAGGCATGATGGCCGACAACCCCAATCCCGATCTCGACCTGCCCGAAGCCGAAACCCCTGCGGTCAAGCCCAAGAAGAAGGGCGTCAAGCGCCGCATCTTCCTTGCCGGCTCTGCGCTGGTGGTGGGCGGCGGCCTGTTCGGCGTCTGGTGGATGGACAGCGGCGCCAAGTCGCAGGCCAAGGCCCTCACCGTAGGGCCGGGCGAGCATGGCTTCCTGACCTGGATGAAGATCGCCGAGGACGACACGGTCACGGTCTATTCGCCGCATATCGATTTCGGACAGGGCTCGCACACCGCGCTAGGCCAGATGCTTGCCGACGAGCTCGATGCGGCGTGGGACAAGGTCAAGATCGAGCAGGCCCCGGCCGACATGGCCTTCGCCAACGTGGCGCTGGCCAAGGGCTTCCTGCCCTCAATGGCGGGCGAGACCCTCGCTGGCCTGATGCCCGAAGCCGTGATCGGCATCATGGCGCGCTCGATGCCGCTGATGATCACTGGCGGCTCTTCGGCGATCCGCTTCACTGGCGAGATCGCGATGCGCAAGACCGGCGCTGCGGTGCGCGCGGCGCTGGTTGCGGAAGCCGCCGACCGGCTGGGCGTGCCCGAAAGCGAGCTGACCGCCGCAGACAGCCTCGTCACCCATGCCAAGTCTGGCAAATCGCTGCGCTATGGCGAGCTGGCGGCGGGCGCGGCCGGACGATCGCTCGGCAGCGATCCGGTGCTCAAGACCCGCGACCAGTGGAAGCTGATCGGCAAACCGATCGTGCGCCGCGATATTCCCGCCAAGGTCGATGGCAGCGCGGTCTACGGCATCGACTTCACCCTTCCTGACATGCGCGTCGCCACCATTGCGGCGGCACCGGTGCGCGGCGGGAAGCTTGAATCCGTCGATCAAGCTCCGGCGCTCGCGGTCAAGGGCGTCGAGAAGGTGGTCAAGCTTGATGACGCGGTGATCGTTGTCGCCAAGGGGTACTGGCAGGCGAAGAAGGGCCTCGAAGCCCTTGCGCCGAAGTTCTCCGATGGCGGCCATTCAGCGGTCTCGACCCCGGCGATCTACGCGGCCCAAGGCAAGCTCATCGCTGCCGGCAAGGCCGATAACGAGGGCGGCGAGGGCGACGTTGAGGCGGCCTTCAAGGCTGCGGGTGCCAAGGTGGTCGAGGCGGAATACCGCGTTCCCTTCCTCCACCACGCGATGATGGAGCCCTTCGCGCTCACCGGCCATTTCAAGGACGGCACGCTCCACTTGTGGGGCGGCATGCAGGACCCGCTCACCACCCGCACGAGGGCGGCCAAGGCAGCGGGGATCGCCGTCGATAATGTGGTGTTCACCCCGATGATCATGGGCGGCGGCTTCGGTCGGCGCTTCCCTGACCTCGTCGAGATCATCGATCAGGTCGCACTGCTCGCCAAACAGGTGCCCTATCCGGTCAAGCTGGTGTGGAGCCGCGAGGAGGAACTGCGCCACGGCACATATCGCCCGCAGTCCTTGGCAAAGCTCTCGGCGTCGCTCAAGGACGGCGCGATCACCGGGATGCGCATCGACTACGCGCAGAGCGGCAATGCCGAAGGCGAGGTGCCCTTTATCTACAACCTGCCCGCAACTTCGCGGCGGCACTTCGCCTACCAGTCGAACCAGATCGACGGGCCGTGGCGCTCGGTCAATGCGACGCAGATCGGCTTCTACACCGAAAGCTTCATGGACGAGGCTGCGGCGGCGGCAGGGGAAGACCCCTACCAGTTCCGTCGCAAGCACCTTGCCCCGGGCTCGCGGCACATCAAGGTGCTCGATGAAGTGGCCAAGCGCTCCGGCTGGGGCACGCCGCTGCCTGCCGGGACGGGGCGCGGCATCGCCATCGTAGAGAGCTTCGGCACGATCGTCGCCGAGGTGGTCGAAGCGACCGTAAAGCAAGACGGCAGCGCCAAGGTGCTCAAGGCCTGGGCCGTGGTCGATTGCGGCACCACGGTAAACCCGCTCAACGCCGAAGCGCAGATCATGGGCGGTCTGATCATGGGGCTGTCCTCGGCGATCGGCGAGCAGGTGACGATCGACAAGGGCGCGGTGGTGGAAAGCAATTTTTCCGATTACCCGATCCTCAAGCTCGCCGACGCGCCGCCTGCGGTCGATGTCCATTTCATCGAAAGCGGCGCCAAGACCGGCGGGATCGGCGAGCCCGGCCTGCCGCCTGCGTCCCCGGCGCTAGCCAACGCACTGGCCGCGGCGACGGGCAAGCGCATCCGCACCTTGCCGCTGCTGACACAGGCCAAGGCTTGAGGGCTGGGGCTTGAGGGCAGGGGCTTGAGAATAGCGGCTTGAGGCTGGCCGGCTGGTCGGCGCTGATCCTCGCCGGAGGGGCGGGGCGGCGCTTTGGTGCCAGTGGAAATGGGAGCAAGTTGCTCGCCGACCTCGCGGGCGCGCCGGTCATCCGGCGGGTGGCTGAGGCTGTCCTTGGTGTAGGATTTGCCGAGGTGATTGCCATCACCGGGGCCGAGGACAAACACGTTCGCAGCGCGCTCGCGTGTGCCGATCTGCGCGTAAGGCACGCGCCCGACTGGGCCGAAGGCATGAGCGCCACCTTGCGCACCGGCATCGCGGCGCTTGAACCCGAAACGCGCGGTGTATGCGTGTTTCTCGGCGATATGCCGCTGGTGCCTGCGGGCCTCGTTCCGGCGCTGGCCGAAGCGGCGGAGCGCGCCGGCTATGCTGCGCGGCCGCGCCATGCGGGCAAGCCCGGCCACCCCGTCGCCTTCACCCGCGCTGCCTTTGCCGACCTGACTTCGCTCGATGGTGACCGCGGTGCGAACGCGCTGCTGGCCGCGCGGGCGGATGGGGTTGCTTATTGCGACACATCCGAAGCAGGGGTGCTGTTCGATATCGACACGCCCGAAGACCTTGCCGTCGCTGCGAGGGCTTTTGCCGCTGCGGCGCGCGCATGGAAGGCCTGAGCCACCTCGGCGAGAAGAGATAGCGCCACCTCCCGCGGGGCTTTGCCGAAACCGTTGAGCCCGATTGGCGCACGTAGCCGCGCGATTGCGGCCTCGCTCACTCCGTGGCCGATAAGCCGAGCGATCCTGCCGCCGATTCGCGCGCGCGCGCCGACCGCGCCGACATAGAGGGCCTCGCTCTGCAAGGCGGCGGCGAGGCCGCGCTCGTCGTCTTCGCGGTCGTGCGAAAGCACCGCGATCGCGGTCCAGCGGTCGGGCACGATGGCAGCGAGCGCGCTCGCCGGATCGCCGCGGTGATATGAGATGCCCGGAATGGGCGGCGTCTGCGGCGCGCCGGGCGCGATCAGCACCGTTTCCCAGCCCATCGTCTGCGCCAGTGCTACGGTCGTGAGCGCCGCGCCGTCCTCGCCGATCACGATCAGCCGCAGGGGTGGGGTGAAAAGTCGGCTGTAGCGGGTGCCGTCCCAGGTGTCTGCAGGGCCCTCATCAGAGGGCACGGCGTGGCGGACGTGGCCGTCGCTCGACCACAGCACCGGCTGGCGGCGTGTCCAGCCGTTGATGAGCGCGGTCACCGCAGGCTCGCTCGCTGCGACAGGCTCGACCAGCACGCAGATCCCCGATCCGCAGGCGAGCTTGATGTCGATCCACGGGCTGCCCTTGCCATAGCGCAGGAGCCTCGGCGCTTGCTCGTCGAGGGCGTTGCGCGCGTGGGCCGCGACATCGTCCTCGATGCAGCCGCCCGAGAGAAAGCCCCAGTGCTCGTCCGCCGTGATCAGCATCTGCGCGCCCACGTCACGCGGCGCCGAGCCGTCGACCTCCACCAGCGTGGCAATCGCAAATCGCTCGGGGATCGCTGGCTCGGCAAGCAGCGCCTCGCGGATATCGTCGATCGGAGCGGCGAGACGCCAGCGGCTCATGGACGCAAGGGACTTTCGTGAAACACAGGAGTTGTTAGGCCTAGCTTGCGCGCACCTCACGCGCAATTGCTCCAACTGAAGGCGGACAGCTGAAGGGGACGTTTAGTCGTTCCATATGCCGTCAGCCTCCCTCACGCCTGTGTCAGAAGGCAGCAAGCGGACCGACAATGTGCCCAAAGGCCGTTTGGATATTCTGAATTGAATGTCAGGTCTGCGTCCAGTTCCATCACAAGAAGGCATATGCGGCCGGATGGAACCCGCAGCGCCGCGGGGGCTGCAGGGGCCACGCTGAACCTCGTTTCACAAATCGAGATGACGGGTCAGGCTCGCACGCGAGCAGCGTCGTAAAGCATCAGGCAGGTGCTGACAGTGGCCGAGGTGGCCGCCCTGCCAAAGGAAATGCGAGCCGCCATGCGCTAAGTCCGTCATCTTCCCTTTCAGCGGTCCACGCCCGCCAGTGCTGCAAGGAGGCCGGCCGCGAGTTCTCTCGCCGCGCTCCGCGCAGCGTCACGATCCGCGGTATCGGCGACTTCGTAAGTGTACGCCGGGATCGCATAGCTGGCATGGAACCAGTTCTTGGCCGTCCCGCTGCCGGGGTTGGCGTTTCGCGGTTCGATCGTGAAGGGATAGCCCGAGAAGGCCTTTTCGCGCCCGCCCAGCCATGCGGCGAGAAACCGCGCCTGTGCCGGGCTTGCCTCGTCACCCTGAACATAGAACAGGTTGCGCGCCGTCGAGTGGAAATCGACCATAAGCGCCGGATGCACGCTCTCGGGCAGAGCATCGAGCCATGCCTTGACGGCGCGGGTTTCGGGCTGGGTGAAGTCCCCCCAGTCGCGGTTGAGATCGACCGCGCCGCGATTGGCGCGCCAATGCCCGCGCGCAACGCCGTCGGGGTTGAGCATCGGCACCACCAGCACCTGCACCTCCACCGCGCTGAGCGCATCGGCGCGCTCCGCCAATGCATCGACAAAGGCTTGCATCGCGATGGCTCCGGTCACCTCGGGCGGATGTTGGCGGCCCATCAGCACCACCAGCCGCGGTGCGTCCTGGCGGCCGATCCGGATCGCCTCGATCGGGCGGCCATCATGTGAGCGCCCAAGCGTGAAGGGGGCAGTCCTGAGCATCTTGCTCCAACGCAGCAGATCAGCGCGGGTATCGGACGGAGCGATCAGTTCCTGCGCGGTGACGACTGCCTTGCCTGCCGGAAGCTCGATGCTGGCCTCTGCGCCGTTATCGCTGACCGTGACCGGCAGATTGCGAGCCACATCGCCGCTCCGCCATTTCGGGGCATAGCGATGCGACCCGCCGAGATAGCGCAGCGTCACGCTGACCGGCGCGGCGCCGTCGGCTTCATAGCGGAAGGCATACCACGGGCTGGGATTGATCGGAGGCGCGTGCTCGGGCGTCACCAACACAGTGAACGCGCGCTCCCCTATCACGGCGCACTGCGCCTGGGAGGCTCCGTCGAAATCGAAGGCGAGCATCACGGATGCGGTGCGGCACGTGCTGCTTTGCGCCACGACGGCTGGGGGCGGCGATTGCGCGCACGCCCCCAGTGTCAATGCAAGACCGGCCCACAGGTATCGCGCTGCAATTCCCATGGGCCGGGGGCCTATCAGAAGTTCCTGCGCAGATCGACCCGGAAGACCCGTCCGCGCGGCGAGTGAAGGTCGCTGAAGAAGCCATAGGTTTCGTCAGCCAGCGGCGGATCCTTGTCGAACAGGTTGTTCACCCCCAGCCGGATACGGGTGCCGTCCAGCGGCCCGTCATTCTCGAAAGTGTAGCTGATCGCGGTGTTGATCGTCAGCATATCGTTGACGCGGTAGAAGTTGATGTTCGGATCATTCGAGGTGAACGGCACGTCGCGGCTGACGCTGTTGTTCCACACCTGCCCGACATATTGCGCGAACAGCGATACATCGACCGGGCCGCTGTCCCAGTTGACCGAACCGCTGAAGCGCCACTTGGGCCGACCGTTGAGTTCCAGCAATTGGCCAATACCTGCAACCGCCACTTCGGGCGGCAGTGTGCCATTGGCGATCCCGTCAAGCAGGGTCTGCCCATCCGCCCCGGCGGACTGGACAAAGCTTTCCAGCCGCGCCGCGTTGAAGCGCAGACGGAACTTACCGATGCCGAACTCGGGCAAGTTGTAGGCCACGCCGAAATCCCAGCCCTTCGACACACGGCTGTCGAGGTTGATATAGGGGTCGAGCACCCGGATGATATCGCCCGCCGCCGCAAGCCCGGTGCCGGCGTAGAGATCGATCTGTTCCTGCGTCGGCGCGGCGCGGATCACGCTGGGATTGCTGCTGCCACTGCGACGGAGCAGCAGATCGAGCGCGATGGCGTTATCATCACCGAAGACGCCGACCAGCCCGGTCTGCTTCACGCGCCAATAATCCGCAGTCAGCGTCAGGCCGGGGATAAATGCCGGTTCCAGAACCGCGCCCAGATTGATGCTCTCGCTATCTTCGGGCTGGAGCTGGTCGGTGCCGGAACGGAAGCTGATCACGCCTTCGCCCGGACATAAGCCGAGGTTGGCGAGCTGGCCCTTGGCGACCTGTGCCTGACAGCGCACGAAATCGTCGCGGGTGTTGGACCGGGTGGTGCCTTCGTCATTGACCTGCACCAGATTCGGCGCGCGGAAGCCTTGCGACCATGCGCCGCGGAACATCAGGCCGGGCACCACGGTCCACGATGCGGCGGCACGTGGGACGATGGCGGTTTCGTCGATGTCCTTGAAGTGCTCCATGCGCCCGGCGAGCTGCAGGTTGAGCGCGCTGATCAGCGGGATTTCCATATCCTCGCTCACCAACGGGACGAATGTTTCGACGAAGGCCGAATAGGCCGTGCGCACACCGCGGGTGTCGGGCGATGCGCTGGTGCCGACAACGTCGCTGCCGTCGAACACGCCGGTCACGCTGTCGCGCCAGGTGATAGTGCCGTCAATGCGCGGATCGCGATCGTCAAAGAAGGTTTCGCGCCGCCATTCGATCCCCGCCGCGACCCCGACATCGCCGCCGGGAAGGGTAAGCAGAGTGCTGTTGCTGACCTTGAAGTCCGCCAGTGCAAGGCTGGTGCCACCGGTGCGGAACACGCTGATGCGGAACGGATCGATGGAGCTGGCAGGGTTAGGGGTGCAATCGCCATTTCCCGGATCGCCGGTCACGCAGCCGCCGTTGAAGGGGTTGTAGGCATCCGGCGTCGACCGGTTGATCGCCTGCTGCAACAGGGTCAGGGACACGCGGTTGCCTTCAAGGTCGGTGCTCTTGGCTTCCGAATAGACAAACCCGGTGTCGAAATCCCATGCACCGAAATTGCCGCGCAGACCGGCGACAAAGCGGTAGGAATCCTTGTCGACATCGACGGTGCGGTTGCCGGCATCCACGAAGCGGTAACGCTCCATGATGACATCCGCACCGCCTGCAGGAACGGTGGTGCCGGACACGCGGTTGGGATTGGCAGCGCCGCCCGGGAAGGTCACCGGGCCGAACGGGTTCCAGTACGCGTTGCGCGAAATCCCCACCGGCACCGCACTGAGGATCGCGGCCGGCGTGATGTTGCGGCTGCTTTCCGAACGGTAGTACGTGCCTTCGAAATAGCCTTCGACATTGTTGCTGAATTCGTAGTTGAACAGGGCAACGGCGTTGATGCGGGTCTTCTCGCTGATCAGCGTGGTGCCGAAAGCGCGGTTGTAACGCACCTCGGCCGCCGGGTTATCGCCGTTGCGTGCGCAAAGCCCGTTACCCAATTGAAGGCGGCAGCCGGTCTGGGTCGACGGCTGGAGATAGAAGTCATCGTCGCGGATCAGGGTCTGGTTGTTATTGGTTAGCTGGATATCGAACTGGCCGAATGGGCCGAAGGTGTTGCGGTTGTTGAACTGCGTATCGCCTTCAAACGGGGTGCCGACCACCAGCGCGCGCTTGTCGTCATCGGCGGAATAATCCCGTTCCGACGCTTCCATTCCGCTTTCGTAGAAATAGCCGCCATAAACAGTCAGATTGGCGCGCCCGTCGGCAAAATCGAAGCCATAGCCGCCGTTGACCTGCGTGCTGTAAAGGCCGGTGCCATCCGAATTGCGATATTCACCTTCGATGAAGCCGCCCTTGCGGTTGCCACGCAGCACGGTGTTGACCACGCCTGCCACCGCGTCCGCGCCATAGATCGCCGAAGCGCCGTCACGCAGCACCTCAAGCCGCCGCACAGAGCCCGGCGCGATTTCATTGGTGTCGGGGCTGACCACGGGCACCAGCAGCTCGGTCTGGAAACCGGGGGTCAGCACCATGCGCCGCCCGTTGATCAGCAGCAGCGTGTTGCCGGTGCCCAGATCGCGCAGGTTGATCGAGGCCACATCGCCGCGCACGTTGTTGGAACTGATGTCGTTCTGCTCGTTGAAGGCGACCCCGCCTGCCTGCGGGATGGCGCGGAACAGTTCATCACCCGAAGTGGCCGCGACATTGGCGATATCGGTCTCGTCGAGCACGGTGACGGGGAGCACATCGTTGATCTTGGCCCCCTGGATCTGGGTGCCGGTGACGATGATCTCGCGCTCCAGCTCCGCATCGGCGGGCGGCGGCGCAGCCGGATCGACCGCTTGCGCGTGCGCGGCGGTGGCGGCAATCAGGCTGCTGCCACACATCAGGACGAGCCTGCTCAGGAACTTCCTCGACATGGTTATTCTCCCCGTTTTTTCGTGATTTGAAGTGATTGTGCCCAATGTGCGAAGAGCCCGGGCCATTGGCTGATGACCTGTTCGGGCTCGCCCAGACCCCAGCCGTGTCCGCCGTCGCGGAACAGGTGCAGCTCCGCGCTTGCCCCGGCGGCGATAAGGGTCTGGAACAAGAGAATGCCGTGCCCCGGCGGCGTGGTCGGATCGTCGGCGGCGGCAAAGATGATGGTCGGCGGCGCATCCTTGGAGGCATAGGTGTCAAGCGACCATGCTGCCTCGGCCTCGGGCGTGGCCTTGTCGCCAACGATTTCGCGCCGGGTGCGGGTTGTGTCGTAAGGCTTGCGCAGGGTGACGACCGGGAACAGCAGCACCGCAAAGTCGGGCCGAGCCGAGACGTGCTCGTAACGGTCAGCCCCGGCATAGAGCGCGCGGGCAGGCTGGTAGGCGGTGAAGCCTGCAAGATGCCCGCCGGCCGAAAAACCCATGATCCCGATCTTGGCCGGATCGACGCCAAACTCGCCCGCGCGGGTGCGGATGATCTTCATCGCTCGCTGCGCATCCATGAACGGCGCCGAAGCGTCCCAACCATCGTTCGGCAGGCGGTAGATCAGCTCAAAGACGGTGAAGCCCTGCGCCTGAAGCCATACAGCAGCAGGGGTGCTCTCCTTCTTGAGCTGGATCCGGAAGTAGCCGCCACCCCCGGCCACCAGCACCGCTGCGCCATTGGGCGTGGCCGGACGATAGACCCGCATCCGCGGTGTCGAGATGTTCGAGGCGGCGCCCAAACCTGCGCCCGCCTCGCCGATCTTCTCTGGCCCCGTGACCTTGCCATTGCCCGGCGGCGAGCCCGGCCAGAGCATGATTTCCTCGCGCTCGGACGACACCGCAGCCGCAAGCGGGAGTGCCGGAACAACCCCCGCCAGCACGGCCAGCATCACGCCCAGCGCGATCAGAGCGCGGCGCGCGATCACGGCGCCTTCTCCAGCACTTCGGCGATCTTTTCGCTCACCGGGCCGCTGCGCTCGTGGCGCTCGATATCCTCCTCGGGAAGCGGCATCGGCGTTCCGGCCAGCGCCGCCACCAGCCGTTCACGGTCGAGCGCGCCCTCCCAGCGCGCGACCACGATCGTCGCCACCGCATTGCCGACAAAGTTGGTCAGCGCGCGGCATTCGCTCATGAAGCGGTCGATGCCGAGGATCAGCGCCATTCCCGCGACCGGCACGCTCGGCACCACCGATAACGTCGCAGCGAGGATCACAAAGCCTGAACCGGTGACCCCCGCAGCGCCCTTGGAGCTGATCATCGCCACCAGCACCAGCGTCAGCTGCTCGCCAAGGCTCAGCTCCACCCCAACCGCCTGGGCGATGAACAAGGTGGCCAGTGTCATGTAGATGTTGGTGCCATCAAGGTTGAACGAATAGCCCGTTGGCACGACCAGCCCGACCACCGCCTTGCGGCACCCGGCGATCTCCATCTTTTCCATCAGGCTCGGCAGGGCGGCTTCCGATGATGAGGTGCCCAGCACCAGCAACAGTTCCTCGCGCAAGAACCGGATCAGCGCGAAGATCGAAAAGCCGTTGAACCAGCCGACCAGCCCCAGCACCACCAGCACGAACAACAGCGAAGTGAGGTAGAACGTCGCCACCAGCGCGGCGAGATTGGCAAGACTGCCGATCCCGAATTCGCCGATGGTAAAGGCCATCGCCCCGAAGGCTCCGATGGGTGCAAGCTTCATCAGCATATGCACCAGCCGGAACACGACCTCGCCGAACGAGGCGAGCACATCCATCACCAGATCGCTGGCCGGGCGGGTCATGGCAATCGCCACCCCGGCGAGGATCGCCACCAGCAGAACCTGCAGGATCTGCCCGTCGGTCATCGCGCTGAACAGCGTGTCGGGTATGATGTTGAGCAGGAACCCGCTGATGCTCTGCGCTTCTGCCTTGTCGGCATAATCGGCGACGGCAGCGGTATCGAGGGTAGCGGGATCGATGTTCAGCCCCTCGCCGGGGCGCACCACGTTGCCGACCACCAGCCCAATGATCAGCGCCAGCGTCGAGAAAGTGAGGAAATAAGCAAAGGCCTTGCCCGCCACCGAACCGACCGCCTTCATGTCGCGCATCCCGGCGATGCCGGTGGCAACTGTCAGGAAAATCACGGGCGCGATAATCATCTTCACCAGCTTGATGAAGCCATCGCCTAGCGGCTTCAGCGCGGCGCCGAATTCGGGAAACAGGTGGCCGACCAATGCGCCCAACGCGATGGCGGTCAGCACCTGCACGTACAGCTGACGATAGAACGGCTTGCGCGCAGGCGCTGCCATCGGGTCCTGTGTCATGGCTGCGTGCGAACCCATCGGCTGGCCGATTCCTCCCCTGCTATGTCTCTGCGCGCGGGAGGATCGGGCCTGACCCGGTAATGCGCAAGCCGTTTGCGCGGCGAGCAGGTTCCGCGTCAATTCAGAACATTAGATCGACGGCGATGGGGCATAGTGCGGATATCCGCACAATTTTGTTGCACGCTGTGCGGAAATGCGCACAAGCCTTTGCTCGAAAGGGGCGCTGGCATGGGGGTGCAGGGCAGACTGGGGCGCTGGTACCTGGCGGCGGTCGGGCTGGTGGCCCTTGGCCTGCTGGCCGCGCTCGCCATGCTCGTCCTTGACCGCGTCGTCCGGGTTAGCGCACTCGCCGAGACCCGTGCCGAGGCGACCAGTCAGGCGTCAATCATGGCCGCCGGGCTGGAAAGTGAACTCAACAAGTTCAGCCTGGTGCCGCGCGTGCTGGCGGTCGATCCCGAAGTCGCCGAGCTGTTGGGCGGCCAGGGCGGCGAAAGCGCTGTGCTGAACCGCCGCCTTGCCGCGCTCGCCGGGCAGACCAAGGCGTCCGCGATCTATCTGATGGATGCGCGCGGGACCACGCTTGCAGCGAGCAACTGGGACCGGGCGGAGAGTTTCATCGGCTCGAACTATGGCTTCCGGGACTATTTTAGGGGCGCTTTCAAGGACGGGACTGCGAGTGAATTCGCGCTCGGCACGGTCAGTCGCCGCCCCGGACTTTACCTTGCAGAGCGGGTCGGTCCTGCAAGCGCGCCGCGCGGCGTGGTGGCGGTCAAGGTCGAGTTCGACAGCCTCGAGGCCAAGTGGCGGGATGCCGAGGACGGCGTATTCGTGACCGATGCGGATGGGATTGTGCTGCTCGCGAGCGATCCGGCATGGCGGTTCCGGGCCGCGGACAATCATGGATCGCGCAAGCCGGCGCGCAATCCGGCGCGCGATGCGATGCGTTTCGGCTTGGCAGAGCTCAAGCCGTTTGTCCTGCCCGGCGGCACCGCAGGCTCGCCCGTGCGGATGATCGAGAAGATCCAGCCGATCGCCCCGACCGGATGGGAGCTGCACCTGCTGGCCGATCCCGAGCCGCGCCTGTCGGTCGCGCTCGCCAATGGGCGGCTGGCGGGGGTGATCGTGCTGGCGCTGCTGGGGGTGGCGGGCGCGGGGGGATATTTGTGGTGGCGCCAGCGGCAAGCCCGCTCCGCCGCCGAAATCGCGGCGCAGACCGCCACCTTGCGCGAACAGCTCCAGCAGGCCAACCGGCTGGCGGCGTTGGGGCAGGTCACGGCCGGGCTTGGCCATGAAATCCGTCAGCCGCTCGCCGCGATGCGTGTCTATGCCGAAAATGGCGAGCGCCTGCTGGCCGCTGATCGGCCGGCCGAGGCAGCGGTTAACTTCGACAAGATCGCCAAGCTCGCCGGGCGGATTGGCGAGATCACCGCAGAGCAGCTCCATTTCAGCCGCCGCTCGGCCGGGGAGCCGCGCGATATCCGGCTGGCCGAGGTGATCGACGGTTCGCTTCTGCTGCTGCGCGACCAGATCCGGAACAAGGGCCTGACGTTGCAACGACCCGCCGCAGACCTCGCCGCGACAACCGTGCGCGCGCGTCACGTCCAGCTTGAACAGGTGCTGGTCAACCTGTTGCAGAACGCAGCGCAGGCGTGCGAGCCCGGCGGGCAGATCGTGCTGGCGATCACCGCCAGCCCGCAGACCACCTGCCTGAGCGTCACCGACGATGGGCCGGGCGTCAGCGCGGAGGTTCGCGATACCCTGTTCCAGCCCTTCGTCACCGCCAAGAGCGATGGGATCGGGCTGGGCCTTGCCATCGCGCGCGACATCATGCGCCAACTGGGCGGCGATCTCGTCCACAAGCACACGGCGGTCGGGGCGTGCTTCATCATGGAGATCCCCGCCGCATGAACGCTGCCACGCCCCCGCTTCGCGTTGCGCTGGTCGAGGACGATCCGCCCTTGCGCGATGCCACGATGCAGACGCTCGCGCTCGAAGGGGCCGAGGTGGTGGCCTTCGCCGATGCCCGCGCGGCGCTCGCCGGGCTTGATGCCGATTTCCCCGGCGTGGTGGTGAGTGATGTGAGGATGCCCGGAATTGACGGGATCACCTTCTTTGCGATGCTGCGAGAGATCGATCCTGATCTGCCTGTCATTCTCACCACCGGCCACGGCGACATTGCCATGGCGGTGGCGGCCATGAAGAACGGGGCGGCCGATTTCCTGACCAAGCCCTATCCGTCGGCCGATCTGATCCGTGCGGTGCGCGCTGCCGGTGAGCGGCGCGCGCTGACGCTTGAGAACCGACGATTGCGGGAGGAGGCCGGGCGCAGTGTCGGTCTGGCGATTCCGGGCTCCTCTCCGGCCGCGCAGCGGCTGCGCTCGGTGATCGAGGGGGTCGCGCGTTCGGAGATCGACGTGGTGCTGACCGGCCCGCCCGGTACCGGCAAGAGCTACGGCGCACGGCTGATCCATGACCTAAGCCCGCGCCGCAGCCGGCCCTTTGTGGTGGCC
The DNA here is from genome assembly GCA_027489095.1 of Erythrobacteraceae bacterium. Lineage (GTDB taxonomy): Bacteria > Pseudomonadota > Alphaproteobacteria > Sphingomonadales > Sphingomonadaceae > Erythrobacter. The sequence goes on from JAIYAL010000207.1 coordinate 18,614, forward strand.
GATGCCGGGGTGCTGGCCCACGAGGATGCCGAACTGCTGCTGTTCGGGCGTGATCCGGGTGCGGGACACTTGGGTGGGGGGCTCTCACGCACCGGCCTGATCGAGCGCGCCAATGGCGGGACGCTGTTTCTCGACGAGATCACGGCAGCGAGCAGCGTGCTGACCGCGCGTCTGGCGTCGCTGATGGAAAAGCGCGAGGTATGGCCGATCGGCGCAACTCAGGCCCGGCGGCTCAATATCCGCATCATCATTGCTCGCCCGGGCGCGCATCCACGCGAAGGTGGCCGCGATCCGCTTTGGCACCGGCTGGGCGCAGTCCAGATCGACTTTCCCCCCCTGTCCGAGCGGCGTGAGGATGTGCCGGAGATCTTCCGCCTGTTCGTCACGGCCCATGCGCGCGAAACGGGCCTGCCGTCACCGCTCATCGGCGAGGCCCAGTGGCGGCATATCCAGTCGCATGACTGGCCGGGTAATCTGCATGAGCTGAGCGGCTATGCGCGCGCCTTCGTGCTGGGCCTTTCGGAGATCGACACGCCCGGCGCATCGCTCTCCGGGCAGCGGCCCTTGCAGCAGATCGTTGCCGATTTCGAGCGGACGGTTCTGGAAGAGGCGCTGCGCCAGTGCCGGGGCGACATCGCCAAGCTTCAGTCCGTCCTGCAAACGCCGCGCAAGACGATCTACGACAAGCTGGCGAAATATGATCTCAAGCCTTCGCACTTCCGTTGAACATGATGCCACCAGCCGGATTGGATAGGCAATGAAACACGCTGCCCTCATCGCACGGTTGCTTCGCAAGCTGATGGCGCTGGCGCTCCTCGCCGGGCTCGCTATGCCGATGGCGACCACCGCCGCTGAGCCCGCCGCTGAGCCCGCCTCCGATCTGGCCCGAGGGCGTTTCGTCTTCTCCGGCTGGGAAGGGCCGCCGCTGCCGGTGTGGTACCAGCTGCCCCAGCAGGTCACGCCCGACACCCCGGTGGTGGTGGTAATGCACGGCGTCAACCGCGATGCCGATCGTTACCGCGACGAATGGGCCGAACTCGCGCTGGCATACCGTATGATCGTGATCGTTCCCGAGTTCAGCCGCGCCGACTTTCCCGGATCAAACGGCTACAACACCGGCTTCTTCGCCGAGGCTGACGGCACCCCGCGCCCACGCAGTCTGTGGTCCTTTGCCGCGATCGAGCCGCTGTTCGATGCGGTTCGCCGCCGGTTCGGCACCACTGCGGCGCGCTACACGCTCTATGGTCATTCTGCGGGGGCGCAATTCGTCCACCGCTTCGTGATGTTCATGCCCGAGGCGCGGATCGAACAGGCGATCACCGCCAATGCCGGATGGTACACCATGCCCGATCCTGCGGCCGAATTCCCTTATGGGATCAAGGGCGCGCCGATCACAGACCACACCCTTGAGGCGGCTTTGGGAAAGCCGCTCATGGTGCTGCTTGGTACGGCTGATACCGACACGTCCGATCCCGATCTGCGCACCACGCCCGAGGCGAACCGGCAGGGGCCGCACCGCTATGCCCGTGGGCAAAGCTTTTATGCCCAAGGGCGTGAGCTCGCGGATCGTTGGGGGACGCCGTTCGGCTGGAGGATCGAATTCGTCCCCGGCGTCGGCCACACGAACGCTCTGATGGCAAAGGCTGCCGCCAAAATCATGGCGACGCAGCGTCCAGAGTAGCGCAGGCAGGATGAGATCCGCTCGCGACCTTCGCACCTCGGACGTAACCCCATCCTGTTCCGCATGGTCGGCGCGGGGCATTCACGGGGCAGGGCCGGGCCGGCAAAGGACGGGGCCGGGCCCAGAACGCGTGAAAAGCGCAAGAAGGGGGGAAACCACTGGTCGGGACGAGAGGATTCGAACCTCCGACCCCCACACCCCCAGTGTGATGCGCTACCAGGCTGCGCTACGTCCCGTGACCAGTGGAGCGGGGCCTATAGGGGGGCGGGGGCGGGCTGGCAAGCGGGTTTGAAGGCTGGTGAAAGTGGCGCTCGCGCATCGCTTGCGGGTCTGGCGTTGCTGCAAGCTTGCATTGCTGCTAGGCGCGCCCACTTGAACGTACGGGGCGCGCGCCTCGCGCCGGAATCACGGGATCTGACAGGCCTTATCGCATGACATTCGACCTTCTCGCCGCCGCTGGCGCGGGTGCTGCCGGAGCGCCGCCCGCCTGGATCAGTTTCTTGCCGATCATCGGCATGATCGCGATCTTCTGGTTCCTGATCATCCGCCCGCAGATGAACCGCCAGAAAGAACATCAGGCCAAGATCGCTGCGGTCAAAAAGGGCGATCAGGTCGTCACGGCCGGGGGCCTCGTGGGCAAGGTCATCAAGGTTGACGATGTCTATGCCGAACTCGAACTCGGCCCCAATGTCCGCGTCAAGGCGGTCAAGGCGACGCTCGGCGACATCATCCCGCCCGGCGGCAGCCCCGCCAACGACTGACCCGGCAGGCCATCGGCCAGCTCGACCTTATCCTTTGCGTGTGAGACCCTGACGCAATGCTCGACTTTCCCCTCTGGAAAAAGCTTTCGCTGTGGGCGGTGACGTTGGCCGCCTCGCTGCTGGCGCTGCCTTCGCTTGCCAGCGTCGCGGGGCTTCCCTGGCCTTCCGCGCTGCCCGATCCGCAGGTCAACCTCGGACTTGACCTTGCCGGCGGTTCGCACCTGCTGCTCGAAGCCAAGGCCGGCGACGTGCGCGCACAGCGGCTCGACAACATGGAAGAGACCGTCCGCCAGTTGATGCGCAATGCCTCTCCGCGCATCCGCATCGGCGATGTCTCGACCGCGGGCGGCACGCTGTCCTTCATGCTCGAGAACGCGGCGGATATCGACCGTGCGCGCGGGCTGATCGAGCCGGCGATGCAGGGCGCCACCTCGGTGCGCGAATGGGAGCTTTCGGTCGTCGACGGGCAGCGCGTGGTGCTCAAGCAGACCGAGGCGGGGGTCAATCAGGCGATCGACGACGCGATGGACAGCGCCACCGAAGTGGTGCGCCGCCGCATCGACGAACTGGGCACGCGCGAGCCGACCATCATCCGCCAGGGCGACACCCGCATCGTGGTGCAGGTGCCGGGGCTGCAGGATCCCGCTGGTCTCAAGAAACTGCTCGGCCAGACCGCGCAGCTTGAATTCAAGCTGGTTGATCTCAATGCCCTGCCGAGCAACGTTCAGGCCGGCATCGCGCCGGCCGGCAGCCAGATATTCCCCTTCGCCCCCGGTTCAGGTCAGGAGGGCCAGCTTGTCGCGGTGCGGCGTCTGGGCGGGATCCGCGGCGAGAACCTGACCGGCGCGCAGGCCGGGGTTGACCCGCAGAACAACACCAACATCGTCAACATCACCTTCGATGGGCAAGGCGGGGCGAAGTTCGCCAAGCTCACCACCGAGAATGTCGGCAAGCCCTTCGCGATCATCCTTGATGGGCAGGTGATTTCCGCGCCCAACATCAACGAGCCGATCCAGGGCGGACGGGCGCAGATTGCAGGCAACTTCACCCCGGAAAGCGCGAACACGCTGGCCATCTCGCTGCGTTCGGGCGCGTTGCCGGTGCCGCTGGCGGTGGTCGAAGAACGCACCGTCGGGCCCGATCTTGGGGCGGACTCGATCCGCAAGGGTCTGCTCGCGATGGGCATCGGCAGCCTTGCCGTGATCGCCTTGATGATCAGCACCTATGGCCGGTTCGGGATCTATGCCACGATCGCGCTGGTGTTCAACGTGCTGATGCTGCTCGGGCTGATGGCGCTGGGCGGCTTCACGCTGAGCCTTCCGGGGATTGCCGGTTTCGTCATTACGATCGGCGCGGCGGTGGATGCCAACGTGCTGATCAACGAGCGCATCCGCGAGGAGCGCGCGCGCGGGCGCCGGGTCGTGGCTGCGGTCGAGACCGGCTACAAGGAAGCCAGCCGCGCGATCTGGGATGCGAACGCGACCAACGTCATTTCCGGGATCGCGCTGTTCGGCTTTGGTTCGGGGCCGGTCAAGGGCTTCGCGGTGGTGCTGGTGATCGGGATCATCACTTCGGTGTTCACCGGCGTGACCCTGACCCGCATGTTCGTCGCCGGGTGGCTGCGCAAGGCGCGCCCCAACGACATCACGATTTGAGGAGCGCAGCGCCATGAAACTCCTGAAGCTCGTCCCCGACAACACCAACATCAAGTTCCTGAACCTGCGCATCCCGTTCTTCGTGATGAGCCTGGTGCTGATCCTTGGCAGCTGGACCGCAGTGGCGGTCAACGGCCTCAATTTCGGCGTCGATTTCGCAGGCGGGCAGGAAGTGCGCATGACCTTCGCGCAGCGCCAGACCGCGCCGATCCCCAGCTTGCGCGAGCTGGTCGGCTCATTGGGCTATGGTGAGCCGGTGGTGCAGGAGTTCGGCGCGCCCAACCAGGTTTCGATCCGGGTGCCGCTCCCCAAGGGCGCCGAGGACACCCCGGGCGCGGCGACCGCGATCGGCGACAAGGTGATCGCGACCATCACGGCCAAGTATCCCGACGCGCGCAGGGACGGCAACGACACCGTTTCGGGCAAGGTCGCAGGCGAGTTCCGCAATTCGGCGATCCTTGCGCTGCTGGTGGCGATGGCGCTGGTGTCGGGCTATATCTGGGTGCGCTTCGAATGGCAGTTCGGCGTGGGCGCGATGTTTGCGCTGGTGCACGACGTTTCGGTGACGCTCGGGCTGTTTGCGCTGACGCAGATGGAGTTCAGCCTCCAGATCGTCGCCGCGATCCTTGCGATCATCGGCTATTCGCTCAACGACACCATCGTGGTCTACGATCGCATCCGTGAGAACCTCAAGAAGTACCGCAAGATGCCGCTCGCCGAGCTGCTCGACCTGTCGGTCAACGAGACGCTGGCGCGCACGGTGATGACCTCGCTGACGCTGTTCCTGGCGCTGATCCCGCTGTTGTTCTTCGGCCCGCCGAGCCTGTTCGGCATGGTTGCGGCGATCACTGTGGGCCTGTTCATCGGAACCTATTCTTCGATCTACATGGCCGGCCCGCTCCTGATCTGGATGGGCGTGACCTCGACGAGCTTCGTGCCGACCGAGACCGCGGCCGACCGCCAGGACAAGCTCGCACGCGGCGAGGGGTAAGCGGGGGCGGGGCTCAGGCCTCGCTCACCACCCGCTCGTAATGCGCGGCCAGTGCTGCGGCATTGGCGTCCCAGCTGAAATGCTCGGTCAGCGCCGCCACGGCCTCGCGCGGGGGCGGGTTGGCTAGCACCGCGTTGATCCCGGCCGCCACGGCTTGCGGTGTCCGCGCCACCAGCCGTCCGGCCGTGTCACACGCGATCAGTTCGCGCGCGCCTCCGACATCGCTCGTTACCACCGGCGTGCCGCAGGCGAGCGCCTCGACCCAGGCATTGGCCAGTCCCTCGCTCACGGTGGGCAGCACCATCACGTCGGCGGCCGACAGGATCAGCGGCATCAGATCGTGATCGACCGAGCCGGCAAAAAGCACCCTGTCCGCCACCCCTTCGCTCGCCGCCAGCGCGCGCAGCCGGGCCTCGTCCTCGCCCTTGCCGACCAGCACCAGCCGCGCGCCGGGGATCTCGCGCAGCGCTTGTATCGCGATGCCCTGGCCCTTGCGCTCGATCAGCGCGCCCACGCAGGCCAGCAGCGGCGCATTGCCGGGCATTGCGAAGCCCAGCTCCTCGGAGAGTTGTCGGCGCAATTGGGTATGATCGAAGGGCCGGAAGCGATCGCGGTCGAGCCCGGTATAATGGACGGTGATCTTGTCCGCCGCCATGCCCAGCGCCGCCATCTGCCCGGCAAGATCGCGGCTGACCGCCAGAAGACCGGTTGCGCTTTTTGCTGCGGCAAGCATCTGGCGGCGGGCGAAATCATACTCGCCCCAGAAGCTGATGTCGCTCCCGCGCGCCTTGATCGAGAGCGGCAGGCCAAGCGCGCCAGCCACTTCGGCCGCGGCTGGCCCGTCGGGGAAGAAGAACTGCGCGTCGATCAGATCCACAGGGGATTCGGCATGGATGCGGCGCGCCAGCGGCAGCACCGCGCGGGCGATGGCGGCGGCATTGCGGCGCGCCCCGATCTTGGGGATCAGCGTGAAGTGCGGACGGTAAACCGTGATCCCGCCCTCGGTGCTCACAGCGGGAAGCTCGGCCAGCGGACGGTAGCGCCCCAGCGCGAGCGGGGGCAATCCGATCGGGCTGACCACGCTCACCCGCCAATCGCCGCGCTTCGCCAGCGCCTCAACCGAGCGCGCGACAAAGGTGCCGAAGCGCGGATTGACCGGGTTGGGATAAAGCGTCGAGAGGACGAGGACGTGTTTCATGGAACGCCTGCCGCCTCAGATTTCGCGGACGAGCATGAAGGCAACCGCGATCCACGCCGGGTTGTCGATCACCACCTGCTTGTGCCCCGCACCGGGCGGGAGCAGGCGCACGCGGTTGGCGTCACGGTCGATCAGCCGCCCGAAGGCGAAGCGCCCGCCCGGGCGGGGGACAAGGCAATCGCGATTGATGGCGCGGGCGATCTCGGGGCCGAGCGGGCTATCGCCGCTGCTGGGATCGAGCGGGCGCAGCCAGACGAGGTCGCCGGGGCGGTATTCGCCGATACTCGCCGTGACCGAGAGCACCAGCGGCGCCGGGCCGTCCTCTCCGGCGAGCGCGCTTGGCAGCAGCGCCTCGCGCGGGGCGGCGAGCGCCTCGGGCCCGGCGGGGCCGAGCTGGGCGATAATCCGGGGCGGAGCTGCATTTGGCCCGCGCATCAGGCTGGCGGGATCGACTTCAAGTGCAGCGGCGATGCGGTTCATCCAGCCAAGCGAAAGGCTGCGCATCCCCGTCTCGAGCCGGCCGATGGTCTGCGCGGTGGTCGGCGGTTCGCAGGCGGCGGCCAGATCGGCCAGCGTCAGGCCGCGGGCCTTGCGGATGTCGCGGATGCGGTTGCTCATCAGGGGCCTCACGTAGCGAAGCGGCAGGCATGCAAAGATGCCCTCGCGAATTAACCGGATTGGTTTCTTCTTTCCTACAGATGTGCGCGCTTGGCAAGTGCTCTGCTGCAGCAAGGGAGGACATGCCATGGAACGCCAACTCGTCGAACGCGAACTCACACCCGAAGGCCCGCGCCGGAAGGGCACGCGGCCGGGCGGGCGGCGGCCCAGCCGCAGCGTCACCGTCAACCTTGCCGAAAGCCCGCTGGTCTGGCTCCATGCGCGCGGGCACCTGACCGATCGCCTGCTTGACGCGGGCGAGGCGCTGCGCACGGACTACGAGCGCGCGCAATTGTCGGCGAGCATCACCATGCGCTGGGATCCGGTGCGGGTGAAATCGACCGGCGAAAGGGGCCTGGCGGCGAGCGAGCGGCAGGTCGCCGCGCGCCAGCGTTTCGACGGGGCGATCAAGGCGGCGGGCAGGGGGCTTGAGGACATCCTGTGGCGCGTGGTGTGCGCGGGCGAGGCTCTGCCGGAAGCGGAAAAGACCCTCGGCTGGCCCGCGCGCAGCGGCAAGCTGGTGCTCCGGATCGCGCTCGAACGGGTGGCAGAGTTTTACCGGATCACTTGAGGCAGTCCATAAAGGTTCATTATCCTATCATAGATAGAATCAGATTGAGTATGCGGTGATCATGCGCTTTAGGCGGATGACATCAACGCCCTCGCTCCTTATGTGGACATTCCATAATGTCGGTTTTTGCAATCCTATCTGAACAGCCTCGGCCTGAGTTGCGGGCAGCTATTGAGGAAGCGTACCCAAGTGGGTATTACCACTGGAGTGATACAGTTTCGTTCGTTCGGGCCGATGGCCCCGCTGCGTCAATCGCAAAGCGCCTTGGCATAAAGAACCGCAACCAAGATGGCGAAATCAACGGGCTCTTTGACAGTTCTGTTGTTATGCGCGCTTCTCCATCATATTTCGGATGGTCCAAGGCTACTCTTTGGGAGTGGCTCAAGGGTGCGTTTGAGGCTGATAACTGATGGCACGTACGCCAAAAAATGAGCAAGGCAGTCCAGCCGAGGAGCCTCGTGGTCCTCCACGAGACCTTCATCCCATCGCAGATATTCGTTTCGTCATCACCGAACTTGCTACCCTCGGACAAAAAGTCGAAAATCTGGTGGATAGAATATCCGATCTGAGGTCGGAACAAAAGGATGCCCGAGATCGACTTCATTCGATTGAAAAAGGCGTTTCTTTTGTAAAGGGTGCTTTGTGGGTTTTTGGTGGTATATTTGCGATTATGTTGGTTATTCTGGGTGTCCTACTTAGAAAGCTGATGTAATCCCTCGACCATCTCGGCGAGCGTCAACCAGCGTTCTTCCGCCGCGTCGCGTTCAGCCCGCGCGTTGGCGATCCCTTGGCTGATCGTCGCGAACCGCTGCGGGTCTTTTGCGTAGAGTTCGGGATCGTTCAGCAGCGCCTCGCCCTTGGCGATCGCGGCTTCGAGCTCCTCGATCCGGGCTGGCAGGATCTCATAGTCGCGCTGGTCCTTGTAGGAGAGTTTGGGCGCAGCGGCGGGTTTTGTAGGAGCCGGTCTCAGACCCCCCTCAGGTGCCGCATTTGTCCGGCCTTGACCCCCGCTAGACCCCGGCTTGCCCCCTGTTAGGGGTGCTTTTCTACGTGCTTCCCAATCGGCATATCCGCCAGCGACAATATCCACCTTGCCCGATCCGTCGAGCCCTAGGGTGATGGTCACCGTGCGATCAAGGAAGTCGCGGTCGTGGCTGACGATCAGCACCGTGCCATCGAAATCAGCGATAACTTCCTGAAGAAGATCAAGGGTTTCGAGGTCGAGATCGTTGGTCGGCTCGTCCAGGACGAGGAGATTGGCAGTCCGCGCAAACTCGCGCGCCAGCAGCAGGCGCGAGCGTTCGCCGCCCGACAGAATGCCGATTTTGGTGTCGACGAGGCCGGGATCGAATAGGAAATCCTTGAGGTAGGCTTGAACGTGTTTGCGCACGCCCCGGACATCGATCCAGTCGCCGCCCTCGGCGAGGATCTGACGGACGGTGGCGCCCGGTTCGAGGAGCTTTCTCTGCTGGTCGATCATCACGCCGGTCAGCGTGCGGGCGTGGGTAACGCTGCCAGTGTCGGGCTCGATCTCTTTGGTGAGCAATTTCAACAGGGTAGTCTTACCCGCGCCGTTCGCGCCGACGATCCCGATGCGGTCGCCGTTCTGGATCCGCAGGGAGAACGGCTTGATGATCGCCCGATCACCGTAAGTCTTTGAAATATTATCCGCGACGATCACCGACTTCGACTTGAAGTCGTCATCGCTGGCGAGCTTGAGCTTGGCCGTGCCCGCGCCCGATATCATCGCCGCCCTGACGGCGCGCATCTGGTAAAGCTTTTCAAGCCGGCCCTGGTTGCGCTTGCGCCTTGCGGTGACCCCGCGCTCGAGCCAGTGCGCTTCAAGTTTCAGTTTCGTATCAAGGCGTTCCGCCGCGCGGGCCTCCTCGGCATAGACCTGTTCCTCCCACGCCTCGTACCCGCCAAAGCCGATCTCCTTGCGCCGCATTGTGCCCCGGTCGAGCCACAGCGTCGCGCGGGTCAGGCGGGTGAGGAAGGTCCGGTCGTGGCTGATCGTGATGAAGGCCCCGCGATAGCGCGAGAGCCAGTCTTCCAGCCAGTCGATCGCGCTCAGATCAAGGTGGTTGGTCGGCTCGTCCAGCAGGATGAGATCGGGCTCCTGTGCCAGGGCGCGGGCAATCGCCGCGCGTCGCCGCTCACCTCCGCTGGCAGTCGCCGCCTCGCGGCTCATGTCGATGCCGAGCTGGCCGGCGATCGCCTCGACCTCGTGGCCTGCGGGGGCATCCTCGCCGCCGAGTGCAAAGTCCATGAGGGTCGGATAGGCTGCGAAATCAGGATCTTGTTCAAGAAAGACGATCTTCGTGTTCGGCTTCACCCGCCGCAGCCCGCGGTCGGCGTCGATCTTGCCGGTCACGAGTCGAAGCAGTGTCGTCTTGCCCGCGCCGTTACGCCCGATCAGCGCCAGTCGGTCGCCGGGGAGAACATGAAGATCGATCGGCGCCGCGCCGGAGGTCGGGGTCGGGCCGCCGAACAGCCAGCGACCGCCCTGCTGCAACGCGAGGTTCTCGAAGGAGAAGATGGGAGGCTGAGCCATGGCTCGCGCACCTAGGGGCTGGGGGCCTTAGGAACAAGCCCCGCAACAGGCCCGCGCGGCTTCGATCGGTTCAGTCGCGCGAAAGGCCTCCCGCGCCATGGCTGCGGCGAAACAAAGGACAACACTATGATCAAGATCGCCATTCCGCTTGCCGCCGCTGCCACCGCTGCGCTGGCCTTCCCGTCCGCCGCGCTGGCTGCTCCGCAGGTCGACATCAAGGCCACTGGCCCGGTGATCGAACTCAATGTCTATGAAAGCGTCGCAGGAGCGCCCGACATCGTGACCATTGGCGCGGGCGTTTCGACAAGCGCGCCGAGCGCGGTCGATGCGATGCGGCAGAACGCTGCGGCCATGACCAAGGTGATTGCGCGGATCAAGGCGCTCGGCATTCCCGACAAGGATATCCAGACCACCGGGATCGCCCTTAGTGCGCAATATGATTATCAGGACTCCGGCCCCGTGTTCCGCGGCTATCAGGCGGCCAATCGGGTGAGCGTGATCCTGCGCAAGGTCGATGATACGGGCCCCCTGCTCGACGCGCTGGTCGAGGCCGGGGCCACCGACATCAGCGGGCCTGAATTCGGCATCGAGAACGATAACTCCGCTAGGGAGGAAGCGCGCAAACGTGCGGTCACCCGCGGCGAGGCGCAGGCCAGGGCCTATGCCAAGATGCTGGGCTACGAGGGCGTGAGAGTGCTCGCCGTTTCGGAAAGCATCGAGGGCGGCTTCCCGATGTTCGAGGCGACCAAGTCCGTTGCGCTGGCTGTGGACGCGGCGGTACCGACGCCGGTGCAGCCTGGGCAGGTCGCGACCGGGGTCAGCGTCACGATCACCTACGAACTGACCGGGACCGGCACTTCGCCCGCCAAATAGGCCATTCACGGCTTGTTCAATGGAACCGGGCTAGGCATGGTCCCAACATGAAACCGCTCCATGCCCTAATGCTCTTGCCGCTTGCCGTGCTCGCCGTCGCCGGTGCCCCTGCCATCGCGCAGGAGCAGGCTCGCGGCGAGCAGGACGATGCGCGCCGCGAGGCGATGGCCGGAACCCAGCTTTCCCTGCGCCAGATCGAAGCGCGCATCCTTCCCCGTATGGGAGATGCCGAGTATCTTGGCCCTGCCTATGATTCCACTGCGCGTGTCTACCGTCTGAAGTTCATCCGCAACGGGCGCGTGAGCTATGTCGATGTTGACGCCCGCACCGGCGACATCATCGGCCGATCACGCTGACAGGCGAGGCGGCCTTGTTCAATCGGTTGGGGACAGCGGCGCGGCCGAAGCGGGGCGATTGCTTGACGCTCGCACCCCAAAAGCGCACGACCCGCGCCGCAGCAACTCTTGGAAACGGTGGATAATGCGCATTCTAATCGTCGAAGACGAACCGACCCTTGGCGCGCAGCTCAAGGCGACGCTGGAACAGCAGGGCTATGCGGTCGACCTCTCGGCCGATGGCGAGGACGGGCATTTCATGGGTTCGACCGAGGCCTATGATGCTGTCGTGCTCGACCTTGGTCTGCCCGAGATTGACGGGCTGACCGTGCTGGGCATGTGGCGGCGCGAGGGGCGGACCTTCCCGGTCCTGGTGCTAACCGCGCGCGACAGCTGGAGCGACAAGGTCGCTGGCCTCGATGCGGGCGCGGACGATTACCTTGCCAAGCCCTTTCAGACCGAGGAACTGATCGCTCGCCTGCGCGCGCTGATCCGCCGCGCGTCGGGCAACACCTCCTCGGAACTCACTGCTGGCGACGTGCGGCTGGACACCCGTTCGGGCCGCGTGACGCTCGATGGTGAGCCAGTCAAGCTGACCGCGCAGGAGTACAAGCTGCTCTCTTACCTCATGCACCACAAGGGCAAGGTGGTGAGCCGCACCGAACTCATCGAGCACATCTACGATCAGGATTTCGACCGCGATTCCAACACGATTGAAGTTTTCGTCACCCGCATCCGCAAGAAGCTCGGCGCAGACGTGATTACGACTATCCGTGGCCTCGGTTACAGCCTCGACGACCCCGCCGAGCCCCCGCGCGCCTGACGCGGCGGCAACCGGCGGCGATGCGCCGACGACCTTGCCTGACGGCGAGGGCGTAGCTGCGCCCCTTAGGGTAATGGCTGAAGGTGAGACCAAGCCGCGCGCGAGCCTTGCGCGGCGCATGGGTCTTATTGCGGCGGGTTGGATCCTCGTCCTCCTGCTGGGCGGCGGCGTCGCGCTCGAGCGCACGCTTACCACGCAAGTCGAAGCCAATTTCGACGAGCAGCTCGACTACATCCTCACAGCGATGATCGCCTCGGCCGAAATCGACGCGAGCGGCGAAGTCTATTTCTACCGCACCTTGGGCGATCAGCGCTTCCTCGAGCCGGGCAGCGGGCTCTATTGGCAGATCAGTGGCGGCAGTTACGAGCCGTGGCCCTCGCGCAGTCTGTGGGACCGGACGTTGACGCTCCACGGGGCAAGCAGCAAGGATGGACATTTCGACAGCGACATCCATTTCTACAATTCCGACCAGTTCCCCGGCGAGCCGCTCCGCATTGCCGAGCGAACCGTGATCCTCCCGGGCAGCGAGACACGCTGGACCTTTGCCGTCGCCAGTGCGACCGAGCAGATGGACACCCAGATCGGCCGCGTGCGCTTGATCTTGATCTGGAGCTTCGCGGTTCTGGGACTGGGGTTGCTGTTGATGGCGCTGCTCCAGATCCGCTACGGCCTTTCGCCGCTGCGCCGGGTGCGTGCGGCAATCCAGAATCTGCGCACCACCGGTGCAAACCGCATAACCGATCCGCTCCCCCTTGAAGTGCAGCCGTTGGTCGAAGAGCTGAACGCGCTGCTCGAGCATTCCGAGCGGCAGGCCGAGGAAGCGCGGCGCCACGCGGGCAATCTCGCGCACGCGCTCAAGACCCCGCTCACTGTGCTGACCAACGCTGCCACCGCCCGCGCGCCCGATCTTGGTGATGCGGTAATGCGCGAAACTCGCACGATGCAGCGCCATGTCGACCACCACCTTGCCCGCGCCCGCGCTGTCGGTCGCCGCGCGGTCGGCCATGCGCGCACCAACGTGATGGCGAGCGCCGAGGCGGTCAGGCGCGCGGTCGAGCGGCTCTACCCCGAAGGCCGCCTCGACATCGCCGGCAGTCGCAATTCCACAGTCGCACTGGAGCGGCAGGACCTCGACGAACTGCTCGGGAACCTTATCGAGAACGCCGCCAAGTATGGCGGGGGTAGCGTGTTCGTCACCATCGACCCCGACGAGAGCTTGGCCCCGCACGATCCACGGCAATGCCTGATCTGGGTCGAGGACGACGGCACGGGAATCCCCGAGGCCGAGCGGACACGTATCTTCGATCGCGGCGTGCGCCTCGATACCGACAAGCCCGGCACAGGGCTCGGCCTGGCGATCGTGCGCGATGTGGCAGAGATCTACGGCGGCAGCGTGATGCTCGGCACCAGTGAGGACCTCGGCGGGTTGCTCGTTGAGCTGCGGCTGCCCAGAGCGGACTGACCGTGCGGACTGACCGTTCGCACTAAGCCGCGAAGGGTTTGCCGCAGCGCCGCGTTTGGGATGCAGGAGCTCTGACCGATCATTGCAATGAACGCCGCTGGCACGCCTCTGTCCCAAGCCCCCCAGAACGCCCTCGCCGGTGCCGAGGCGGCATGGGCGCAGCGGCTCGCTGCACGAGATGCTGAGGCGCTGCGTGAGGTGATCGCGCTCCACGGCGCGCGGCTCCACCGCACCGCGTGGCGTATGACTGGCGATGCACAGGAGGCTGAGGACATCGTGCAGGAAGCCATGCTCCGCCTATGGGACCAGGCACCGCGGATCGTCCAACGTCATTCGACCGGTAGCGGGGCAGCGGCGGGACTGCAGCTGGGCGGCTGGTTGCAGCGTGTGGTCACCAATCTCGCCATCGACCGGCTGCGCCGGACGCGGCGGATGAGCGATGCCGAAGTGCCCGACCGCGAGGACGATTCGCCCCGCGCGGATGCCCTCGTCGAAGCGCGCGAGGAGGGTTCGCGCGCCCGCGCGCTGATCGCCGCGCTGCCGGAACGGCAACGCGCCGCAATCGTGCTGACCTATTATGAGGAGCTGCCCAATGCTGAAGCTGCGGCTGCTCTGGACATGAACTTAAAGGCCTTCGAATCCCTGCTGCACCGCGCCCGCGCGAGCCTGCGACAGGCCTTCGCGGCGCAGGAAGGTGGCAAATGAGCGTCAACACACAAGGTCACGACGGTGGCCCGATCCTGCCCGGCACCCCGCTTGCCCGCGCCCTGAGCGCGGGCGCCGTGCCACCCCTCTCCAATGGTTTCGCCGATCGCGTGGTCGCCGCGGCCGAAGCGAGGCCAGAACCTCTGCCTGAGCTGCGCCGCCGTTCTGGTCGGTGGTCGAACTGGCGGACCGGTCGGAGGCTTGCGGTTGGATTTGCGGGCGTGGTCGCGCTGGCGAGCGCGGCGGCGGCGACGGGGCTGCTCCAGCAGCTTGCCATCCCCGTGCCATCGGCAGGGACGATCTGGGCGAGCATTTCCGGCCCAGCGCGCGCCGCACCCGCGCCGTCGCCGTCTGCGGCTGCGGCTGCAAGTTCCGTCGCAACGGACGAAGCGGTAGCGCCGCAGCCTGTCGGGATCGCGGGGCCGATCGACACGCCCGAGGAGCTGGGCGAGGCTTTCCGCCGGGTCGACGCCCTGCGAGACAAACGCCGCGAGGTGCGCCGCGCCATCATTGACCAGCGGATCGCCGACGAGATCGCGCGCCGCAGCGCTGCGGGTCTTTCGCCGCCAACGCCCGCCGAACTGGCGGCAGTGCGCGAACGAATCGACGCCGCGCAGTCGCGCCGACAGCAATCCGTCGATGCGAGGCTCAAGGAGCGCCGCGAGGATCTGCAACGGCGCGTAGAGGCCGGCGAGGCGATCACCCGCAGAGACATTTTGCGCCCGCAAGCGACGCGGCAAGACCTGCCCGAAGGCAGCGAGGCTTTCGAGACCCTTCGCAAGATGACCCCCCGCGAACGGCGGGAAGCCTGGCGCGCCCTGCCGCCCGAACAACGCGCCGCGCTCGCCGAGGAATATCGCACGCGTCGTGCTGCGGCGCGTGCGCCCGCGCCCAACCCCTCCGCTGCCCCCACGCCAGCGGAATAATTGGCTGTCACCCGCGAAGGGTGCGGCGCCCCTTGAACGTTCTCCTCAGGTCACCGGCGGAATCGAAAAGGTCTCCGGAAGACCCCGCAAACTTCTGATTGGAAGGAGGAAATGCCATGCTCAAGTCCCCCCTGATGCTTGCCTCGCTGACCGTACTGGCGCTGGCCGTGCCTGCCGCGGCCCAGGATCAGACCCGCACCCGAACCCATGAAGGCCCGCAGACGAGCGGCATCCAGATAACCACAGTCAACCCCGAAACGGGCACCGCAACCCGCGACCGGGTCGTGACAAACCTCAACACCGGCGGGACCGCCTCCAGCAGTG
Organism: Erythrobacteraceae bacterium; assembly: GCA_027489095.1. Taxonomy (GTDB): domain Bacteria; phylum Pseudomonadota; class Alphaproteobacteria; order Sphingomonadales; family Sphingomonadaceae; genus Erythrobacter. The sequence goes on from JAIYAL010000207.1 coordinate 34,130, forward strand.
CGGTGCGCCAGCGGACTGAAACCGGGTCGACCGTGTCCGTGGTCCAGACCGGCCCGCAGGGCCGCTCACGCAGCCTCGAAGGGGAACGCACACGTACCGAGGACGGCTCAACCTTCACCGGCACCGCCACCGGCCGCGGCGGCGAGACCTATGGCCTTGCCGGGAGCCGCAGCCGCGATGGTCAGGGCAATTCGCAGGCCAGCCAGAGCGTCACCAACAGCGCTGGCGAAACTCTCGCCTCGCGTCAGCGCCTCAGCACCCGGGGCGATGGGCAGGTGAGCAACACTGTGACCCGTACCCGCGCCGATGGAATCGCTCGCCCGCCGCGTGTGCGCCGTCCGCGCGGATAGCATTAGGGTTTTGCCGCTCTGGCAGGCGACGCGGCCCCGCTTGTCTGCCATCCCGATGGAGCGTGCATGACATGGGCGCGCAGCTTCTGACCCGGCTGCGCGCCCCTTTTTTTGACCCACTAGCCCGCTTGCGCGCGCTCGTGGTGCCGGATCACTTCCTCGATGATGAAGCGCAGGAATTTCTCGGAGAACTCGGGGTCGAGATCGGCATCTTCGGACAATTTTCTCAGGCGCGCGATTTGCCGCGCCTCGCGGTCAGGATCGGCGGGGGGAAGCGTGGCCTTGGCCTTGTATTCGCCCACCGCCTGAGTGATCCGGAATCGCTCGGCAAGGATATGAATCAATGCAGCGTCGATGTTGTCGATGCTCTTGCGGAACGCGGCGAGCACGGGATCGGATGCGTGAGAGACTTGCGGATCTTGCGCCATAGGACGCGAAACTAGCAGCAAATCTGCGCTTGCCAAGCGCGGCGGGGCCGCCCTAATGCCGTGCCACCATGAGTGCCGATATCGTCCCTCTGCCGCGCAGCCGGCCGACACTCGATCCGATGCTGTCGCTGACCGCGCCGGGCATGAACTCGGTGAACGCCGTGATCCTCGAGCGGATGCAGAGCGAGATCCCGCTGATCCCGCGTCTGGCCGGGCACCTCATCTCCGGCGGGGGCAAGCGGCTGCGCCCGATGCTGACCCTCGCAGGGGCCGAACTGGTCGGCTACAAGGGTACCCGCCATCACAAGCTCGCCGCCGCGGTCGAGTTCATCCACACCGCGACGCTGCTTCATGACGACGTGGTCGACGGCAGCGAATTGCGGCGCGGCAAGGCGGCGGCCAACATTATCTTCGGCAACCCGGCAACCGTGCTGGTCGGCGATTTCCTGTTCAGCCGCGCCTTCGAGCTGATGACCGAAGACGGCTCGCTCAGAGTGCTTTCGATCCTCTCTCGTGCGAGCGCGGTGATCGCCGAAGGCGAAGTCTCGCAGCTTTCCGCCCAGCGCCAGATCGCCACCAGCGAAGAGCAATATCTCCACATCATCGGCGCCAAGACCGCCGCGCTTTTCGCCGCCGCCAGCCAGATCAGCGCCGTGGTGGCCGAATGCTCCGAGGAGCAGGAGCGCGCGCTTGAGGCCTATGGGCGCAATCTCGGGGTGGCGTTCCAGCTCGTCGACGATGCCATCGACTACGATTCCGATGCCGCCGAGATGGGTAAGGACCAAGGCGACGACTTCCGCGAGGGCAAGATGACGCTCCCGGTGATCCTCGCCTATGCCCGCGGTAACGAGGACGAGCGCAAGTTCTGGAAGGACGCGATCATCGGCCACCGTACCTCGGACGATGACCTCGCCCACGCGATCCACCTGATCGGCAAGCACAATGCGGTCGAGGATACACGAGAGCGCGCCCGCCACTTTGCGCACCGCGCCATCGACGCGATTTCGATCTTCCCCGACAGCAAGGCGCGAGCGGCTATGGCCGAAGCCGCGCAATTCGCGGTCGCGCGCGGGCATTGAGCGGGCTATCGGCCGGGGCGATGCTCCCCGACCTTCCGATCCACGCCGTTCTGCCGGATATCCGCGCCGCGCTGTCGGAGCAGGGCGCTGCCGTTCTCATCGCGCCGCCGGGCGCTGGCAAGACAACCGCGGTTGCGCCCGATCTGCTCGGGCAACCTTGGTGCACCGGCCAGATCATCCTCACCTCGCCCCGCCGTGTCGCCGCGCGCGCCGCGGCCGAGCGTATGGCCGAGGTGCTTGGCGAGGCGCCTGGCGAGACCGTCGGCTACATGACCCGGCTCGACAGCAAGGTCTCCGCGCGCACCCGCATTCTCGTCGTCACCGAGGCGATCCTGGTGAACCGGCTGGTCGAGGACCCGGAGCTCTCCGGCGTATCGGCGCTGCTGTTCGACGAAGCGCACGAACGCGCGCTCGATAGCGACCTCGGCCTCGCGCTGGCGCTCGAGACCCGCAGCGTTCTGCGCGAGGACCTGCGCGTGCTGGTCATGTCGGCAACCATCGACGGCGCGCGCTTTGCCCGGCTGCTGGGCGAGCGCGCGGCGGTCATCGAAAGTGAAGGGCGCAGTTTTCCCCTGACGATCAAGTGGCTTGGCGGCGATGGCTCGCAGACCACCGAGGACCGGATGGCTGCGGCGGTGCTGACCGCGTGGCGCGAGGAGGCTGGCGATATCCTCGCCTTCCTGCCCGGCGTGCGCGAGATTGAACGGGTGCGCGAACGGCTCGAGCCTCGCCTTGCTGGCGTTCCGATCCATCCTCTCCACGGACAAGTGGAGCCTGCTGCTCAGCGCGCCGCGATCCGCCGCGACCCGCAAGGCCGTCGCCGGATTGTACTTGCCACCGCTATGGCCGAGACCTCGCTGACATTGGATGGGGTAAGCGTGGTGGTCGACTCTGGCCTTGCCCGGCTCGCCGAATTCGACCGGGCTGCGGGGACCACCCACCTCGTTACGCGGCGCGCCTCGCAGGCCTCGGCAGCGCAGCGAGCAGGGCGGGCAGCGCGGCAGGGGCCGGGGGTCGCCTATCGCCTTTGGGAGGAGGCAGGCCATGCCGGCCGCCCCGAATTCGCCCCCGCCGAGATTATGCAGGCTGACCTTGCCCCCCTCCTGCTGCGGCTGGCCAAGTGGGGGACGTTCGATCCGGCGACGCTGTCGTGGCTCGATCCGCCGCCGGAAGCCTCTGTCGCTGCGGCGCGAACCGCGCTTGAAGCTTTGGGTGCGCTGGGCGGAGACGGACGGATAACCGCGCTTGGGTCCGCGATCGCTGCGCTGCCGATGGCGCCTGACCAGGCCGCGGCGGTGCTCCACGGCGCGAATGCTGGGGTCGGCGAGGACGCGGCGCGGCTGGTGATGCTCTTGCAGGAACGCGGGCTTGGCGGGCGCGGCGAGGATCTCGTGCAGCGCCTTGCCCGCTGGCGCGGCGACCGCGCGCCGCGCAGCGCGGCGGCGGCGCGGATCGCGCAGGGCTGGGTGCGGCAGGCGGAGAAGCTCTCCGGGGTGCTCGGCCCAAGCATTGCCGCCGACGCTGCCGAGGCTCTGGCAGTCGCCCGGCCCGACTTCGTTGCCCGCCGCCGCGATCCCTCGGGAGAGCATTGGCTGAGCGCGGGCGGGCGCGGCTACATGCTCGATCCCAGCTCGCCGCTGGCGCGCGCAGAGTGGATCGTGATCGGCGATGCGCAGGGGCAGGCCAAAGGCGCGCGCATCACCGCCGGGTGCGAAATTTCCCCCGAGCGCATCCCCGCGCTGTTTGCCAACGAACTGCAGGAACGTGTCACAACCCGCTGGAACGGCGAGAAGGAACGGGTCGAGGCGCGGCGCGAGCGGCGGCTCGGCGCGATCGTGTTGGCGAGCGTCCCCGAGCCTTCGGCCGACGCGTCACAACTTGTGGATATCCTTGTGGAGAAGGCTCTGGAGAAGCTGGCGGGACTGCTTCCAGAGGGCTTCCTCGCTCGGGCAAGTTTCGCCGGGGTCGACGCGCTATCGCTCGAGGCATTGCGGGAGCGTGCAGGGGATTGGCTCTCCCCGCTGCTCACTGGGCGCCGCGATCTCGACCTGCCGCCCCATCGCTATGCCGAAGCCGCGCTGGGGCTGCTCGACTGGAGCGATCGTCAGGCACTCGACCGTGCCGCCCCCACGCATTTCACCTCGCCCGCCGATACGCGCCACGCCATCGACTACGCGGGCGATGATGCCCCGAGTGTCGAGGTGCGGGTGCAGGGGCTATTCGGCCTCGATGTGCAGCCGATGATTGGCAGCACGCCGCTGCTGCTCAAACTCACCAGCCCCGGCGGGCGCCCGGTCCAGTCGACCCGCGACCTGCCCGGCTTCTGGCGCGGCAGCTGGCGCGATGTGGTGAAGGACATGAAAGGCCGCTACCCCAAACACCGCTGGCCCGATCAGCCATGGCTCGAAAAGCCGAGCATGAAGACCAAAAACGCCTTCAACCGCGAGTAAGACTGGGCTATCGGCGCAGAGCATTTCGGGGCGCGTAAGTGGCCCGCAAGGCCGCCAAGGGGTTTTGGCACCCGCCCGCAGCGACGCGGCCGCGAGGCCTCAAGCAGCGCAGCGATAGGCCGACAAGAACGCCGCATGAGCGAGGATCGAAAACAAAAATGAGCGCAAGAATTTACCAGAAGCCCAAGCACGCGATGCAGTCGGGTAAGGCACATACCGATGAATGGGTGCTCGAGTTCGAGCAATCGCAGGCGCGCTTTGCCGATCCGCTGATGGGCTGGACGGGAACGGGCGACACCCAGTCGCAAGTGCGCCTGACCTTCCCCGACAAGGGCGCGGCCCGCGCCTATGCCGAGAAATACGGCATCCCCGCGCGCGTGATCGCCACTCCGCCCAAGCGCCTGAAGCTGCAAGCCTACGCGGACAATTTTCGCTGAGTTGACGTTTCCCGCCGCCGACGCCATATGACGGCGCGGGAGTCGGGTGGACGTTTGCGTCCGCTCACCGAGTCAGGTCCGGAAGGAAGCAGCTCAGGTGGATTGCGGCGGGTCGCCCGGCTCCTTTACCCGAAATTCGTCATGCCTCGTCGCCGGTGCCTGCGCTCACACGTATCCGCTCGCGCGCGGCATTGCGCGAGCCTGTCGCGGGCACGAGGCCTGCAAAGCGCCCGAGCCCGAAGGGCGGCATGTTGGCATAGACGCTCTCGTGGGCCCCTGCCGCCACCGCATAGGTCTCGTGATAGATGCCGACCGTCCCGTCGCTTCCGATCGCCTTGTTGAAGGCGGTCCATGCTGGCCAGTGCTTGGCCTCGCGGTTGCGGGCGTAGGCCTCGAGCGCGTCGAAATCCCGCCAATATTGCAGCAACAGGATCTGGCGCGGAGAGGTGAGGGCATATTCCGTCCCGAAGAAGCCGGTATCGGGGTTGGCGTAAAGCTCGCGCAGCATCGGCCCCATCGCCTTGAACACCGGGAGCCACCGCCCGAGCTTGTGGAAGTGGTTGATCCGCATTCCGATCACGAAGACCACCAGCGGGCCGGAATGGTTGTCGGTCATGCGGCCGGGGATCATGGTCATGGCGCTCTCCTGCACTCCCGATTATTGATTGCGAATTGAAACTTTTTGGTCAAGCGCGATGATGGTGAAGATCGCCCGCAAGGCTTCGACATTGCCGGATCGCGGGCCTAAGATGGCACGGTGATGAGCGATTCCGATCCCGAACTGCCCGAGGACGACACCGGGCCGACCGCCGCCGAGCTCGAGGCGGCGGGGCAGAATGCGCTGTTTGGCGATCCAGCGCCTGCGCCTGCGCCTGCCCGGCCGGCCCAAGCCTCGGGACAAGCCTACCGCGTCCTCGCGCGCAAGTACCGCCCCCAGACCTTCTCCGAGCTGATCGGGCAGGAGGCGATGGTGCGCACCCTTGCCAATGCCATCGCCCGCGACCGGCTGGCCCATGCCTTCCTGATGACCGGGGTGCGCGGGGTCGGCAAGACTTCGACCGCGCGCCTCATCGCCAAGGCGCTGAACTGCGTCGGCCCCGACGGGCAGGGCGGCCCCACGATCGACCCTTGCGGCCAGTGCGAGGCCTGCACTGCGATCGCCGAGGGCCGCCATATCGACGTGATCGAGATGGACGCCGCCTCCAACACCGGCGTTGACGACGTGCGCGAGATTATCGAGCAGGTTCGCTACGCTGCGGTTTCGGCCCGTTACAAGATCTACATCATCGACGAAGTCCACATGCTGTCGCGCAATGCCTTCAACGCCTTGCTCAAGACACTTGAGGAGCCGCCGCCGCACGTCAAATTCCTGTTCGCCACCACCGAGGTCGACAAGCTGCCCGTCACGGTGCTCAGCCGCACCCAGCGCTTTGACCTGCGCCGCATTCCCGCAAGCCTGCTCGCCGAACACTTTGCCAAAGTGTGCCGCCTCGAAGGGGTCGAGGCCGATGCCGAGGCGCTGGCCATCATCGCCAACGCCGCCGAAGGCTCGGTCCGCGATGGGCTCTCGATCCTCGACCAGGCCATCGCCCATGCCGACCTGGACGGCGAGGGCAAAGTCACTGCCGCCCGCGTGCGCGATATGCTCGGCCTCGCCGACAAGAGCGCCCAGCGCCGCCTTCTCGGCCACCTGCTTGAAGGCGACGCCAAGGCGCTGCTTGGCGCGGTGGACGAACAATATGCCCTCGGCGTCGAGCCGATTGCGCTGATCCGCGCGCTGATGGATCTCACCCACCGCGTCACGCTGGCGCAGGTCTCGGGCAGCGAGGCCGACGCGCCGACCGAGGACGAACGCGCCGCTCTGTCCGACTTTGCTGCGCGCCTTGGGGCGGGGGAGCTCCACCGGTTGTGGCAATTGCTGCTCAAGGGCCATGACGAGGTGCGCACCGGTCCCGATCCGCTGGTCTCGCTGCAGATGGCATTGCTGCGCATCCTCCACGCCGCACAGATGCCCGATCCGGGCAAGCTGGCAAAACGCATCGAGGAACTGGCGGCGAGCGGTTTTGCCGCCGCGCCTGCGGGCGCCAATGGCCAAGCCGCCGCCGCACCCGCCGTCCCCGCACCTGCCGCCGCCTCACCTTTGCTTAGCTGGGCCGCGTTGGTCGATCAGGTCGATGCGTCGGGCCAATTGCGCGTCGCCCAGATCATGCGTGATCGGGTGCGGGTGATCGAAATCGGGCCGGAGCGGATCGTCTACGAACAGGCTGACACATTCCCCGACGACCCCGCGCCCGATATCCGCGAGGCGTTGTTCAAGGTGACGGGCAAGCGCTGGATGATCGAGCGCGGCACTGGCGCATCGCAGCCGAGTTTGCGCGAAGCCGCCGAGGCCGAAGCCGCCGCCGAAGATGCGCGCATCCGCGCCGACCCGCTGGTCAAGGCCGCCTTCGAAGCCTTTCCCGATGCCGAGCTGATGCCTGCGCAGCCTGCGCGCGCCGCCGCCGGCGGCCCGCCTTGGCATTAGTCCCCCGAACGTGATGGAGTACCCCCAATGAAGTCGATGGAAGAGATGATGGCGGCGGCCCAGCAGGCGGCCGAGACCATCAGCAAGCAGATGAACGAAATGCAGGTGAAGCTCGATTCGATCGAGGTCGAGGGCAACGCCGGCGGCGGCCTCGTGAAGGTGCGCGCCAGCGCCAAGGGCCGCATTCTGGGCGTGGCGATCGACGACAGCCTGATGGTGCCTGACGACAAGCAGATCCTCGAAGACCTCGTCGCCGCCGCCTTCAACGACGCCCGCGACCGCGCCGACCGCGTGTCGGAACAGCAGATGAAGGAAATGCAGTCCTCGATGGGCCTGCCGCCGGGATTCAATCTGCCCGGGCTGGGGTGAAGTGTTCCAATAGGCGTCGCCCCGGACTTGATCCGGGGCTAGGCTTTTCTTCGTTTCCAGCGTGTTCGTCCAAAGAAAGCCAGGCCCCGTGTCAAGCACGGGGCGACGGAGGTGGGGGTTCAGTGTCCAGCCGCCACGTTCCGCCTTTCGTCACCCCAGCTTGTGCTGGGATGACGATATGATTTCATCCTTGCCAGGAGACACTGGCGGCGATTGATGGGCGTCGTGAGATTTCTCTAAACGACCAACCACTCGGCCGAAATCTCGCCCCGATGCCCCTCCGGTGCCAGCGCGGCGCGCAGGGCTTCCAGCAGGGGCGGCAGGCTTTGCGTGAAGGCGTAGGGCGGGTTGATGATGAACAGCCCCGCACCGTTGTAGATGCCGGGCTGGTCGGCATCGTACAGCCAATGCTCGACGTTCAGGAATTTCGGGATGCCTGCCTTGCGCAGCTTGTCTTTCCAAACAGCATGCGTGGGCCGTTCCTTAAGCGGATACCAGATCACCGTCACGCCGTGCGCCCACTTGCGGTGCGCAGCGGTAAGAGTGGCAGTGATCCGCGTGCGCTCGTCGGTCTGCTCATAGGGCGGGTCGACCACTACCAACCCACGCGGGGTGCGGGGGGGCAACATCGCCAGCCACAGCTCGTAGGCGTCGCGCTCATGCACGGCGGCGGGTGCGGTGCGCATCGCGCCGCGCAGGGCATAGGCGTCCTCGGGGTGCTTTTCGTTGAGGATCAGGGCATCCTGCGGGCGCAGCAGCTGCGCCAGAATGCGCGGGCTTCCGGGGTACAGGCGGGGCTCTGGCGCCTCGTTTACAGCACGCACGGCGGCGCGGTAGTCTTCCAGCAGGGGGTTCGCGTCGGCAAAGGCGCGCAGCACGCCTTGTGCGGCCTCTCCAGTGCGTCCGGCCTCGTCGCTGCGAAGATCGTACAGCCCGCAGCCGGCATGGGTGTCGATCAGGGTCAGCGCGCTGTCTTTAAGCTGCAAGGCCCGCACGAGAGCGATCAGCAGGCTGTGCTTGACGACATCGGCGCTGTTGCCCGCGTGGAAGGAATGGCGATAATTCATGGCGCGCGGCCTCTAGCCCGCGTTGGCGGTCGCTACCAGAGGCCTATCGGCAATCCGGGGCGCTAGACCACCTTGCGCCCGAACCCGCCCGTCGTGCGGATCGGAGCGGCGGGCGCAGGCAGAGGCGCTTGCGGAACCTGGGCCTTGGTGTCCATCGCCGCCCGCTTTTCCATGTGCCGCGCGAAAACCGCGTCGACATCAAAGTCTGAAGTGGTTTCGTTCTCTGCTGAAACCGGAATACGTGCATCGCCGCGCCGCTTGATCTTGGCTGTGGGCTTGCGCGGCTTGCCGATGATGGCCGTCCACAGGTTTGCAAACGCACTGCGCCAAGCGAAGACGAAGCACAGCGACCCGGCCGTCGCCAGCAGGCTGTTTCCGAGAGAAACCTGCGTTCCGGCGGCGAGGCCGTCCACGCCCTCTATGTTGGACCCGGGGTAGAGAGTCGCTGCCCCGGTGAGGAGCAGCCCGCCAATCATCCAATACGCCGGTTTCATTGCGTGCTCTCCGGTTGGTCCGGCCACGCTAAAGCATCGGGGTTAACGCGCCGTATCGTGTTCCACAGCTTCTCCCGCCGCAGCCATTGCGGGGTTCGGGGAGCCTACCCATATTCCCTTCAAAGGCGCTCCCCTCCTGAACGCCGCGGACACAGCATATGACCCAGACCTATCCCCTTCTTCCCCTGCGCGACATCGTCGTCTTTCCCGGCATGGTCGTCCCCCTGTTCGTGGGCCGCGACAAGTCGGTCGCGGCGCTCGAGGCGGCGATGGAAGCCTCCAAGGACATCGTCCTGCTCGCCCAGCTCGATCCGGGCTGCGATGATCCGGATGCCGATGATCTGTATGATTTCGGCGTGATCGCGCAGGTGCTGCAGCTGCTCAAGCTGCCCGACGGCACGGTGCGCGTGCTGGTCGAAGGCCAGACCCGCGCGCAGCTTTCGGCGCTCGAGAATGTCGGCACGCACCTGCTGGCCGAAGTCGAGGTTGTCGAACCCGAGACCGTCGCAGGCAGCGAAGTCACCGCGCTGATGCGACAGGTGACCGAACAGTTCGGCGAATATGTGAAGCTCAACAAGAAGATGGGCGATGATGCGGGCGTGGACCTGTCCGAGGTCGATGATGCCGGTCAGCTGGCCGATACCATCGCGGCTGCGCTTAGCGCCAAGGTATCGGACAAGCAGGCGCTGCTGACCGAGGGCAATCCGCTGAAGCGGCTCGAGCTGGTGATGGCCTTCATGGAAGGCGAGCTGTCGGTCTTGCAGGTCGAGCGGCGCATCCGCGGGCGCGTCAAGCGCCAGATGGAAAAGACCCAGCGCGAATACTACCTCAACGAACAGTTGAAGGCGATCCAGTCGGAGCTGGGCGGCGGGGACGACGGCGAGGGCAACGAGCTGGCCGAGCTTGCCGAGAAGATCGAGAAGGCCAAGCTTTCCAAGGAGGCCAAGGCCAAGGCGCTCGCCGAACTCAAGAAGCTGCGCGCAATGCAGCCGATGAGCGCCGAGGCGACCGTCATCCGCAATTATCTCGACGTGCTGCTGGGCCTGCCGTGGGGCAAGAAATCGAAGCTCAAGAAGGACATCGCCAAGGCGCAGGAGATCCTTGATGCGGATCACTATGCGCTGGAGAAGGTCAAGGACCGGATCGTCGAATATCTCGCGGTGCAGGCGCGCACCAACAAGCTGAAAGGCCCGATCCTGTGCCTTGTCGGCCCTCCGGGTGTCGGCAAGACTTCGCTGGGCAAGTCGATCGCCAAGGCGACGGGCCGTGAATTCGTGCGCCAGTCGCTGGGCGGCGTGCGCGACGAGGCCGAGATCCGCGGGCACCGGCGCACCTATATCGGCTCGATGCCGGGCAAGATCGTCGCCAATCTCAAGAAGGCGGGAACCAGCAATCCGCTGTTCCTGCTCGATGAGATCGACAAACTCGGCCAGGACTTCCGCGGCGATCCCGCTTCGGCACTGCTTGAGGTGCTCGACCCTGAACAGAACGCCAAGTTCCAGGACCACTACCTCGAGCTTGACCTTGATCTGTCGGACATCATGTTCGTGTGCACCGCCAACAGCCTGAACCTGCCGCAGCCGCTGCTCGACCGGATGGAGATCATCCGCCTCGAAGGCTACACCGAGGACGAGAAGGTCGAGATCGCCCAGCGCCACCTCGTCGAAAAGCAGGTCGAGGCGCATGGCCTCAAGAAGGGCGAATTCACGCTTGAGGAAGAGGCCTTGCGCGACCTGATCCGGTATTACACCCGCGAGGCCGGGGTGCGCACCCTGGAGCGGGAGATCGCCAAGCTGGCCCGCAAGTCCTTACGCCAGATTCTCGAGAAGAAGACCGCGAGCGTGACCATCACGCCCGAAAACCTCGGCGACTACTCCGGCGTGCGCAAGTTCAAGCACGGCGTATCGGAGGAGGAAGCGCAGGTCGGTGCGGTCACGGGCCTCGCGTGGACCTCGGTCGGCGGCGAATTGCTCACCATCGAGAGCGTCACCACCCCGGGCAAGGGCGAGGTCAAGACCACCGGCAAGCTCGGCCAGGTGATGAACGAGAGCGTCGCGGCAGCCTTCAGCTTCGTCAAGGCGCGCGCGCCCGCTTACGGGATCAAGCCATCCGTCTTCAATCGCAAGAACGTCCACATCCACCTGCCCGAGGGCGCAGTGCCCAAGGACGGGCCGAGCGCGGGGATCGGGATGGTCACTTCGATCGTCTCGACCCTCACCGGCATCCCGGTGCGGCCCGACGTGGCGATGACCGGCGAGGTCACGCTGCGCGGGCGCGTGCTGCCGATCGGCGGGCTGAAGGAGAAACTGCTCGCAGCCCTGCGAGGAGGCATCAAGGTCGTTCTCATCCCCGAGGAGAACGTCAAGGATCTTGCCGAAATCCCCGCCAACGTGAAGGCCGGGCTGGAGATCATCCCCGTCTCCCATGTTGACGAGGTGCTCGCCCACGCGCTTACCGAAATGCCGATCGCGATCGAATGGACTGAGGCGGATGACCTCGCCAGTCAGCCGGGTGGCACCGCATCAGCGACGAATGTCGCTGGCTCAGAGGTGCCGACCGCTCACTGAAGCGCTAAAAGGTGGGTCTTGCCGCGATTCGCGGCAGGGTCGCACAGGTTTCGTGAAGACGGGCAGCAAGCAAATTCAGGCACCTGACCCCGGTTAGGTGCCGGAACCCTTGCGGCTTTTTTCCCAAGGCTGGGACATCGGTGGATTGCCTTTGACAGCCTCGGCAAAAAGCGCTCAAGTCGCCGACTTTCAACTTGGGCGATTCCACCGATTCAAAGACATCCTGACACTAGGGGGTTCCGATATGAACAAGAACGACCTGATCAGCGCCGTTGCTGACGCAAGCGGTCTTTCCAAGAATGATTCCGCGAATGCCGTTGAGAGCGTGTTCGATGCGATCACCAAAGCACTTTCCGGGGGGGACGAAGTGCGGCTGGTGGGATTTGGCACCTTCTCGGTCGCCAAGCGCAAGGCTTCGACCGGGCGTAACCCGCGCACGGGCGAGCCGATGAAGATCAAAGCTTCCAACCAGCCCAAGTTCAAGGCAGGCAAGGGGCTGAAGGACGCGGTCAACTGATCGCCGACTGACGCGCACTTCGCGGACAAGAGAAAACCCCGTCAGCCAATCGGCTGGCGGGGTTTCTCTTTGCCGTTTCGGCAGCCGATCAACGCGTCGTGGCGATCAGCGCGGTCGGGGCCTGTGTGGTGCGCGGGCTGACACGCCAGGTCAGCGTTTCGCCTGTGGTGGTGCCTTGCGGCCCTTCATCCGTGTTGTTGGCAAGGATGCGCATCCCACCTGCCGCGCGCACGGTGAAGGTGCCGTTGATCTGGGGAATGCCCGGGATTGCTTCAGCCGGGTCTTCGCCGTTCTTGCGCGCTTCGTCGGCTGCGCCCATCGCGGCCAGACCCGTAAGCGCCCCCATGCCCATCATCGCGCCCATGCCGGTCGCGTCGCCGCTCTGGGCGGCGAAGCCCGGCGCATTGATGCGCAGCTGTCCACCCTTGCGCAGATAGACCTGCACGAAGGGATTGATTGGCGGAAAGCCCTCGATCATCGGGAACATGAAATCGTGGCCCATCGTGCTGCTGGCGCGGTAGCTGACGTCGAACACTCCGTCGCCCTTGTGGACGACGCGCTCCCAGCCCTTCTGGCGGCTCAGCAGCTTCACCAACTCGTCGGCGGCCTTGGGGTCGGATGGGTCGATCCCGCCCATGATTGCGGCCATTTGTTCGGCCTGCTTCTTGGACTGCGCCGCGCGTTCGGCCGCGCCTGCGTCCCAATCGGCGCGCTGCTGGGCGAGCTCTTCCTCGGTGCACGCGCGCTCCTCGTAGGTCTCGTCGTCATTGCAGGAGGTTGGCTTGAAAGTCTCGTCGGCGGCAGCACCCATCTGCGCTAGCTTGGAGAGGCCGAGGAAGAAGATCTCGCCGTCATAGCTGAAGGTGAAGCTGTCCGGCCCGGTGATCGCCAGTTCGGACGTGAACTTGCCCGGCGTCATGAAGCAGCCGGTCAGCGTCAGCGCGCAGGCGCTCAGCACCGCGACGGCGCGCAGGCGAATGGTCGAAAGCATCGTCATGGTAACACCCCCTTGCTGGCCTGCTTCTAGCCGCGTGTCGCCGCGGCATAAAGCGCAATCGCGCCTGCGTTCGAGACGTTGAGGCTCTCGATGGCCGAGGTGATCGGCAGCCTGGCGAGCACGTCGCAGTGGTTGGCGATATTCTGGCGCAGGCCTTCGCCTTCCGCGCCCAGCACCAGCGCGAGCGGGCCGGTGGGCATGACGTCGGCAAGCACCGCCTCGGCCTCGCCCGCCAGCCCGATGCGCCAGTAACCCGTCTCGGCCAGCTCCTCCAGCGCGCGGGCGAGGTTGACAACGCGCACCCATGGCATCGTTTCCAGCGCGCCCGACGCCGACTTCGCAAGCACGCCGCCTTCGAGCGGAGCGTGGCGATCCTGCGTGACGATCGCCGCCGCGCCGAAGGCCGCCGCAGAGCGCAGGATTGCGCCCACATTGTGCGGATCGGTGACCTGATCGAGCACCACGATCGGGCGGCCCGGCTCACCCAGTGCGACCTCATCGAGGAACACGTCTTCCAGCGGCGCGCATTCAAGCACAAGTCCTTGATGCGGGGCATCTTTTGCCACAAGGCGCGCAAGATCGGCGGCCTGGGCGTGTTCGATCGGGAAGCCGGGGGGCAGCTCGCCATCGAGGCTTTCGAGGCCTTCGGGGGTGGCCCACAGCTTGCGATGCTGGCGCTCGGGGTTGTTGAGCGCCGCCTCGACCGCATGGCGGCCCCACAGCCGCACCGCGCCGCTGCTCGCCCGGCCGGAGCCGCGTCCGCCCTTCATGCGACCGGCCCTGCCGCGAAGGGCACGCTTCTTTTCACCACTGTTCATGTTGTTTCCCGGCTGAGGCTTTCCAAGTGTGCCCCCTGCCAGCAGGGCCATTGACAGGCAAGCACCGCTTCGCCAAAGGGGCGCCTCTCGGCATCGGAGCCCTTTGCGGCGCCGTGCTTTTTCAGAGCATTTCGTGCTCAGGAACGCCCCCCTTAAGACAGGGGACTGTGTGGACAGGTGGCCGAGTGGTTAAAGGCAGCAGACTGTAAATCTGCCCGTGCAAGCGTACGCTGGTTCGAATCCAGCCCTGTCCACCACTTCCTCCAATTGTTCCGATGTTTCACGTGAAACCCTGCCGCCAAGGCGTGCTGGCGAGGGTCTAACCTGACCCTGAAGGGGGTCTAACGGGGGTCTGGAGGGGGTCTAGGCGGCACCAAAGCGCCTCTGCGATAACCGGGCCGCTAGCCGGCTTTGCGGGCGCGAGGCTTTCAAGGGGTGCAGGCAAGGGGTGCAGCGTCGCTCGGGACGCGGGGCCGGCCTTCTCTTCGGGGCCGGGCATCATCGCACGATCGTCGCAATCGCTTTCGCAATCGCCATCGGGCGAGAGACGAGGGGCGGCACGTGGCCGCCCCCCGCAGCAATCAGAAGCGGACGCCGTAACCGATCATGACGCGGTTCAGATCGAAGTCGATCGAGCGCTGGTACTGCAGGCTGATCAGCGACTTTTCGCCGAAGTTGTGCTGGGCACCGGCACCGACCACGAAGTCGTCGGCATCGCCTTCGGTCGCGCGGGCGTAGCCGCCCAGAACGAAGACCTTGGTGTTTTCCTTGAACTTGGTGCCGAGGCGGGCGTTCACGCCGAGCACGGGGTCGTCGAAGCTCAAGTTGGTATCAGCCACACCTTCGATGCCGATGAAGACATTTTCATTGACGTCAAAATCATGGCCGACAACCAGGCCGAGGGTGTCATCGGTGAAGCCGCCGTCCCACACGATCCCGACGCGCCCTTCGATGCGGGTTTCACCGGCATGGGCAGGAGTGGCGATGGCGGCGGCGGCAGCAACCGCGGCAAAAGCAAAGCGATGCATCAGTCTTATCCTTACTAAGGGTTACGCCCAGTGTGAGCGATGGCCTAGCCCTAATCAATGTGGCTATCATGGATAAGAGCCATCGCTGAATTGCCCACTGAATCCGATGAATCGTGACATTCACGCCACAATATGCCGGTCGCTGCAATCGCCTGGCGCCGCGGCCCGCGCGCGCCGGCTGAAAGCACATCGCCCACCCACCCGGCCCGCACAGGGCGGCACGGATGGGCGGGCGACTTGCCGACGATGCGACCCGCCGGGCAGCTTGCAATCAGGCGGCGAGCTTGGCCGGCTGCTGATCAGCCCAGGCGAGGCCCGGCAGATAGCGCGCGTCGACCTTGCCGTCCTTCATCGCAAACAGGTGCAGCCAGCCATTGTCGAACAGCGCGCGCACCCCCGGGTGCTTTTCAAGGATCGCGATCATCTCTTCGCGCGGGGCCTCGATCATCACTGACAGGCGCAGCGGCTCGTGCTGCAAGCTATCGCCGTCGTGAACCGCCTGCCAGGGCAGGCCGGGGCGCAGGCGGCCGCCATTGCCCTCGATCACGCCGATCCCGCCGACGACGTTGTGGATCAGCTTGTTGCCGCCGCCGAACATCTCGGGCGCGACGCTCGAGCCGTAGTATTGCAGGGAAATCCAGCTCGCCACCACCACCGGCGCGGTGATGATCAGCTCAAGCGTGCCGAAGCCCGCGTCCGCCTGCCAGTCGTAGGAGTGAAGGAAGGCGCGGCCCCCGAGGTCGCGGCCCGCCGTGGCTTCGCGCGGGGCGGCGATGAAGGCCGCGCAGCCGGCCAGGCCCCACTCGGGGCGGATTTCGGCCCAGTTCTGAGCGCGCCCGGCGATCGTCGCCGCTGACGCGCCGGGCAGCCGCACCGCGCGCTCGGCACGGGCGATCTTGGCCGCCTGCGCCAGCATTCCGCGCACCTTGGCAAGATCGCCGCTGCGCGCGGCCGGCAGGCCGTCTTCGTAGATCGTGATCGCATCGGTGGTGGTATCGTGCAGGCCCGCGACGAACAGCGTGTCATCGGCCACCTCGACGCCCCTTGCCGCAAGCCCGGCGCGGGTTTCGGGGTCGTTGAGCAGGATGGCCAGCAGGCGGGCCGAGACCTCGCCGGTGTAGCCCCCGCAGGCGCCGCAGTGATAGGCGCTTTCGTGGGGGTTGTTGGTGACATTGCCGCCGTGGCCGAGCAGCAGCACGATGGCGCCGTGACCCTTGGTGAGGCTCATCGCCTTGAGCACGGCGGCCCCGGTGTCGGCCTTGGCCTCGGCGCTCATCCCGCCGATCACTTCGGGCGCGGGCTCAAGCTTGGCCTTGGGCACGAAGCCCAGCGCGGACTTGACCAGCTTGACCGCATAGACCGGGCCCGCCGCCTCGACGAAGGCGAAGGAGGAGACGGCGGCCTGGCGGAAGCGGCCCCATGCGCGGCGGCTGCGCGCGGCGATGCGATCGGCCTGATCCTTGGCCGGATCCCCTGCGCTGCTGGTATTCACCCCCGGGTTGAGCAGCACCGGCAGGCGCGCCTCAAGAATGTCAGAACCGTGCGCGTGGTGCGCCAGCGGCAGGCCGAAGAAGCCCGCAAAGCCGATCGTGGCCGTATTGCTGTCGATGCTTTCGAGCGCGCGGCGGAACACTTCCGAGCGCACGTCGATGCAGAAGGCGGCCTGCAGGAAGGGCCGCTCGGCAACCGGCGCGGCGCCGTCCAGATCGGCCATAAGGCGGCGCTGATGGCCGCGGTCGGCGGCGTCCTGGAGGATCGCCAGCGCGACCTCGTCCGGCCCGGCAGCGACCGGCTGGGCGTGGGCTTCGACGGCCTTGGCCCACATGTCGGCAACTTGCGGTGCGTGGGCGAGCAGGGCTTCGTCCCAGATCAGACGGATCGCGACGAGATCGATCAGCGTGCGATCGGTGCCGCCGGCAAGCTCGGCCTGCCACAGCAGCCAGCGGGCGTGCTGCGCCCAGCCGCCAAGGCTCATCGCGAGGCGGTGGAACGCGGTCGGCGCGGCGGCATCGGACAGTCCAAGCGCATCGGCAGCGGCAAGGATCGCACGTTCGGTGGTATCGGGCGCGGCGGCGACATGGGCGCAGAAGCCCTCAAGACCCGCGATTTCGGGGGTGAGGTCATGCATCGCCCAGGCGCGCCAGGCGGCAAAGGCCTCGGCGCCCGGAGCGGGCGACCACAGCGCCTGCCCGCGATCGAAGTGGCCCGCAGCCCACAGGCCGATGCAACGGTCGATCAGGGCCGGCCAGTCGATCCCGGTGGCTTGCGCCGCGAGGTCAGCGATGGTCGGCAGCGCGCGCGGGGCGGGGCCGGCGCCGAGGCGCGCGGCGGCATGGCGCAGCATCGCGGTGTCGGCGGGCTTCAGGGTCGCGGTGCTGGCGGCGAGCGCATCGGCAAGGTCGGCCTCGGTGATCGCGCCGCTGACGATGGCGTCGCAATATTCCGCGCCGGTGCGGGTGACGCGGACGCCTGCGACCCGGGCGAGCCGCGCGGCGGCGGTGGCGAGGTCCTCCTCGGTCTGGCCGAGGAAGGGGTTGACCGCGACCGTGGCGTCAAGCGGGAAGGCGGGCGGGATGGCACGGCAGGCCGCCTCGGCGGCGTCAAGCACCGCGGAGAAGCGGGCCGGGGCGATGTCAGCGTGGTTCATGAGCATGACGGGTCTCCGAAGGGGTGTGTGCGGGGGATCAGCGGGCGTTGGTGGAGCGGAAGCCGCCAATCGCGCGGTCGAGCAGGGCGTTGAGGTAGAGGCCGTTGGCAAGGTGGACGCGCAGGCCAGCCGTGGCCGGATGGTGCGCCCACAGCGGGAACAGCGCCTGGGCAAAGGCAACGAGGCCGAAGCTCGCCACCGCGATCACGATCAGCGCCCATTCGAGCGAACCGGGGGTCGGTACGGCGGGAAGGATCGGGCCCCAGATCGTCTGGGCGATCGCCTGGAAGCTGAAGTAGCCGATCGCGGCCGCCAGCGCCGAGGCGCCGGTGCGGATGGTGAGCTGCGCCGGGGCGCGGTCGGCAAGGCCCTGCGCGACGAGGTAGGCCACCCCGAAGATCAGGATCGCACCCAGCGCAAGCGCCTGCGGCGACTTGGGGCCGAGGCCGATGGTGAAGGCGGTCGCGATGGCGGCGAAGATGGCGAGCGCGAGCGCGAAGCTCTTGACCACGGCGGTGACATTGGGCGCCGCGACCGGGCCGGGGCGGCGGATGTTCGAAACGTCGGCCACCGCGCCTCCCGATGAAAGGAAGGCGTGGGCCTTGTAAAGCGAGTGGGCGATGATGTGCAGCAGCGCCAGCGTCCACAGGCCAAGGCCGCATTGCAGCAGCATGAAGCCCATCTGCGAGACGGTCGACCAGGCCAGCGCGGTCTTGATCGCGCTCTGGGTGAGCATCACCGCTGCGCCGAACAATGCTGTGGCGCCGCCGATCATGACGAGCGCGGCCATCGCGCCGGTGCTCTGCTGGACGAGGCCGGCGGCAGTGATCAGGAGCACGCCGCCCGAATTGATGATCCCGGCGTGGAGCAGCGCGGAGACGGGGGTGGGGGCCTCCATCACCTCGGTCAGCCAGCCGTGCAGCGGGAAGGCGGCGGTCTTCAATGCGGCGGCCGCGACGATTGCGGCGACGCCCAGCGTGCCGGCAAGGCCGAGGCCGCCCTTGGCAGCGGCGGCCGCGGGCAGCGCGGTCACGTCAAGCGTGCCGAACGCGGCGAACAGGAGCGCAGCGGCGATCACCAGCATCGCATCGCCCATGTGCCAGACGCGCACGAACTTGGTCGCAGCGCGCTGGGCCTCGGGGCGGTCGGGATAGAAGAGGAGGAGTTGCTTGAGCGCAAGGCCGACCACAAAGCTGGACAGGATCAAGGTCGGGATGGTGCCAGACTGGACGAACACCAGCACCGCCGCCAGCGCGGTCAGCATCAGCCCATGGAACGCGCCCTCGCGCGCCTCGCCGTCGAGATAGGTGCGGCTGTAGCGCATCACGATCCAGCCGATGAAGCCGACCAGGCTGGCCATGCTGGCAGCAACGAGATCGCTGCGCATACCCAGCGTGAGAGCGCCTTCGAAGATGCTGAGCCCGGCAGGCGCACCCATCGCGGTCTGAACCAGCCCGGCCAGCGCGATCGCGAAGGCCGCGAAGGCCGAGGCTTCGGAAGCTGCGGGAAGCGCGCCGGGACGCTTGCCCGGACGAGCCAGAGCGAGCAGGATGACCGGCACCAGCGCCAGAGGGCTAAGCATGGTCAGGGCGATGGTCTCAGGCATGAAGCGGCACTCCGGCGTAAGGTGAAACTTGCAAGGGGCCGAATAGGGACTGGACGAAATTTAAGAAAATACATATTTTGTCGCCAAACGTTCGGTAGAAACGAACGATTTGCGGGACGACCACTGATGGCGAGCCTCAACCTTCACCACCTGCGCCTGTTCCGCGCCGTCGCGCGCGAGGGGACGCTGACGGCGGCGGCGCGCGCGCTCAACATCTCGCAAAGCGCTGTCTCCACCCAGATCAAGGCGCTGGAGGCCGATCTCGGCCACGACCTGTTCGAGCGGCGCGGGCGCAATCTCGTGCTGACCGAGGCGGGGCGGATCGCGCTCGATTATGCCGAGCAGATCTTCCGCGCCTCCGAACAGCTCACCGCGACCTTCCGCGCGGTCGGCGGTCAGCGCAAGGTGCTGCGCATCGGCGCGCTCGCCACCTTGTCACGCAACTTCCAGATGGGTTTCCTTGCGCCCTTGCTGGGCCGCGATGATGTCGAGGTGGTGCTGCGTTCGGGCACACAGGCTTCGCTGTTGCGCGCGCTCGACGCGCTGAGGATCGACGTGCTGCTCACCAATCAGGTGCCCGCGCGCGATGCGGCGAGCCCCTATCTGGTGCGGCGCATCGCCGAGCAGCCGGTCAGCCTTGTGGGCGCACGCTCGCGTCTCGCGCTGGCGGCGCAGGGCCTCCCCGTGCTGCTGGCGCAGGCGCCGCTGCTGCTCCCCACTCCCGAAACCGCGCTGCGTGCCGGGTTCGACGCGCTGATCGAGAATCTCGGCATTGTGCCCCATGTCGCCGCCGAGGCTGACGATATGGCGATGCTGCGCCTGCTCGCGCGCTCGGACGCGGGCGTCGCGGTGATCCCGCCGATTGTGGTGCGCGACGAGCTGGCGGCGGGCACATTGTTCGAGCTCGCCCAGCTCCCCGGCATCACCGAGGAGTTTCACGCTGTCACCATCGCGCGCACCTTCCCCAACCCGCTGCTGCGCGAGGTGCTCGATACGGCTCCGGAGGCGGCAGGGCTTGCGGGCGAAGAGGGTGGGACGTAAAGCGCGCCTCCCATGCTTGAGATGCAGGAATAGCAACCTCCCATGACCGCCACCCTTACCGGCCGCCCCGTCATTTCCGCCACCGGCCTGTTCACTCCGGCCGAAAGCATCACCAACGCCGAGCTGGTCGCCAGCTTCAACGCCTTCGCTGACCGCCACAACGCCGCCCACGCCGAGGCGATTGCGGCGGGCGAGGCCGAGGCACTGCCCTATTCGTCGGTTGAATTCATCGAGAAGGCGAGCGGGATCAAGGCGCGCCATGTGATGAGCAAGGCCGCGATTCTCGACCCCGAGACGATGTGCCCGCGCCTGCCCGAGCGCGCCAATGACGAGCTGTCGGTGATGGCTGAGATCGGCGTCGCCGCCGCGCGGCAGGCATTGGAACGCGCGGGCCGCAAGCCCGAGGACGTGGACGCGGTGCTGTGCGCGGCCTCCAACATGCAGCGCGCCTACCCGGCGATGGCGATCGAGATCCAGCAGGCGCTGGGGATCGACGGCTTCGGCTTCGACATGAACGTTGCCTGCTCCTCGGCAACCTTCGGCATCCAGACAGCGGCCGACTACGTGCGTGCCGGCAATGCCCGATCGGTGCTGGTGGTGAGCCCGGAGATCACCTCGGGCCACCTCAACTGGCGTGACCGCGACAGCCACTTCATCTTCGGCGACGTGGCGACCGCGGTGCTGGTTGAGGATGCAGCCATTGCGCCCGCCGAGCATTGGGAAATCCTCGGCACCCGGCTGAAGACGGTGTTTTCGAATAACATCCGCAACAATTTCGGCTTCCTGAACCGCGCCCATCCCGAAAGCACCGGCAGCGCCGACAAGCTGTTCGTTCAGGAAGGGCGCAAGGTTTTCAAGGAAGTCGTGCCGATGGTCGCGCAGATGATCCTCGACGAGGCGACACGGCTCGGCCTTGATCCTGCGGCGACGCGGCGGCTTTGGCTGCACCAGGCGAATGCGGGGATGAACCGGCTGATTGCGCACAAGGTTCTCGGCCATGAGGCCAGCGAGGACGAAAGCCCGACCGTGCTCGACACCTATGGCAACACCTCCAGCGCAGGCTCGATCATCGCCTTCCACAAGCACAACGACGATCTTGCCGCGGGCGACACCGGGCTGATCTGTTCCTTCGGGGCGGGCTATTCGGCCGGCACGGTGTTCGTGCGCAAGGTTGCCTAAGCTGGCCGACACGGGGCCGACTTGCCTTGCGGCCTTGCGGCCGCTTCCCTAGAAGCGAAACGATGGCAGGCGAAATCCTCGACAACAAAGGCCGCGGCGAGGCCGGCTGGAACTGGCCCGCGATCCATCCGGAAGGTCGCAAGTTCGGTCTGATCGCGGCGGCGGCGAGCATTTTCGTGCTGCTGGTGCTCGGCTGGGAGCTCATCGGCTGGCCGATGTTGCTGGCCTCTGCGGGCGTGTTTGCCTTCTTCCGCGATCCCGAGCGCGTTGTGCCGCAGAGCGATGCGGCGATCATCGCGCCAGCTGACGGGATCGTCACCCGGATCGAGACGGTGGAACCTCCGCTTGAACTGCAGATCGAGGACGGTTCTGGCCATGCGGGCCTGCCCGCCGGGCTTGTCACGCGGGTTTCGATCTTCCTCAGCGTTTTCGATGTCCACATCAACCGCACCCCCGTGGGCGGGACGGTGCGGCGCGTGGTCTATATTCCGGGCCGCTTCATCAGCGCCGAACTCGACAAGGCGAGCGAGGAGAACGAGCGCCAGCATATTCTTGTCGAGCGGAGTGACGGGCTGAAGGTCGGCTTCACGCAAATCGCCGGGCTGGTGGCGCGGCGGATCGTGCCGTTCGTCAAGCCGGGCGACATCCTCGCCAAGGGGCAGCGCGTCGGGCTGATCCGCTTTGGCAGCCGGGTCGATGTCTATCTGCCCGCCGGGACTGACGCTGCGGTGATGATCGGGCAGCGGATGATCGCGGGCGAGACCGTGATTGCCACCATCGGCCAGCGCGGGCTGATCGAGGGGATTGCCCAATGAGCCGGCCGCCCAGCGCGCCCAATCCGCGCAAGCGTGCGCGCCGCAAGCTGCCGGGCGCGCGGTTTTTCCCGGCCCGGCTCGGGCCGAAAGCCGCCGAGGACGAGGACGTTGATGAGGCTGGGCTCCCTGCCATGCCGGCGCATGGCGGCGGGCTGACCTTGCGGGCGATGCTCCCCAATGCGGTGACCGCCGCGGCGCTGTGTTCCGGGCTCACCGGCATCCGCTTCGCGATCGATGCGCAATGGACCTTTGCGATCGGACTGGTGGTGCTGGCCAGTGTGCTCGACGGGATCGACGGACGCATTGCGCGGCTTTTGAACGCCCAGTCGCGCTTCGGTGCCGAGCTCGACAGTCTCGCGGATTCGCTGTCCTTCGGGACCGCGCCCGCGCTGATCCTGTTCCTGTGGTCGCTCAACGATTGGCCGCGCTTCGGCTGGTTTGCCGCGCTTGCCTTCGCGATCTGCTGCGCACTGCGGCTGGCGCGCTTCAACGCCCGGATCGATGTTGATGACCAACCGCACAAGTCGGCCGGGTTCCTGACCGGGGTGCCTGCGCCGGTCGGAGCGGGGCTGGCCTTCACGCCCTTCTATCTGTGGCACGAAACCGGGGTCGAGCTGTTCCGCAATCCGGTGCTGATGACCGCGTGGCTGACGGTGATCGCAATCCTGATGATTTCCAACCTGCCGACGTTGAGCTGGGCCTCGCTCCGCCCACGACGCGCGATCCGCCTGCCGCTGATTGCCTTTACCGGCCTCGCTTTTGCAGCGCTGCTGCTTGAGCCGTGGTGGACGCTCGCAGCGATCAGCACGGTCTATCTGGCGATGATGCCCTACGGCCTTGTGAAATATGGCCGGATCAAGCGGCGACGCAGGCAGGACGCGGCAGCGCAAGCGGCAACAGGACTGCAGGGCGCGGCATAACAGTCACCCGGGCGATCGCCCGGCGCGAGGCGGGAAGGGCAGCGGCGCGCAGGCTCATTTCCACCAGCGATTCCTCGAACGCCAGCGCGGCGCGCAGCACCTCGCCCTCACGCATCAGCCGCGCCCACGCGGCGTGCGCTTCGGTCAGGCTGTGGGCGATGCTGGCGATGGCGAGCAGGCTGGCACAGGCGAACAGGACGGTGATGATGGCGCTGAGCATAGTGGTGTCCCCTGAAGCAGGTGTTCATTCTTTGTTCTGACCCCCTTGTTCCCTACATGTTCCGGCCTGTCAAGCGCCATCACTGCCGCCTTCGCGCGATTTTTCGACTGTGCCGGGCAATCGGGGCTGGATTCCTGTCGCGCAGGCGGGTAAGGGCGCGCTCGCTCCGGCACGGGCATGAGGCTCGGTGCACAGGGCAAATTCACATGGAAGGCGCTCATACCGGTGCCGCAGGCGGGATCTCCGCCGTCGCGGTTCCAGCCTTCCAGAGGAACAACCGGAAAGGAAATACCTATGGCGGCTCCCGTCGTCACCATGCAGCATTTGATCGAGGCCGGCGCTCACTTCGGCCACCAGACCCACCGCTGGAACCCGCGGATGAAGCCGTACATCTTCGGCGCGCGCAATGGTGTCCACATCATCGACCTGTCGCAGACCGTGCCGCTGTTCGCGCGCGCGCTCGATTTCGTCGAATCGACCGTGCGTTCGGGCGGCAAGGTGCTGTTCGTCGGCACCAAGCGTCAGGCGCAGGAGCCGATCGCGGAAGCTGCGCGCATGTCGGGCCAGCACTTCGTCAACCATCGCTGGCTGGGCGGGATGCTCACCAAC
>JAIYAL010000099.1 GCA_027489095.1 Erythrobacteraceae bacterium
ACGACCGCGCGGCGCTGCTCGTCCAGCGCGATCAGCGCCGCACTTTGCGCGGGCAGCCCGCGCCGGGCCAGCCCAGCGTCAAAAGCTTCGGGGTTCTCTCGGATCAGGCGAATGTCGTGCATGGCACGCGCCTATGCCTTCTCGCGCCCCCCAAGGAAAGGGGGAAGGGGCGGCGGTGGTATTGTGAGAGGCCGCCGCCCTGCCGTGTCCCTAGAAGTTGAAGCCGACCATCACGTTCCATGTGCGCGGATCGCCGAAATAGACCGTCTGGATGTTGCCGACCGAGCTGAACTCCTGACCATCGGTCTTGTAGAGTTCGTCGGTGAGGTTCTTCACCCCGCCCTGCACGTAGAAGCGGCGGTCAGCATCGTCGTAGCGCACGAAGGCATTGACCAGCCAGTAGCCGTCCTCGACCAGTCCCGGACGGTTGTCGACGCTCAGGAAGTGCTTGTCGACGAAGCGCGCGTCGCCGCCGAGCGTGATGCTGCCGGTATCGCCGAGGTCGATGCGGTAGTCGGTCGCAAGGTTGACCGTCAGCGGCGGCGCGAAGGCGGGCTCGCAGGTGATTCGCGTGCCGGTCGGGTTGCAGCTGAAGGCGGGCGGACGGCGGCCATCGTTGAATTCTTCATATTGCGCATCGAGATAGCCGAGGCTGCTGCGCAGGGTCCACGCCTTGGTCGGCTTGACCACGGCTTCGATTTCCGCGCCCCAGATCGACATCTTGCCGGCGTTGAGTACCGGGAAGACACCCACCGCGCCGCCGCCGACGCGGGCCTGGAAGTCCTTGAAGTCGCTGTAGAAGACATTCGCCGCGAGATAGACGCGCCCATCAAGGAAGCTCGCCTTCGCGCCGGTCTCGTAGGTCCAAACCGTTTCAGGGTCGAAGTTCGTCACCAGCTGCGGCGCCCCGTTGACCACCAGGGTCAGGTCATTGACGCTGTTGGCGCGCCCGTTGAACCCGCCCGCCTTGAACCCGCGCGAAGCCGAGGCGTAGATCTGGCTGTCGTCACTCGGCTTGAAGGACAGGGTCACGCTCGGCGTCCAGGCGTCAAAGGTCGCGCTGTTGTCGAGGTTGAAGGGCGCAGGCAGGCTGCCGGGGAAGCGGAAGGTCAAGCCGTTCAGACCGGCGAAGTTCGAGACCGTGGTGGTGATGCGGTCGTACTGCCGCTTTTCCTTGGTATAACGCAGCCCTGCGGTGAGGCTGAGCTGTTCGGTGAAGTCATACGTCGCCTGCCCGAAAGCTGCGTAGCTCTTGGTGTTCTGCTCATCGTCGATCAGGCGGGTGAAGGATACGCCGAACAGGTTGTCGGCATAGGCTTCCTGATGCGAGCGGATGTTCTCGTTCAGGTAGAACAGACCGAACACCCCGCGGAAGTTATCCGTGTCCCACTTCAGCTGCACTTCCTGGCTGAACTGGCGCTGGTCGATGCCGACGAAGACGTCGCCAAGCTCGGCCTGAGTGGCATCGATATCGATGAACAGGTCAGGCTCAAGCTTGCGCCAGGCGGTGATGCTGGTCAGCGTGATCGCATCGGTGAGTTCGAGGTTGGCGGTGAGGTTGACCCCCCAGTGATCGAGCCGCTGGCCTTCGTCGCCGGTGAAGCTGGTCGAGGCCTTGTAGTCATAGCGGCCATAGGGCTGCGCCGGGATCGGCAGCGTGCCGCCAAGGTTTGCGGTCGCATAGCCGAGGGTGAGGGCGTTGCGCTGGCGGTTGTAGTCCCCGCTCGCGATCAGCTCGAGCCGCTCGGTCGGTTGCACGCGCAGGATGCCGCGCAGGGTGAGGCTGTCGCGGTCGTTGTACTTGCGGCCCGTGCGCGGATCGGTGACCAGCCCGTCGCGCTTGTCGTATTGGCCGGCAAGGCTCAGCGCTGCCTTGTCGGTAACCAGCGGGGCGCTGATATAGCCGTTCAAGACGATCTGGTCGTAGCTGCCGTAAAGCGCCGATCCCGCGGCCTTGAGCGTGTCGAGATCAGGCTTGCGGCTGACGATCGAGAGCGCACCGCCAGTGGTGTTCTTGCCGTAGAGCGTGCCCTGCGGCCCGCGCAGCACTTCGATCCGTTCAACGTCGAACAGGCCCAGCAGCGCGCCCTGAATGCGCGAGAGATAGACGCCATCGACATAGATGCCGACCGCCGGGTCGAAGGTCTGGAGCGCATCGGGCTGGCCGAGGCCGCGGATGAAGATGTTGGCGCTCGCCGCCGAGCCGCGGCCCTGCACAAGGTTCAAGTTGGGGGCGGCGGCCTGGAGCCCGGAAAGGTCGACCGCCTGAATGCGCTGGAGATCAGCCTGATCGAAGGCGGTGACCGCGACCGGCACGTCGATCAGGCGTTCCTCGCGGCGGCGCGCGGTGACGAGGATCTCGCCATCGCTTGCATCTGCAGCGGCCTCGGCGGCGGTGTCGGCGCCATTGTCCTGTGCGGCGGCTGGCGCGGCAAAGGTGGCAGCTCCGGCGCAGCCCGCGAGCAGCAGCGCACGGGCACAAAGCATCTTTCTCATGGCGGTTTCCTCTCCTGTTGTGCTTCTTGTGCTGCCTTCAATATTGAAAGGTGAACCAACCTTCAAGTTTAGTCTTGTGCCTGCCCCTTGTGCCGCCTACCGAAAGCGTCGAGGGAGATGCGGATGGGCAACACTCGAAGCGTCGCGGGAACGGCCGCGAAGGAGATCGCGGGGGCAGGCGGCGGCGATGCCAAGACGCCGCGCACAGAGCGTGGGCGGCGCACCTTGCGCAAGCTGCTCGACGCGGCGGCGGTGGAGTTTGGGGAGAAGGGCTTCCACGAGGCCTCGGTCAGCTCGATCACGCGCCGCGCCGGGGTCGCGCTGGGGAGCTTCTACACCTATTTCGACAGCAAGGACGCCTTGTTCCGCGCGCTGGTTGCCGACATGAGCGAAATGGTCAAAAGCAGCGCACGCTCGGCGATCAGCGAAGGCATGGGGGCACTCGAAATCGAACGGGCGGGGCTGTTCGCCTTCCTCAGCTTCGCTACCGAGCACAAGGAAGTCTACCGCATCATCGATGAAGCCGAATTCGTCGATCCGGCGAGCTACCGCGACCACTACGAAACCATCGCCGCGCGCTTTGTGGAACGCTTGCAGGCGGGCGCGGCGAAGGGCGAGTTCCGCGACGGGCTGGGCGAGATCGAGGCATGGGCGATGATGGGGATGAACGTCTTTGCGGGCCTGCGCTTTGCCGTGTGGGGCAAGCAGGACCGGTCTCCCGAAGAGGTCGCAGCCACGGTCAATCGCTTGCTGGCGGAAGGCCTGCTGCGGCGCTAGAGCGGCGCTCATGATCCTCGCCATCCACGCCATTCCCGATACGCAAGACCTCGCCGCCATTGCCGAGCGCATCGCGCTGCTCGAATGGCGCGACGGGCGCGAGACCGCCGGTTCGGTGGCGCGCGCGGTCAAACGCAATGAGCAGGCCGCGATGGGCTCGACCGCGGGCCGCGCGCTGCAAGATGAGATCACCGGCATTCTCGCCGACGACCCCGTGCTCCGCGCCGCCGCCCAGCCGCGCCGCTTCTCGCCGCTGCTGATCAGCCGCACCGGGGTGGACGGGCACTACGGCGCGCATGTCGACAATGCGCTGATGGGGCGAGGCGCCAAGCGGCTTCGGACCGACCTTTCCTTTACCCTGTGGCTCACCCCCCCTGCCGATTACGAGGGCGGCGAACTGGTGGTTCACGCGGCCGGCATGACCCAGGAATTGAAAGGCGAGGCAGGGCATCTGGTGCTCTACCCATCGGGCAGCATCCATGAGGTGAAGCCGGTGACGCGCGGCACGCGGATTGTGTGCGTCGGCTGGATCGAGAGCCTCGTCGCGGATCAGTCCCGGCGCGAGATGCTGTTCGACCTTGAAAACCTGCGCGCGGCTTTGCGCCAGCAATTGCCCGGCCAGTCGCCCGAACTGCTTACCCTAGACAAGACCATCGCCAATCTGCTGCGGATGTGGGCTCACCCCTGAGACCCGCGGAGCGGCCGCTTTCTTGGCCTTGAGGGTAAAGGTGATGATCAGGCTCACCCCGATCACGCTCGGCCCTGCCCAGATGGCGGGATTGAAGACGTGCTCGGGGATCAAGCGGATCAGCCCGACCGAGAGGAAGGCCGTGTAGGCCGATATGCCCATGCCGATCAGCGCGCGGAAATGTTCGCCGATGTGGGTTCCGCGGGGAAAATCCTCGCGCCTCCAGATGTAGCGCTGCTGGATCAGCATCGCGACAATGCCGATGAAGGCGAGCAGCATCATCAGCGGATGGCCAACCCTATAGCCAAAGAACCCGCACCACGCGCCCGAGATCACCACGGCCGCGATCATCGCTTGATAGCGCACCGAGCGCAAAGCCCGGCGGTCGCGGGCGTGGCGAACGACCGCCAGACCATAGTCGACAAAGCCGATGGTGAGCACACCGAGATAGAGCATCATCCACCCGAACAGCCCGTCGAACAGCACGCGGTCTGTGATTTCCGGGTGCCGATGTTCCGGACCGTAGAGCGAGAACAGCGCCATCGCGATGGCAAGGCTGCCCGCGCCGAGGAAGCCGTAGCACGCCGCGCGCCCCCACTTGCGGTGCTTGCCTGCGCCCTTCTTCGTGACGATCGGCCCCCAGAACGCCGTCAGCCCCACCACGCCGGTGGCAACATGGGCAACGACAAGGGCCTCGAACAGCGCCATGCCGCCAGCATGACACATTCGGGCGGGCTATCCTAGATCGGTCCTGCCAAGATCACGCCAGAAGGCGATCACCTGATCCGCGAGGGCGCCACCAGAACCGCGTTGGCGATCATCAGGTCAAGCCCTTCGAGGTAGCCGCGCGTCGAGGGATCATGCGCGAAGCCGATCACCAACCCGCGTCCCTGCCGCTGCGCCATCAGGTAAGGCTTGTAGGCGAGCTGGCGGCGGTTTTCGCCCCACACGTAGCCGCTGGCGACCAGATTGGCGGGCGCGGCGAAGCGCAGCACATTGACGCCCTTGGCGCGGTCGAGCGGGGTGAAGATCTGCGTCCCCGTCGCCAGCACCACCGCCCCATCGTCGTAGCCCGCCGAGAGGAAGTTGTCGGGCTCGCCTACCACATTGAGCAGCGCGCCGGGCAAGGTGTCGGGAAGAGCCGCCTGGTCCTTGATCGCCTCGCGATAGGCGGCATCGGTGGCGATTTCCTTGGCTTCGGCCAGATCGCCCTTGGCGTCCTTGGCATCGGCAGGATCGCGGCCCAGCGCCGCTTCGCGCTTGATGGCGAGCATGGGATTGTCGCCGCTGCTGAAGGTTTCGAGGCTGTCGCCCACCGCCACCAGCACCCCGCCGCGCTGCACGAAGCTGCGGACCGCGCGCAGGCCGCCATCGCCGAGCACACTTGCCGGATCGCCTTCGGGCACCAGCAGCACGTCATATTCGCTGAGGTCGGCGCGGGCGAGGCGGGCGGTGCGGATCGGCGTCACGGGCAGGCCGATGCGCTGTTCGAGCACATAGCGAAGGGCCCCTGCGCTGAGCTGCGAGATCCCGTCGTCCCACGCCACCGCGACCCGCGGCAGGGTGAGGCGCGTGAAGTGCTCGCTGCCCAGGTTGGGGCCGCTATCGACCCAGCCGCTGTCGAGCGCTGCGGTCTCGGCGCCCACTTCGCCGGCAAGCTGCGCAAGGCGCGCCATCTTCTCGGGCGTGTTGCTGCCTGCGGGGAAAACCACCGTGCCGCGCGGGAAGTTGCGCCCGCCTTGCGCGAAGGCCTTGTCGGTGACGCGGCCCTCGATCCCTTCGCGCAAGGCAAGGGTGACGAGCCGGGCCTGCCCGCTGTCGCTCCACGGAACGGCGATGGCAAAGGTGCCGGTGCCTGAGGACTTGGCAGCGATTGGCGCATCGGCGCTCATCGCATCACCGCCGACCGCCGCATTGCACAGGCTCACGTCCACGCCCGCCATCGGCCCTACCGACCAGGCGGTCACATCATAAAGCTCGTGCGGCAGGTCGACCGAGCGGCGGCGTTCCTGCTCGGCGAGGAAATCGGGCGGCAGCGGCGTGTCGCGGTCGAGCAGGCTGCGCACCAGCCGTGCGGCGGGCTGGGCCTGCGGGACGGCGAGGTAGCCTGCCGGATAGGACTTGCCGCAGACAGTGGCGCTGCCTTCGCGGCGCAGCACGGTGATGCCCTGTGCGGCAAGCCGCCGTCCGAGGCGTTCGGCATTCCAGCGCCGCTTGGCAAGGTCGATCAGATAGCTGCCCTTGCCCGCCGTGCCCCCGGCATTGGCGGCGCGGTAGGCGGCGAAATCGCCGAGGAACTTCTGCGGATTGTCAGCGACCGCGCTCGCCGTGGCGAGGCTGGTGGTGAAGTGATTGTGCACCCCGTCGGCATAGGCAAGCTCGGTCCCGTCGCGCCGCTCGAAAACGAGGCCCCGCGCCGAACCCTGCTCGTAAGTCGATCCGATCGAACCCTGATGCGCGTTCCAGGTGTCGCCGTAGCCGGGGTAGAACAGGTCATAGACCTCGCGGGTGAAATAGGGCTCGCCGCGCGCGTCGAAGGCGGCGGCGTTATAACGGCCGATCAGCTCGTAGGCGCGGATCTGCGCGGGCGTGAGGTTGGGGCTGAAGGGCTGCGCGGCCGGGGAGAAGAAGTAGGTCTCGTCCCCGCCCATCTCGTGCAGGTCGACGACCACCACGGGGTTCCACTGGCGGATTGCGGCGACCTTGCCGCGTGTCTCGGGCTGGGAAAGGGTGAACCAGTCGCGGTTGAGGTCAAACATGTAGTGGTTGACGCGTCCGCTCGGCCAGGGCTCGTCATGCTCGGCTGCTTGCCGGTCCGCGTCAGGGGCGATGCCGGTCGAGGCAAGGAAGTTGTTCACGAAGCGCGCCCGCCCGTCCGGGTTCTGCATCGGGTCGATGACGAGGATTGTATTTCCAAGGATCTTGTCCGCGCGCGCGTCATCCTTGGCGGCGAGCAGATGGTAGGCGGTCATCAGCGCCGCATCGGTCGAGGAGATCTCGTTGCCGTGCACGCCGTAGGCCAGCCAGGTGACCGGCAGCGCGGCGCCATTGCTGGCGCGCCCCGCAGCGATGCTGGCCAGATCGGCCTTGATAGCATCGAGCCGGGCGATGTTCTGGGCTGAGGAGATCACGAGGTAGTAAAGCGGGCGGCCCTCCCAGCTCGTCGCATATTGCACCAGCCGCGTGCGCTCGGGAGCGGCCGCGGCAAGCGCCTTGAGGTAGACATAGGCCTGGTCTGGCGAGGTGATGCGCGTGCCCGGCGCATGGCCGACGCTTTGGGTGAGGGTCGGGATGGCAGGATCGAAGTTGCCTTGCGCGAAGGACTGCGCTGCCGCCGGCGGCACCGCCGCGCCGAAGAATGCCGCAGCCATGAGAAGGCAGGCGCCCCAAATTCCGTTCCGCATGATTACCCCTTGCAACACCGCCGACCGGCGGAAGCGCAACTGTTGCCGCGACAAGGTGGGCGCGGTCAAGCGGGGAAGGGTGAATGACGCACCGGGCGGGCGTGTTGCGCGCAGCAATGTCGTTGCAGGACCCTGCCCAGACTCGTCCAGACCCCCCTTTGACCCCCTTTTGGCCCCCTCTAGGCCCCTTCCAGACGGGTTCAGATGCGGCTTTGCACGGCGTGTTTCACGTGAAACATCACTGCGGGCTTGCCCAAGAAAGGCTGGAGGAAAAGCGGTCGGATGTTGGCGCCATCATTGCCGGCTGATGCCTTCGTTTTTCAGGCATCAAGGCGCTGGCTGACAATGGATCGGCCGCGCATCACGCATCCCGGGTAGAGCGTATTGAACACCACCCCGGTCGGGCCGTGCAGCCGGCCCAATTGCCAAGCTTCAGCGCCACCGATGGTTCCTGCTCGACAATGCCTGGTGCTTCAACCAGTGTCGCTTTTATGAAGTCGTTGTCGCGCGCTCAGCCCTTGACCCGGTCGCTTCTGGCTTGGCTGTTCGTGGCGCTGGCTGGGGCCGTAGCACCCGCTCTGGCCATGCTGCTGCTTGTGGATGCGCCCGCTCCTGCGCCGTTGGCCTTGATTGGCGGCCCGATGCTGGCGGTAGGGCTGATGGCAGTTGGCATGATCGCGGCGGCTGCTGACGGGCGCCTGTGGATCGGCGTCCTTCTTGCGCTAGTGGCCGGGGGTGGCCTCCTACTGTTCGCACGGGTGCTGGGCATGCCACCCCTTCCACACCCGTTTTCGACCGGGCTGGCTGTGACCATCGCCAGCATTAGCTTCGCAGCGCGGGGCACACTGTTCGCTCGCTCTGCATCCGACAAGGGTTGGTGGATCGCCGTATTCGTGGTCGCCGGCGAGGCGGCGATGCTGTCAACAGCCTTCGCCATGCCGGGTCGATTGCCGGATTGGCTTCTGGCCTTGTTGCCAGCACAATGGGCCAGCGTGGCGATCCAGACTGCGCTCACCGGCACCGGCACGCGCGCGGCAAGCTCGACCTTGTTCGCCCTCGGCGGCACTGCGGCGGCGACGCTGGTGGTCGTCAGGCTGTGGCCACGCCGCTGGCCTTACTTGATTATGTTCACTGCGTGGCTCGGCTTCTCTGCGCTCGTCTGGCACCGGCCCGCCGGGCCGACGCCTCGCGCCGATCTTGCCATCGCTTCGGTACCTAGAGGGCGGATCGCTCCCATCGCAGCCACCCCTGCCGATGCTGCGACAGCCAGCGCGCTTGCGCGCGTGCAGCGTCAGATCGAAACGTGGCCCGCTGCTGAGGAACCAGACCTCACGCAGCGCGCGCGCAACCTGCTGCTGATCGCCGCTGTTCCTGATCTTTATGATACCGAGCCGCTGCAATCCCACCTGCCCCTGCTGGTTGCGGCCGAATTGACCGTGCGCCTGCCCGTCGGTCAGCGCGCCAGCATACTCGCCGCCATTGCCGCCGATCCCTCCGCCGGCAGCGTCGCCGCACGGGAAACCCTGCCGAAACTCGGCCTGCCGGCCAATTTGGGGGATGAAGCACCAGTGCGCAACCGGATGGGGCTGTACGCTAAACTGCTGGGCGAAAGAACAGCCCCAGACGACCAGAGCGCGGGTAATCCCGTTCGTGATCAGGCACTATCCGCACCAAGCCCTCGCGCAAGGTGAGCGCATATTTGCATATTGGCGCTCCATCTTCTCAGGATTTGAAGCTCCGGAAGACGATGCAAGGTGCATGGTAACCGGCACCATCTCTTCCAAACCATTGAAAAGATGGTGGGCGCGACAGGGATTGAACCTGTGACCCCACCCGTGTGAAGGGTGTGCTCTACCGCTGAGCTACGCGCCCGTCCAAGCGGCCTTTCGGCCCGGACAGGCGCGCGCCTTTAATGGGGTCAGCCCTGCTTGGCAAGCGCCCGCCGCAGGGCCGGTGCGATTTAGCCGCCCGTGAGCCACGCCAGCAGCGCGAGCATCCCCTTGGGCGGGGTGGCCGGGGCATTCTGGACGCCGGGCCTCGCCGGGCACTCGAGGCAGAATGCCTGGATGCCGCGGGTGCCGGTCAGCCGCTCGGCGTCGCGCGCGAGTCTCGCGCCGAGGCTCTCGCTGCGCAGCGCGGTCATCGCAAACAGGTCGCCGCTCGCGGCTGCCGGGGCCTGCGCCTCCTCGCGGGTAACGAGCTGGCGGATCAACGAATCATAGCTCTGCGCGCGCTCGCCTAGGTAGACCGCGTGCCACTCGCCATCTTTGGCGCCGGCCTTCACCGCAGCCCAGGCGAGTGCATCCCGGAGACCTCCGAACTCATCGACGAGGCCATTCTGGCGTGCCGTGCCGCCGTCCCACACCTGCCCCTGCGCGATGGCATCGACCCTTTCGACCGGCATCCTGCGCGCCTTCGACACGAGCGCGAGGAAGTCCTTGTAGGTGCCGCCGATCGTGGTCTGGAGCAGCGTGTCCATCGCCGGCGTGAAGCCGCCGATAACGTCCGGCTGACCTGAGAGCGGCGTGGTACGATAGCCGTCCGCCGCCACTCCGAGCCGCGCGGCCGCCTGCTCGAATGTCGGGATCACCGCAAAGACGCCGATCGAGCCGGTTACCGTCTCGGGCTCTGCGAAGATGCGCTCGCCGGGCGTCGCGACCCAGTAGCCGCCGCTGGCTGCTATGTTGGCCATGGAGACCGCCACAGGAATCTTCCGGTCGCGGTAACGCTGGATCGCGCGGCGGATCTCTTCCGAGGCGGTCACCGAGCCGCCCGGAGAATCGATGCGCACCACCAGCGCCGCCAGATCGTCATCGAGTGCCTCATCGAGGAGATCGGCGATCCGCGTGCCGCCAGCGATGCCGGGGCCGGCCTTGCCGTCGACAATCTCGCCGGCGATGGTGACGACGCCGATTTTCTTGCCCGCCCGGCTCTCGCCAAGGTCGGCGAGATAGGCGCCGAGGTCGCTCGCAGCGAAACTTCCGGGCTTCTCGTTCCACTGATCCTTGCCGGCAAGTTCCGCAACCCGCGCGCCGAACTGCGCCCTGTCGCCAAGCTTGTCGACCAGTCCAGCGGCTCGCGCAGCTTCGGCCATGTCGCCGCCCGAACTTTCAATCCACGTCTTCGGATCGCCCGTCACCTTCGCAAGCTGGAGCCTGGGCCGCGCGCGGGTGACGTTGGCCTTGTATTCCTCCCACAGCGCCCCGTAGAGCCCGCCGATATTGGCTCTCGCTTCGTCTGACATGGACGAGCGCGACCACGGCTCGGCCGCGGACTTGTATTCGCCCACCCGATAGACCCGCGCGTTGATGGCGAGCTTTTCGAGCAGCCCGGCATAGTAGAGGTTCATCCCCCCAGGGCCGGAAATCACCGCCACCCCGATCGGATCGAGCCATACCTCGCTCGCATGGGCGGCGAGCAGCATGTGATCGTCGGCATAGGCCTTGCCGTAGGTGAGCACCGGCTTGCCCGCCTTGCGCACCCGGTCCATGGCTTCGCCAATGTCTTTGAGGTGCACCTGCCCACCGCCAAGGAAGGTGGTGAGGTCAAGCACCACGGCCTTGACCCGCTCGTCGGTGGCGGCGGCATCGAGCCCGCGCACCACATCGCGCGAGCGCGTCTCGCCGACAGGCGCGCTGCGCGAGAGCAGCGCCTCGATCGGATCGAGCGCCGACTTTTCCTCGACGACGATCCCCGACAGGTCGATCAACAGCGCTCCGTCGCGCACCTGGCCTGGGTTGGGCCGCGCCGAGAGGATGCCGAACAGCGCCACGAAGAACAATAGCATGAACAGGAGCACAAGCCCGTCCTTGATCCCGACGAGGATCTTCCACACCTTGCCGACGAAGCTCATCCGATGTCCCTTTTGACTTGGGCCGATGACCTAGGGCCTTTGTCGCACAACTTCTATCGGAAACCTTACGCGGCGGGTTGAGCGGTGAACACGCCTGGACTAAGGGCATCACTTTAATGGCCATGACCGATCCCTCCGCCTCCGTTGGCCGCTTCCCGGCCGGTCGGCTGGCGTTTCCGCACCGCGACCTCACCGGCATCGGCCATCTGCAGCGCCACGAGATCCTCTACCTGCTCGATCAGGCCGAACAGTGGGTCGCGCTCAACCGCCAGAGCACCAAGCATTCGGACCTGCTCGCCGGCCTCACCATCATCAACGCCTTCTTCGAGAACTCGACCCGCACGCTGCTGAGCTTCGAGATCGCGGGCAAGCGGCTGGGGGCGGACGTCGTCAACATGCACGCCGCGCAAAGCTCGGTGAAAAAGGGCGAGACGCTGATCGACACCGCGATCACGCTCAACGCCATGCGCGCCGATGCGATCGTGATCCGCCACGGGTCTTCCGGCGCGACCCGCCTGATCGCGGACAAGGTCGATTGCCCGGTGCTCAACGCGGGCGACGGCAGTCATGAACATCCCACGCAAGCCCTGCTCGACGCGCTGACGCTGCGCCATGCGCTGGCCGAGCGTGGCGAAGGGGCGGAGGACTTCACGGGACTCAAGGTCGTGATCTGCGGCGACATCCTGCACAGCCGCGTTGCGCGCTCGAACATCCTGTGCCTCACGGCGCTGGGCGCCCAAGTGCGGGTCTGCGCGCCGCCGGCGCTGATGCCGGCGGGGGTCGAGGTGATGGGCGTCGAGGTTCACCATCGCTTCGACGAGGCGCTCGAGGGGGCCGAGGTGGTGATGATGCTGCGCCTGCAATCGGAGCGGATGAGCGGGCAATTCGTGCCTTCCCCGCGCGAATACCGCCACCTCTACGGGCTGACGACCAAGCGCCTCGCGCTGGCGCGGCCCGATGCGCTGGTGATGCACCCGGGGCCGATGAACCGCGGGGTCGAGATCGACAGCGAGGTCGCTGATCTTGCCGGCCGCTCGCTGATCACCCGGCAGGTCGAGATGGGCGTGGCGATCCGCATGGCCTGTCTCGATATTCTCACCCGCGAGGCTCGGGGCGTGGAGGGCTGGGCATGAAGCAGGCGCGGCCTCTCACCATCGTCAATGCGCGGCTCGTCACGCCCGGGGGTCTTCCGGAGGGCGCGCTGCGCTGTGCGGACGGCATCATTCTGGCGCTGGGACGCGATGTCGCGCCGCAGGAAGGCGACGAGATCGTCGACGCGAGGGGCAAGTTGCTCGCACCCGGGCTCGTCGATCTGGGGGTGTTCGCTGTCGACAAGCCGGCCTTCCATTTCGGCGGGATCACCCGCGCAGGCCTGATGCCCGACCAGTCGCCGGTGCTCGATCTGCCGAGCAGGGTTGGCTTCATCGCCAAGAGCGGCAAGCCCGATCTTTGGGTCCACCCGCTCGCCGCTGCCACCTGCGGCCTCGAAGGGCGCGAACTCGCCGAACTGGCGCTGATGCAGGAGGCGGGGGCCAAGGGCATCGCGACAGGGCGGCGCTGGATCGCTGATAGCGGCGTGATGCTGCGGCTGCTGCAATATGCCGCGATGCTCGGCCTTGTGGTCGTGACCCATGCCGAGGACGGCGCGCTGACCGGAGAGGCATCGGCCACCGCGGGGGAAATCGCCACCCGGCTCGGTCTGCCCGCCGCCCCTGCCGAGGCCGAGGCGCTCGCGATCGCCCGCGATATCGCGCTCGCTGAGCTGGTCGGCGCGCGGCTGCATATCCGGCAGGTGACGACAGCGCGGGGCTTCGATCTGGTGCGTAGCGCCAAGGCGCGGGGGCTGCCGGTGACCTGCGGGATCACGCCTGCGCATTTCATGCTCTCCGACCTTGCCACCGCCGACTTCCGAACCTTCACCCGCCTTTCGCCGCCCCTGCGCTGCGAGGCCGACCGGCAGGCCGCGCTGACTGCCATCGGCGATGGGACGGTGGACGTGATTGCCAGCGGCCACGACCCGCGCGGGCCCGAGGACAAGCGCCTGCCCTTCGCCGATGCTGCGCCCGGGATGGCGGGGGCCGAGACCTTGCTGGCCATGGTGCTGGGGCTGGTGCGCGACGAGGTCATCGACACCGCCCGCGCCTTCGACCTTATCGCTCGCAATCCGGCGCGGCTGCTCGGGGTGCCTGCGGGAGAGCTTGCAGCGGGGCTCGAGGCTGACATCGCGCTGATCGACAGTGAAGCGCCGTGGATCATCGATCGCCGCAAGATGGAGGCGACGGCCGATAACACCCCCTTCGATCGGCAGGGCGCGCAAGGGCGGGTGCTGGGACTGTGGAAGGGCGGGGTCAGCCTCGCCCGCTAACCCGTCGGCACCCGCGCCTGGCCACGCCGCATCCTACAGGCGAGCATGAGGCTAGGCACCGCCGAGGCCCGTGAAACACGGGGTCAAATGCGCTCTGGAGGGGGTCTAACCGGGGTCTAGAGGGGGTCTAGCCGGGGTCTGAACGGGCCTGAAAGCGGCACCGGGATGTTGGAAACAGAGCCGCTTTTCCGCCAAAATCCGCCATTTTCCGCCGCGCCGGCAATGTTTCACGCGGTCCGCTGCGGCGTGGGCGGCCTTTGGGGCGCCTGCACACCTTACCGCCGGTCTGCAAATGTAGGAAAGCCTCGCCGCGCAGGGCCGCCAAAAAACAACTCCCGGACAGCGCAGGGCCATCCGGGAGCCAGGTGCTCATAACTTCGGGAAAGGGTATCAGCGGGTGCGCGCGGCGACCCGAACCTCGCTCTCGACCGCGCCTTTGGGCGGGCTGGAGGCGGCATAGGCAAAGCAGCCGCGGCCAGCCGATTTGACCGTCCCGCACATCGCCTTGGCGCCATCTGCACCAAACCCGTCGGCGGCGACGCGCCAGAAGGTCCGGCCTTTCACCACCGCCTGCGTGATGACCGGATTGCGGTCCTTGAGCTGCGGGAACTTTGCCTTGAGCGCGGTCCAGCCGCGCTCGGCTTCGATCTTGCTGCTAAAGGCGCCGAGCTGCACGAGGTGCGTGCTGCCTGCCTTGGCGACCGGGCCCTGCGTCGGAGTAGCAGCGGCCGTAGTGGTAGCGGCGGTCGCGGTCGCGGCCATGCGGCGCTGCGAGGCGCTTGCGGCGACGCGCGGGGCGGCGGGGGCACGGCCCGGCGCTGCGCTGGCGAGCTGCTGCACCACCGGGCTCGAAACGTAGCGAACGCCCTGCACAGGGGCAGGTTCGACGGTCTCGATCGAAGGCGAGGCGGGCTCGAAGGCCTGGCTGAAGGCAGGCGAAGAGGTGGCAGAGGCGACCTTTACGGGCTCTTCGCCAGCATCGGCGCCGGGGCCTTGCGCGGCGGCTTCGGCCATCATCACGTCCTGCGCGGGGAAATTGGCAAGCGCGAGGCGCTGCGGCTGGCCGCTATCGGCGCGCGGGGTCACGTCAAGGAGCGTGGCGATGCGCTGCTGGAACTGCTCCGGCGCGGAGTTGGCGGCCCAGTCGGCAAGGCGCGCGTCAAGCTGGTCGGCCGGCACGTCTTCTGCCGCCATCACACTCGCCATCCGCCAATTGCCGGCGAGCGCATAGGTATAGGCGAGGTTCTGGCGCAGCTTGGGCGAGGCTTGCTCGCTGCCGCGCACGGCCTTGACGAGCACCCCAGCGCCGCGTTCGGGCTGCCCGGCGAGCGCCAGTGCAAGGCCGAGGTCGGCGGGATCGATGCCCGCGGAGTATTCGTCGAGCACAGCCACTGCGGCGCGGCCTTCGCCGAGCGCGATCTTGGCGAGCGCGAAGCTGAGCACGGTGCGCGGGTTCGTATCGCCGAGATCGAGCGCGTCGCCAAAGCTGGTCGCGGCCGACTGGAAGCGGCCCGCTTCGAGATAGGCGGCACCGAGCAGCGCGCGGAAGCCCGGGTTGCGCGGATCGGCGAGCACTGCGGCTTCGCCGTGCAGGATGGCCTTGTCGACCTGACCCTTGGCAAGCGCGCCCTGGGCGTTGTTGAACGAAACCTGGGCAGGCGGCGCGGCGCCGGTCACGCAGCCGGGCAGTGCCAGTGCGGCGATGGCGGTGGTCGCGGCGAGCGCGAGGCGCGGCGCAATCAGGCGTCCGGTCTTGATGCTGCGGTCCATACTCGTAATCCCCCGTAGGTGCTGGCTATTCAGGTGGTTGGTGGTCACGCCGGTCAATGGCGCTTGAGGTGGTTGGCGATAATGTCGAGATCGTCGTATTCGGAGAGCAGGCGGTCGAGCGCCTCGGTCACCAGCGCCTGCGCGCTGACGCCCTGCATGGTGGCGGCGAGACGCAGCTTGAGGTGGCGGTCGGCGTCGAGCCGCAAGGTAAAGGCGGCGCGGCGGCCGGATGGGACGGCGGGCACGCGCGGCAGCGTTGCGCCGCGTGCGGCAGATACAGGCACAGATACAGGCACAGGCGCCGGAGCGAGCGGGGCGTAGCGCGCCTCGTCCTCGGCTTCGCTGTCATCGAAGGTTTCGCCGTAAAGGGCTTCCTCCTCCTCGGCCTCGTCATATTCGGGTTCGCGGTGATCGGGGCCGGTCATCGCTGCATCAGCGAGCACGCGCTCCTCAAGCCGGCGCTGTTGGCGGCGCACGATCGGGCCGGGGCCGGCAGCGGTCAGATCCGCGGCAACCTCGCCGTTGATCGGCACCACGTCGGCACCGACCTGCGGATCATGGCTGGCATGATCGTGGCCCATATCGTTCCAGCCGAGATCCTCGAGCTGTTCCTCGCCAAGCGCGGCCGATCCCGTCTCGTCGGCGACGAGCGGGGCGACTTGCGGGCGCATGGCGGGCTTGGCGCCGCCCTTGCGGGCCAGCAGCGACGGGCCGAGCGAGGCGAAACCGGGTTCTGACATGGTGCTCAGCCCCCCGTAAGCTTACTGGGCCACCCGGCGACCGAAGCCGCCGGCGGGACGCGGAACGCCGCCCATCTGCACCGCGCCATTGGGGGCGGGCGAGAAGACGGTGCGGCGGAAGTTCTTTTCGAGCCGGTCGGCCATGTAGCGCCACAGCGCGGCGATTTCGGCGGCGGAGCGGCTTTCCGGATCGACTTCCATCACGGTGCGGCCGTCGATCATCGAGGCGGCGAAATCGGTGCGGTGGTGGAGCGTGATCGGCGCGACGGTGCCGTGCTGCGACAGCGCGACCGCGGCTTCCGAGGTGATCTTGGCCTTGGGGGTGGCGCCGTTGACGACGAACACCAGCGG
>JAIYAL010000154.1 GCA_027489095.1 Erythrobacteraceae bacterium
ATGAAGATCATGTCCGGCAATTCGAACCTGCCGCTCGCCCGGGCCATTGCGGCCTATCTCGAAATCCCGCTCACCGATGCCAGCGTACGGCGCTTCTCGGATGAAGAAGTGTTCGTCGAGATCCATGAAAACGTGCGCGGCGAAGACGTGTTCGTTGTCCAGCCGACCAGTTTTCCGGCGAACGATAACCTTATGGAGCTGCTGATCTGCATCGATGCGCTGCGCCGCGCCTCGGCCAAGCGGATCACGGCGGTGGTGCCCTATTTCGGCTATGCCCGGCAGGACCGCAAACCCGGCCCGCGCACGCCGATCTCGGCCAAGCTGGTGGCGAACCTCATCACCCAGGCAGGCGCCGACCGGATGCTGGCGGTGGATTTGCACGCCGGGCAGATCCAGGGCTTCTTCGACATCCCGACCGACAACCTCTACGCCGCGCCCGTCATGGCTGCTGACATTCAGGCGCGCTACGGCGACCAGAGCCTGATGGTGGTCTCGCCCGACGTTGGCGGGGTGGTGCGCGCCCGCGCGCTGGCCAAGCGGCTCGACAACGCCCCGCTCGCCATCGTCGACAAGCGCCGTGACCGGCCGGGTGAGAGCGAGGTGATGAACATCATCGGCGACGTCGAGGGGCGGCACTGCATCCTGATCGATGACATCGTCGATTCGGGCGGCACCCTGTGCAACGCCGCCGAGGCGCTGCTCGAGAACGGGGCGAAGTCGGTCGCGGCCTATATCACCCACGGCGTATTGTCGGGCGGCGCGGTGGCGCGGATCGACGGCTCGCGCCTCAAGGAGCTGGTGATCACGGATTCGATCCGCCCGACCGAAGCCGCCGAAGCATCAAGCCGCATCCGCATCCTGCCGATTGCCCCGCTGGTGGGCGAAGCGATCCGGCGGATTGCGGATGAAAGCAGTGTGAGCAGTCTGTTCGACTAGGAGCATGTCCATGGCGCAGCCTGGTTGGGTTCAGATCACCCCGTTCTTCGGCGTGTCGCAGCTCGACCTTGCGGTGGCCTTCTACCGCGATGTGCTGGGCTTTGCGATCTGGAGCCCCGGCGGAGGCTATGCCTATGCCGAGCGCGAGCGCGTGGGTTTGCGATTGCTCGTGCTGGACGCTGGAGCGCCCTTCCCGCCGGGCAGTTCGCACGCCTATGTTGATATTGCCGACGTTGATGGCTTGTTCGCCGGATGGGAGCCAGCCTTGCGCACCTTTCCCGCCGAACGCTGGGGCGCTCCCACGGATCAGGCCTATGGTCAGCGCGAATTCTGGGTGCGCGATCCGGACGGCAATTTGCTGACTTTTGGGCAGGGCATTGGCGCCAACGCCGCGCAATGGGATTACCGGGCATGACCGATAACGACCTCGCTCTCG
Source organism: Erythrobacteraceae bacterium (assembly GCA_027489095.1). Lineage (GTDB taxonomy): Bacteria > Pseudomonadota > Alphaproteobacteria > Sphingomonadales > Sphingomonadaceae > Erythrobacter. The sequence continues at coordinate 1,373 of JAIYAL010000154.1, forward strand.
CCCTGCGCCTCGCCGATCTGGCGGGGGCCGCGATCCGTCCGCTGTTCCGTGGCCAGTGGAGCGAGGAGCGCAAAGCCGATCGCTCCTTCGTCACCGAAGCCGACCGCGCCGCCGAGGCCGCGATGCGCCGCCTGATCGAGGCCGAGTTTCCGCGCGACGGGATCATCGGTGAGGAATACGGCACCCGCAACGAAGGCGCGGGCCGCCAGTGGGTGCTTGACCCGATCGACGGCACCACCAGCTTCATCGCCGGCCGCCCGATCTTCGGCACGCTGATCGCGCTGCTGCAGGATGGCTGGCCGGTGCTCGGCATCATCGATCAGCCGATCAGCGGCGAACGCTGGGTCGGCCGCATCGGCCAGCCGACCTTGTTCAACGGTAAGCCCGCCGCGACCAAGCCCCTGAAAGACCTCGCCGACGCGGTGCTCGCCACCACCAGCCCGCATCTGTTCGCCAATGACGAACAGGCCGACGCCTTCATGTCGGTCGCCAAGCAGGTCGCCGAGCGCAAGATCATCTACGGCGGCGATTGCTACAATTACGGCCTCGTAGCATCCGGCCATGTCGATGTGGTGATCGAGGCGGGACTGAAGCTGTATGATTACGCCGCGCTGGTGCCGGTGGTGGAGGGCGCGGGCGGGATGATGGCTGATTGGCAGGGCAACCCGCTCGATGCCGGAAGCGACGGCACGGTGATCGCACTGGGCGATCCCGCGCGGCTTGAGGATGTGCTTGAGGCGATGGGGTAAGAGGCTACTCCGCCGCCTCGCGGACGGCGACGGCCTCGTCCTTCCAGCCCCATGCCAGCACGCAAGGCGGCACGTTGAGCAGGGCAAGGCCCCGGTCGGTTCGGTCGAAGCGCGCCTCGGTCAGATCGCGCGCGGTGGGGAGGAACTGGTAGGTCATGAACGCGCCCCCGTCGCGCAGCACCGCATAGGTCGCTGCAACGATCCCCTCGGCGACGTCCTTCGGCAGAGCGGTAAAGGGCAGGCCCGAGATCACGTAGTCCGCGTAGGCATGCCCCGCAGCATGCACGATGCTCTCGACGTCGGCCGCCGAGCCGAGCACCGCCTCGAAGCGCGGGTCGTCAATCGTCTTGCCGAGGAACTCGATGAACCGCGGGTTGGTGTCGATCGCCAGCAGTCGGCTGTCCGGCGGCAGCAGATCGAGGATGCGGGTGGTGAAGGTGCCCACACCCGGCCCATATTCGACGAACAACCGGCAGCGGCTCCAGTCGACCTTCGCCAGCATCGCATCGATCGTCGCCTGCGAGGAGGGCACGACCGAGGCGACCATCGCCGGGTTTTCGACAAAACCGCGGAAGAAGATGGCGGCAGAGCGCACGAACCGCAGGAGCCCGCTGCGAGCGATGCGGCCGGTCGATGCGCTGGGATTTGTCGTGGTCATGGGCTTTCCTTACTAGGCGATTTGCGCTGGCCTGCAATGCAGGCATTGCGCTGCATGCAACATCCCGGCGAAGCGGCGGCGCCGCTCGGCCCCCTTGCTTTCGTGGCCCTTCCCGCCTAAGCGCGCGCACTTCACTGACACGAATCAATCAGCCGGCCTGGCGACAAGGGCTGCCATGGCCGGTTCCGACGTGTCTCGACAAGGAGATGAAAATGCCCAAGCTGAAGACCAAGAGCGGTGTGAAGAAGCGCTTCAAGCTCACCGCCACAGGCAAGGTCAAGCACGGCGTCGCTGGCAAGCGTCACCGCCTGATCAGCCACAACGCGAAGTATATCCGCACCAACCGGGGCACCTCGGTCCTGTCGTCGCATGATACGCCGACGATCAAGAAGTGGGCACCCTACGGGCTGGATTGATGCGAGCGGGCTTCGGCCCACGCGTCCTCAAGATAAGGATATACTGATATGACTCGCATCAAACGCGGTGTTACCACCCGCGCCAAGCACAAGCGGATTTTGGAGCAGGCCAAGGGCTATCGCGGCCGCCGCAAGAACACCATCCGCATCGCCCGTCAGGCGGTCGAGAAGGCCGGCCAATACGCCTATCGTGACCGCAAGGTGAAGAAGCGCAGCTTCCGCGCCCTGTGGATCCAGCGCATCAACGCCGCCGTCCGCATGGAAGGCCTCACCTATTCGCAGTTCATGCACGGCATCAAGCTGGCCGGTATCGAGCTCGACCGCAAGGCGATGGCCGATCTGGCGATGAACGAAGGCGGCGCCTTCAAGGCTGTGATCCAGCAGGCGAAAGCCGCGCTTCCGGCGTAATCGCGCCAGCCCGGCACGACATTCAAGGGGCGGGTTCCTTCGCGGGAGCCCGCCCCTTCGTTTTCGCGCCCCTTCGTCTGTACGCGCCTTGTAGAATCTCGTCACCTGCGGCTATCAGAAGCTATGGGGAATGGAGGAGAGATACAGGCCGCGCGCGGGGCCTTGTCGCCGTCGGGCCAGCGGCTCACGGTCGAATTCCGCGAACCGCCCGCGCAGTTCGCGGGGTGCTTCACGAGCCTTTACCACCTGACCCTCGATCTGCCCGAAGACGCCGGGCTGGTCACCGATTATCTCCAGCCCGAATGGGCCAACATCCGCTTCTTCTGCGGCTCCGCGCCCGATGGCGCGATCGGCGCCAGCCAGATCAGCGGCGCGCCCTTCGTCGCCACCGGGCCTAGCTCGCTGCCCTGCCGCTTTACGCTCGGGCCGGTCAGGATGTGGGGCGTCGGCTTCCTGCCGCTAGGCTGGGCGCGGTTCTTCGATGCCGACGCCTCGCGCTGCACCAACCTGATCTGTGACGGCGCCGCGCACCCGGTCTTTGCCCATTTTGCAGGCCTCACCAAGGTGCTGTGCGATCCGCAAGCGAGCCTCGATGATCAGTATGGCGCGCTGGTCGCAGGTATGGCGGCGGCGATGCGTCCCAACCGCGATGAGCCGCGCATCGCCCGCGTCCATGCCGCGCTGGTGAGCGGCGATCAGGCCACCGTGGCCGAGCTTGCTGCGGCCTGCGCTATGAGCATCCGCACGCTAGAGCGCATCTGCACGCGCTATTTCGGCTTTGCTCCCAAACTGTTGATGCGTCGTCAGCGGTTCATGCGCAGCCTCACGACCTTCATGCTCCATCGCGGTACCCGCTGGACCGAGGCGATGGATGCCGATTACCACGATCAGGCGCAGTTCACCCGCGAATTCCGCGAGTTCATGACCATGAACCCGACCGAGTATGCCGCGCTCGATCACCCGATCCTGACCTCCTTCATGGAAGCGAGGGCGAAGGTCTGGGGCAGCCCCGCGCAGACGCTCGACCCGCCGTCGACGCCGCTGGCGCGGTAACTTATTTGAGGTCTTCGACCGAGACCCAGCCGGTGGTGCCGAAGCTGTCCTTCACCTCGACGAACAGCCCCTCGCGGCGGCCGGTCGGGGTGAGCTGGGTGCCCGCGCGAAGGTTGCGCACGACCGCCCCGTCACGCGCTGCGGCGGCGCGCATGACCGTTTCGGCCGCGACCACGGCGTCGGCCTTGGCCGGTGCCGCCGCCGGTTCGGACCCGCCCTCCATGAGGCTACGCTGCGCGACGAGGGCGTTGAAGGCGACCACGAACGCCTCGGTCAGCAGCTTGCCGTCCTTGCTCGCGCCGTAACCTGCGGCATTGGCCGCGCCCGAGGCCCAGTTGCTTCCGCCGAAGTTGATGCTCGACTTGGTGACCACGCCCTGTCCGGATGCGATGGTGAGACCGTTGGCGGGGCTGACCACCTTGAGCGCGGCCGCGATGGTCTTCTTCTTGCCGCCGAGCCCGCCGAACATCCCCAGCATCGCGCCCGCGCCCGGCACGCCCCTGAGCAGCCCGCTCGCCGCGCCCGATCGCACCAGCGCCTCGGTTGCCGCGCCCTTGGCGAGCTCCATGCCCTTGTCGACTTCCTCCTGGCTCCCCGCGATCAGCGTCACGAGGAATTTGGCTGGCGTGGCATCGGCGGGGTTGTCGATCGTGAAACAGCCCGATTCCTGCGCCAGCGCGGCGATGAGCGAGCGAGGGGAGCCAAGGCCCCAGGTGGACCATCCCGCCTGATCGCCCTCGACCAGCGCGATCGAGCCGATCGGCGCCTCGCAGCGCACGAGTTCGGGCACGGCGGCCTCTTTGGCTGCGGCAGGCGCAGCGGCCAAGGCAATGATCGCGAGCGGCACGGCGAGTTTGATTGAAGCGCTCATCAGGTAGCCCCCCCTTGTCAATCTTCGTATCTCGCAAGATAAGCGACGGTCGGGCGGCGACCTTGTAAGGAAACGACGCCCGGGGTTGGGGGACAGGGCAAGGGCCATGCAGGCGGCTACGATCAAGCCGGTCGAGGTGCGCTTCGCGCTGCCCGGCCCTGCGCTCGCGCCGTTCGTGACGACCTTCTACTGCACCGAGGTGACCTGCGCCGGACCCAGCGGTTGGATGGAGGATCACCTCCACCCCGAGTGGGCCAACCTGCGCTTCCTCGCCCATGCCGAGGCGCAGCAGGCGATCGGTCCGGGCGAACTTGTCCAGTGCCCTCCCGTCACCCTCGCCGGCCCAACCAGCCGCGCGACGCGCTTCCGCCTCGGCGAAGGGCGGGCGTGGGGGGTCGGACTGCTCCCGGCCGGCTGGGCCGCGCTGTTCGCCGCGCAGGCCGGGGATTATGCCGACAACTTCGTGGACGCGCTTGCCGACCCCGCCTTCGCCGCGCTCGGGCCGCTGGCCGCAGAACTTGCCGAGACCGAGGGCGGGTTCGCTGCCGAACTTGAAGTGATTGAGCGCCACATCGCAGGCCTCCTCGAAGGCGCCGTGCCCGACCCGGCGATCACGCTCCTGACCGCCGAGCTGGTCGACCCCGATCTCGCCACGGTCGCCGATCTCGCCGAGCGGATGGGGATGACTGTGCGCTCGCTTGAAAGGCTGGTCCGCCGCGCCTTCGGCTTTCCGCCAAAGCTGCTGATCCGGCGCCAGCGGTTCCTCGGGTGCCTGTCGCAGTACATGCTCGACCCCTCGCTCAAGTGGCTCGGCACGCTCGACTGGCGCTATCACGATCAGTCTCACTTCGTGCGCGACTTCAAGCGGTTCATGGGGATGAGCCCCTCGGCTTATGCCAAGCTCGACAAGCCCTTGCTGAGCGCCGCCGCGCGGGCGCGGATGAAGGCGGTGGGGCAGGCGATGCAGGGGTTGCACCGGCCGACCGGTGAAGATCCTGCCGCCTCCGCAGCCTGAGCGCGCCACAGTCGCTTTGCAATCCCCGCGATTTGCCGCTAGCGCGCGGCGGCGAAATCCTGCGGGCAGAACACACGCGATCATGACCGATATCACATCCCAGACCGAGGCCGCGCTGGCCGCCATTGCGGCGGCGGCGAGCCTCGATACGCTCGAGGCCGAGCGGCTCGAAACGCTCGGCAAGAAGGGCTGGGTGAGCCTTGCCCTCAAGACGCTGGGCGGCATGAGCCCCGACGAGCGCACCGCTGCCGCACCCGCGATCCAATCGGCCCGCGCCGCGATCGCCGAGGCGCTGGACGCAAAGAAGGCGGCTCTGGAAGCCGCCGCGCTCGAAGAACAGCTGGCGCGCGAGACGATTGACCTGACCCTGCCCGCGCTGCCGCTGCCCAAGGGTTCGGTGCATCCTGTCAGTCAGGTGATGGACGAACTCGCCGAGATCTTCGCCGATCTGGGCTTCGCGGTCGCCACCGGCCCCGAGATCGAGGACGACTGGCACAATTTCACCGCGCTCAACATGGACGAGACCCACCCCGCGCGGGCGATGCACGACACCTTCTATTTCCCGGACAAGACCACGGCCTCAAGTAACGAAGCGGTAGGCCAACAAGAAATCGGGAAAGACATTCTGCTGCGCACCCACACCTCGCCGGTGCAGATCCGCTCGATGCTGGATCAGGGCGCGCCGATCCGGATCATCGCGCCGGGCCGCGTCTACCGTTCGGACAGCGACGCGACCCACACCCCGATGTTCCATCAGGTCGAAGGCCTCGTCATCGACAAGGACATCCACCTCGGCCACCTCAAGTGGACGCTGGAGACCTTTTTCAAGGCCTTCTTCGAGCGCGAGGACATCGTCCTGCGCCTGCGCCCTTCGTACTTCCCCTTCACGGAACCCAGCGTCGAAGTCGATGTCGGCTATTCCAACGAAGGGGGGCGCCGGGTCGTCGGCGGGCACGGCGATGCGCCGGGCCATGCGTGGATGGAAATCGGCGGGAGCGGGATGGTCAATGCCCGGGTGCTGGAATTCGCCGGGATTGATCCCGCCGCGTGGCAGGGCTTCGCCTTCGGCCTCGGGATCGACCGCATCGCCATGCTCAAATACGGGATGAACGACCTGCGCGCCTTCTTCGACGGGGATCCGCGTTGGCTGGCGCATTACGGCTTCTCGCCCTTCGATCAGCCGACCCTTTCCGCCGGTGTGGGAGCGCGCGCATGAAGTTCGCGCTGACCTGGCTCAAGGATTACCTTGATACCACCGCCACCGTCGCCGAGATCTGCGATGGGCTCAACGCCATCGGGCTTGAGGTCGAGGGGGTCGAGGACCCGGCCGAGAAGCTGGCGGGCTTCCGCATCGCCCATGTGCTGACCGCCGCGCGTCACCCCGATGCTGACAAGCTGCAGGTGCTGACCGTCGACACGGGTGACGGCCAGCCGTTGCAGGTCGTGTGCGGCGCGCCCAATGCGCGCGCGGGAATGAAGGGCGTGCTGGGGCTCCCCGGCGCGGTCGTCCCTGCCAACGGCATGGTGCTGCGCAAGAGCGCGATCCGCGGGGTCGAGAGCAACGGGATGATGTGCTCCACCCGCGAGCTGGAGCTGGGCGAGGATCACGACGGGATCATTGAACTTCCCGAAGACGCGCCGGTGGGCACGAGCTTTGCCGATTACCACGGCGCCGATCCGGTGATCGAAGTCGCGGTGACCCCCAACCGCCCCGATTGCATGGGCGTCCACGGCATCGCGCGCGATCTGGCGGCCAAGGGGCTGGGGACGTTGAAGCCGATCACCATGCCTGCGTTCAGCGCTTCGGGCGCATGCCCGGTCGAAATCCGCACCGACGATCCCGAGGGTTGCCCGGCCTTCTATGGCCGGGTCATCACCGGCGTGACCAACGGCGCTTCGCCCGAGTGGCTCCAGCAGCGGCTCAAGAGCGCGGGCCAGCGCCCGATCTCGCTGCTGGTCGATCTGACGAATTACCTGATGCTGGGCTTCGGCCGACCGGCGCACGCCTATGACCTCGCCAAGCTTTCGGGCGCGGTGGTGGCGCGGCGCGCGAGGGATGGCGAAGAGGTGCTGGCGCTCAACGAGAAGACCTATACGCTCGATCCCGCAATGGTGGTGATCGCGGATGACACGGGCGTCCACGACATCGCCGGGATCATGGGCGGCGAGCATTCGGGGGTGTCGGAGACAACCACCGACGTGCTGCTCGAAATCGCCTATTTCGATCCGGCCCGGATCGGCGCGACGGGCCGCAAACTGGGCCTTTCGTCCGACGCCCGCACCCGGTTTGAACGCGGGGTTGATCCGGCGTTTCTGGACGCGGGCCTCGATCTTCTCACCGGCCTGATCGTTGATCTGGCAGGCGGCACGCCGAGCGAGGTGATCCGCGCCGGTTCGCCGCCGAGCGAGGCCAAGGTGATCGCCTTCGATCCGGCCCTGACCATTCGCCTGGGCGGCGTCGCAGTGAGCGAAGCCGAGCAGAAGCGCATCCTCGAAAGCCTCGGTTTCAGCGTGGGCGCGGATTGGCCAAAGAACCCTGACGTCACCTGCCCGCTGCGCCGCCACGACATCGAAGGCCCGGCCGATCTGGTCGAGGAAGTCGTGCGCATCCACGGGCTCGACAAGGTCGCAAGCGTCGCGCTGCCCCGGATCGAGGGCGTCGCCCGCCCGACCGCCACGCCGCAGCAGAAGCTGGAGCGGGGCCTGCGCCGTGCCGCCGCCGCGAGCGGGCTGAACGAGGCGGTAACGTGGAGCTTCCTCCCGACCTGGGCCGCCGAGCACTTCGCGTCCGATCAGCCGCTGTGGGTGCTCGCCAATCCGATCAGCGAGGACATGAAGGCGATGCGCCCCTCGCTGCTCCCCGGCCTCTTGATGGCGGCCAAGCGCAATGCAGACCGCGGCGCGCCCGCTTCGCGCCTGTTCGAAATCGGGCGGCGGTACTTCCGTAGCTCGGACGGTCTCAGCGATGAAAAGCCGACGCTGGGCATCGTGCTGGCAGGCGAAAAGGCCCCGCGCGGGTGGCAAAGCGGCAAGGCCAAGAGCTTCGACGCCTTTGATGCCAAGGCGCTGGCGCTTGCATTGCTCGAAACCGCAGGAGCGCCGGTCGCAAATCTGATGGTGATGGGCGAGGCTGGCAGCCAGTTCCACCCCGGCCAATCGGCGACCTTGCGGCTCGGCCCCAAGGTGGTGCTCGCCCGCTTCGGGATGGTGCATCCGGCGACGCTCAAGGCCTTCGATGTCGATGGGCCGATTGCCGCGGTTGAACTGTTCTTGGATGCCATTCCCGCCAAGAAGGGCGCCGCCTTTGCGCGCCCCGGCTTCACCCCGCCTGCGCTTCAGGCCGTAACGCGCGATTTCGCCTTCCTCGTGCCGGAGAGCCTCGCGGCTGGCGACCTTGTGCGCGCCGCGCAGGGCGCGGACAAGGCAGCGATTACCTCCGTGCGCGTCTTTGATGTCTTCGCAGGACAGGGCGTGCCGGAAGGCAAGGTATCGATTGCGCTCGAAGTCACGCTTCAACCGGGCGAGGCGAGCTTCAAGGATGCCGAACTGAAAGCGATTGCCGAAAAGGTGGTGGCAGCCGCCGCCAAGTTGGGCGGGGAGCTGCGCGGATGAAAACGGCTTTTGTTACCGGCGCCACGGCCGGGATCGGCCTTGCTACCGTTCGCACGCTGGTCGGCGCTGGTTGGCGCTGCGTGGCGACCGGGCGGCGGCAGGAGCGGCTTGACGCGCTGGCCCAGGAACTGGGGGCGGACAAGGTCCACACCGTGTGCTTTGACGTGCGTGACACCGCCGCGCTCGATGCAGCGCTGGCGGCCCTGCCTGAAGGTTTCCGTGACATCGACCTCTTGGTCAACAACGCCGGCCTCGCGCAGGGGCTGTCGGCGGCGCAGAATGCCAATCTCGACGATTGGCAGACCATGATCGACACCAATGTCACCGCGATGGTGGTGCTGACCCGCAAGCTGCTGCCGGGCCTGATCGCGCGCAAGGGCGCGATCATCGCCATCGGCTCGGTGGCGGGGAGCTATCTCTATCCGGGCGGCAACGTCTATGCGGGATCGAAGGCCTTCGTGAACCACTTCACGCTCGCCCTGCGCGCCGATCTCCACGGCACCGGGGTGCGCGTGACCAGCATCGAGCCGGGGATGGTCGAGACTGAATTCACCGTGGTGCGCACCGGCAGCCAGCAGGCCTCGGACGATCTCTATCGCGGGGTCAACCCGATGACCGGGCAGGACATCGCCGACACGATCCTGTGGATCGCCACCCTGCCGCCGCACCTCAACATCAACCGCATCGAACTGATGCCGGTCAACCAGGACTTCGCGGGCTTCCGCGTCGCGCGCGATCCCGAATGACCTCCAGTCGCCGCACCTTCGCGATCATCTCGCACCCTGACGCTGGCAAGACCACGCTCACCGAAAAGCTGCTGCTGCAAGGCGGCGCGATCCACTTGGCCGGCGAGGTCAAGGCGCGCGGGGCAGCGCGGCGGGCGCGGTCTGACTGGATGAAGATCGAGCAGCAGCGCGGGATTTCGGTGACGTCGTCGGTGATGACCTTCGCGCGCGACGGGATCACCTTCAACCTGCTCGACACGCCCGGGCACGAGGATTTCTCCGAGGACACCTACCGCACGCTGACCGCGGTGGATTCGGCGGTGATGGTGATCGACGCGGCCAAGGGCATCGAGCCGCAGACGCGCAAGCTTTTCGAGGTGTGCCGCCTGCGGAGCGTGCCGATCATCACCTTCGTCAACAAGGTCGACCGTGAGGGCCGCGATCCCTTCGAGACGCTCGACGAGGTTGCCGATATGCTCGCGCTCGACGTCTCGCCCCAGATGTGGCCCATCGGCATGGGCGGCGAGTTCGAGGGCATCCTTGATTTCGCCACCGGAACGGTCAGCCGCCCCGAAGGGCCGAGCCGCGAATTTCTTGGGCTGCGTGACACCGCCACCATCCCCGAACGCTTCGCCGACGAGATCGAGCTGGCGCGCGGCGGCTATCCCGAGTTTGATCTCGAAGCCTTTCGAAATGGCGATCTGACGCCGGTCTATTTCGGATCGGCGCTCAAGAACTTCGGCGTCACCGAGCTGATCGACGCGATCGCCCGCTACGCCCCGCCGCCCCGGCCCCAGCCTGCGGGCGAGGAGCAGATCAGCCCGGATCGCGACGAGGTTACCGGCTTCATCTTCAAGGTGCAGGCCAACATGGACCCCAACCACCGCGACCGCATTGCCTTCATGCGGCAGGTCTCGGGCACGTTCAAACGCGGCATGAAGCTGACCCCGTCAGGGCTGGGCAAGCCGATTGCGGTGCACTCGCCGATCCTGTTTTTCGCGCAGGACCGCGAGCTGGCCGATACCGCCGAGGCGGGCGACATCATCGGCATACCCAACCACGGCACGCTGCGGGTGGGCGATACCCTGTCCGAGCGCAATCAGGTGCGCTTCACCGGCCTGCCCAACTTCGCGCCCGAAATCCTGCGCCGGGTGCAGCTGCGCGATCCGACCAAGACCAAGCAATTGCGCAAAGCATTGGACGACCTCAGCGAAGAGGGCGTGATCCAGGTGTTCTACCCCGAGATCGGATCGGCCCACATCGTCGGCGTCGTCGGCCAGCTTCAGCTGGAAGTGCTGATTTCGCGGCTGGAGGCCGAATACAAGGTCGAAGCCGTGCTCGAACCCTCACCCTTCGCCACCGCGCGCTGGATCAAGGGGGACGAGAAGACGCTGGACGAATTCGCCAGCTTCAACCGCGCCAACCTCGCCCGCGACCGGGATGGCGACATGGTGTTCATGGCCAAGAGCCCGTGGGACGTGAGCTATCAGGTCGAGAAGAACCCTGAGCTTACGTTTTCGGCCACGAAAGAGCGTTAAGGGGGGAACGCTAGTCTTGCGAGCGGGCGGGCTTCACGGCATGGCAAGGCCCATGCACACCGCCGGCCCCACATCGCAGACCTTCATCTCGCAGCGCCTTCGCCTTCACTACCTTGACTGGGGCGGCAGGGGCAAACCGCCGCTCGTGCTGGTTCATGGCGGGCGCGATCACGCGCGGTCGTGGGACTGGACCGCCGAGGCGCTGCGCGAGGATTATCATGTCATCGCGATGGACCACCGCGGGCATGGCGATTCGGACTGGGTCTCGGACGGGATCTATTCCGCCGGTGACATGGTCTATGATCTTGCGCAGTTGATCCATCAGCTCGGCGTCGGCCCGGTGCGGATGGTGGCGCATTCGATGGGCGGCAATGTCGCGCTGCGTTATGCGGGGGCCTTCCCCGACATGGTGACCAAGCTGGTGGCGATCGAGGGCCTCGGCCCGTCTCCCGAATGGCGCGAGAAGCAGCGCAGCGTTCCCTACCCTGAACGCCTTGCCGAATTCATCGAAAAGAAGCGCAAGGCCGCCGGGCGATCCCCGCGCAAGTACGAGAGCATCGAGGCGGCCTTTGCCCGGATGATCGAGGAGAACGCCTACCTCACCGAGGAGCAGGCGCGCCATCTCACCGTCCACGGGGTCAACCGCAACGAGGACGGCACCTATAGCTGGAAGTTCGATCCCCATCTCAACGTCTGGCCGGTCGAGGACATTGGCGACGAATTCGTCGAGGCGCTGTGGGGCGCGATCACCTGCCCGACGCTGCTGCTTTACGGCGCGGACAGCTGGGCTTCGAACCCGGCGAAGGACGGGCGCATCGCCCACTTCAACACCGCGAGCGTGATCGAGTTCGAAAAGGCCGGCCACTGGCTCCATCACGATCAGTTCGATCGTTTCATCGCCACCTTGCGCGATTTTCTCTGAGCGGGAGCGGGCGATGGCCGAGTTTGCCGATGCGTTGAACGAGAAGCACATCGCCATGATCGCCGCCCAACCGGTGTTTTTTGTGGCGACCGCGGCAGCTGAGGGGCGGATCAACCTCAGCCCCAAGGGCTATGACGCCTTCAGGGTGCTCTCGCCCAGTCGGGTCGCCTATCTTGATCTCGGCGGATCGGGCAACGAGACCCACGCGCATCTGGCGTCCGAACAGGCGGACGCGGGGCGGATCACGGTGATGTTCTGCAACTTCCAGCAGCCCGCGCTGATCTTGCGCATCTACGGGCGCGGACGCGCGGTTCTCCCGCAGGACGCAGGCTGGGAGGAGCTGGCGGCGCATTTCGCGCTGATGCCCGGCACGCGCCAGATCTTCGATATCGCGGTGGAGAGCGTGCAGACTTCGTGCGGCTGGGGCGTGCCGTTCATGGCGCTGGAAGGCGAACGCGACACGCTGAAGAAGGCGCATCGCCAGTCGGACCCAGATGCCTGGATGGCCAAGACAGCTGGACGCACGCGCAGCATAGACGGCCTGCCGACCCGCCCGACGGATCGCTATTTCGCCGGAGACGGCAGCTAGCGCTGCCGGAAATCTTGCTCAATCGCTAATCACTTGATTAAAGTTTGGGCACGCATTCTCCCGCAGGTGCGAAGAAAGACCCTGATTCCGCTGCGTCAGCCCTGTTACAAAAATATGGCACGCTTGTTGCTGTGTATCTGCTGGCCGGAAAGATCCGGTGCAACAGGGGCCACAGATGAAGTTCATCATCGCCATCATTAAACCGTTCAAGCTCGACACCGTTCGTGAGGCATTGAGCGGCATCGGCGTCGCCGGGATGACCGTAACCGAGGTCAAAGGGTTCGGCCGCCAAAAGGGCCAGACCGAGATTTACCGCGGTGCCGAATACTCCACCAACATGCTTCCCAAGGTGAAGCTAGAGATCGCTGCAAGCGATGAAATCGCCGCGCAGGTGGTCGAAACCATCCAGCAGACTGCCAACACCGGAGCCATCGGCGACGGCAAGATTTTCGTGCTCGATCTTGCGTCGGCGACCCGCATCCGCACCGGCGAGTCCGGCGAAACCGCGCTGTAAGGGGACCCAATCGATGAAGCGTATTCTCTGCAATGCCGCGATGCTGGCGACCGGGGCTGCGATGCTCGCAGCGCCGGCCTTCGCCGCGCCCGCGGCAGATGCCGCCGCCGCGGCGGCTCCGGCTGTCTTCACTCCAACCGCCGAGATGGTCAACAAGGGCGATGTCGCCTGGATGATGGTCTCGACCGCGCTCGTCCTGATGATGAGCGTGCCTGCGCTCGCGTTGTTCTATGGCGGTCTCGTGCGCGCCAAGAACATGCTGAGCGTGCTCATGCAGGTGCTTACTATCGTCTGCGTCGCCGCGCTGGTGTGGTTCGGGTGGGGCTATTCGATGGCCTTCACCTCTACCGGCACCCCGTTCCCGGCCATTGTCGGCGGACTGGACAAGGCATTCCTCGCCAATGTCAGCGTCACCTCGCTTGCCGCGACATTCTCGAACGGGGTCTATCTGCCCGAGCTGGTCTTCGTGATGTTCCAGATGACCTTCGCCTGCATCACGCCGGCGCTGATTGTCGGCGCGTTCGCCGAGCGGGTGAAGTTCACCTCGCTGATCATCTTCGTGGTCGCCTGGATGACGCTCGCTTATTTCCCGATCGCACACATGGTGTGGTATTGGGCTGGCCCAGACTTCCTGCACACGGCGCCGACCGACATGGGTCTGCTGTGGGGCTGGGGCGCGCTCGACTTCGCTGGCGGCACCGTGGTGCACATCAACGCAGGGATCGCTGGCCTCGTCGGCTGCCTGATCATCGGCCCGCGTATCGGTTACAAGACCGAAGCCATGCCTCCGCACAACCTTGTGATGACCATGATCGGCGCGAGCCTGCTGTGGGTTGGCTGGTTCGGGTTCAACGCCGGCTCGGCGCTTGAATCCAACGCCTTCGCCGCCCTCGCCTTCGTCAACACCTTCGTGGCAACCGCAGCAGCGGGTGCGGCCTGGGCGATGATCGAACAGGTCACCCACAAGAAGCCCTCGCTGCTTGGCGCGGCATCGGGTGTGGTCGCCGGTCTGGTCGCAATCACGCCTGCGGCGGGCTTTGCTCACCCGGGCACAGCGATCATCCTTGGCGCGGTCGCCTCGATCATCTGCTACTTCTTCGTCACCACGGTGAAGAACAAGCTCGGCTATGACGACAGCCTCGACGTCTTCGGCATCCACGCGGTGGGTGGGATCGTCGGCGCGATCGGTACCTGCGTTGTCGCCGACCCGGCGCTCGGCGGTCAGGGCTGGATCGACTACACGGCCCCTGTGGCCAAGGCGGGGGCATTCGACCTCGTCGGCCAGGTGACCACCCAGATCTATGCGGTCGGCGTGACCGTGGCCTGGACCGGGATCGTCTCGGCGGTGCTGTTCCTCGCTCTCAAGTACACCATCGGGCTGCGCCCCGACGCCGAAGCCGAAACCAACGGCCTCGACATCTCCGAACACGGGGAGCGCGCTTACAACTGAGCGCTTCCTTCACCAGCTTGGCGGGGGGAGACCTCTCTCCCTCTCCTCTCCCCCCGCCTCACCTTGTTCCTCCTGCGAACGAACAAACTGAATATGGCCGGAGCCGCCTCGAGCGCCTCCGGCCTTTTTTTGTCCGGCGATGTTTCACGTGAAACAGTGCTCCCGACCCGCGGCAAGAGGGGGTCAAAAGCGGTCTAACAGGGGTCTGGAGGGGGTCTAGGCGTGCTCAAAACGGCGCGAGCGCGGAGCGAAAAGGGGCATGAATC
>JAIYAL010000222.1 GCA_027489095.1 Erythrobacteraceae bacterium
ATCTTGACTTCGGTGCCCGACCACTTGCCGAACAACACGCGGTCGCCGACCTTGACGTCGAGCGCGATGCGCGCGCCGGCATCGTCACGGTTGCCTTCGCCGACGGCGATGACTTCGCCTTCGCTCGGCTTTTCCTGGGCGCTATCGGGGATGATGATGCCGCCAGCGGTCTTCTGGTCGGCTTCGATGCGACGGACCACAACGCGGTCGTGCAGCGGACGAAATGCCATGGTTATGACCTTCCTTGAATGGATGAGTTTGCTTGGCACTCTCCCACTGAGAGTGCCAACGGTGGCGCATTTGGGTTTCGCACGACACAGAGTCAAGGCGAAGGCGCGAGAAATATTTGGGCTTGGTCCAAACCTCTGTTAGAGCGGACTCGGGATCGGCAAAAATTAGGCTCCTTATCGGAGCAAGGGAGGTCGATATGTCCAATGAAGCCCCAGCCATCGACTGGGCGGTTGACGTCCAGCGTTATGTCCCGGCTGCCGATACTGGTGCGATCAAGGCGCTCGTGCACCACTGTCTTGTAACGCAAAAAACCCGCGAGGCGCCGCTGGTGTCGTTCGCCAAACCAGCGGAAACGCGCAGCGTGCGCGATAATTTCTGCAAGAAGACGCTCGGCCTGACCGAATCTGATGGTGCGCTTGATGCCGCTATCGCCTCGGTCGGCACACGGATGAGCGATACCACCTCCCGCCACCGGGTCACGGCCTACTACCTGCTCGCCGAACATTTCGGCAAGGTGGGAGAGCTCGCTGCGGCTGCCGCGGCGATGCCGCCGGCCCGAGTGCCCCCGATCCTGGCGCCGTGGGCGGCGGACAGGTTTGAAGGCCCGCCCCCGGGCACGGCCGGCGCCGATCTCATGCTTGCGGCTGAAGCCCCAGCCATCGACTGGGCGGATGACGTCAAGCGTTATGTCCCGGCTGCCGATAACGGCGCCATCGCCGGGCTCGTTCGCCACTGTCTTGTGTCGCAAAAGACCCGCGAGGCGCCGCTGGTGTCGTTCGGACAACCGTCTGAAACGCGCAGCGTGCGCGAGAACTTCTGCAAGAAGACGCTCGGCCTGACCGAATCTGATGGCGCGCTTGATGCTGCCATCGCCTCGGTCGGCGCACGGATGAGCGATACCACCTCCCGCCACCGGGTCACGGCCTACTACCTGCTCGCCGAACATTTCGGCAAGCTGGAGCAGTTCGCTGCGACTGCGGCGGCGACGCCGCCCGCCCCGGTGGCCGCGCCCCTGGCGCCTTGGGCGGCGACCATGTTTGACGGCCCCCCCCCGAGCACGGCCTCCGGCGGCCCAAGCACCGATCTCATGTTTGCGGCTGCTGTTGGTCTGTCCGGCGGGGCGCTGGCGCTGTGTGCTGCGGTTGCCAGTACTGCTGGCGGCTGACGCTTCCATGCCAATCCCGACGGGTCGGTGCAGCCGAGCGGCTCACCGACCCGTCCGGCGCTGCGGCGCTGCGGCGGCCAATGCCGAAATGGCGAAGCACCGCGCGCAAGGGGGCGCTGCCACCCTGTCTGCGGAGAGTGTGGCGGCTGACCGGATCGATCTGATCAAGCCCGATGACAGCACCTACGGGGCGACCGATCTGGCGGGCGCCCGGCGGGTGGCAATCACGCCCGCGCCCGGCTAAGCACGCTTCGCAAGAGACCCGCTGGCCTACCGGGTTGACCCAGCGTCAGCCCGGCAGGCCACATTTGTGCGAGCGACCGTGACACCTTCCCCACCCAAGCTCACCCCCAAGCTTGCCGCCGTTGGCGACCAGATCAACGTCGCGCAGGAGGCGTGGGTGTGGTTCAAGATCAACCTTGCCTACCTGACCGGCGCGGTCGCGGTGCTGGTGGCGGGCGTGATCCTCGCCCGGTTCCTGTCGCGCTGGGCGGACCGCGCGCTGACCGGCAACAGCCGGATCGAGCCGACCGTCGCCAAGTTCCTCAGCAACATCATCAGGTATGCGCTGTGGTCGATCGTCGCGATCACCGTGCTCACCCAGTTCGGGGTGCAGACCACCAGTATCATCGCCGCGCTGGGCGGTCTGGCGCTGGCGGTGGGGCTGGCGCTGCAGGGCACGCTCAGCAATGTTGCGGCAGGCGTGATGATCCTGATCCAGCGGCCCTTCCGGGTGGGCGAGTATATCACGGCAGGCACGGTTTCGGGCACGGTGGAGGCGATCGGCCTGTTCACCACCGAGATGCTCCAGCTCGATGGGCTCTATGTCATGGTGCCCAATAACGAGCTGTGGAACAAGGCGGTGGTCAATGCCTCGCGGATGCCGACCCGGCGGCTCGAACTCTTGGTGACGATCCCTTACGAGGATGATCTGCGCGCTGCTCAGGAGGCTATGCTGGCGCTGGTGGCGGGTGATGCGCGGGTGCTGGCAGAGCCTGCGCCGGTGGCCTTCGTGGCCGGGCTGACCGATGCCGGGGTCAAGCTGGGGGTGCGGGGCTGGTGCAAGACCGCCGATTACCTCGCGCTGAGCTGGGCGGTGAACGCTGCGGTGAAGCTGAGGTTTGACGAGCTGGGGATCACCTTCGCCACCGCAGCACCTGCACCCGCAGCACCTGCGCCCCCGCGCTAAGTTCGGGCCGCGTAGTCAGTCAGCCCCAGCCGGTCGCGCCGCGCCCAGCGCCACAGCAGGCCCGCCGCGGCGAAGAACAATCCGGTGGCAAGCCCGATCCATACCCCCGTCCCTTCAAGCGGGGTGAAGAAGCCGAGCCCGATGGCGATGCCGAAGCCCGGCACCCAGTAGCTGAAGATCGCGATCCACATCGGCACGCGGGTGTCCTGCAAGCCCCGCAGCGCGCCGGCGCCCACCGCCTGCACCCCATCGGCCAGCTGGAAGATCGCCGCCAGCACCAGGTATTGCAGCGCAAAGCCGACCAGCGCCGCGTTGGCGGGCGCGGCCGGGTCAATGTAGATGCTCAGCAGGAATGTCGGCATCAGCACCATCGCCAGCGCCGTCGTGGCCATGAACCCGGTGCCGATCGCCAGCGCCACCCAGCCCGCGCGCCCCGCCGCGATGCGGTCACCCGCGCCGTGGTGGTAGCCGACCCGGATCGTCGCCGCCTGCGCCGTGCCGAACGGGATCTGGAAGGCGAGCGCGGCAAGATTGAGCGCGAGCGTGTGGGCGGCAAGCTCGGTCTCGCCAATCCGCCCCATCAGCAGTGCCGCACCGCTGAACAGCCCCGCCTCGGCCAGCACGGTCAGCGCGATCGGCGTGCCGATCACCATGATCTGCTTCAGCCGCGACCATTCGGGCCGCCACCAGCGCCCGAAGATGCGGTAACGGCGCAAGCTGCGGTCACGTCCGATCACCACCACATAAGCGGCCAGCATCGCCAGCGCGGTGATGACGCTCGACAAGGCCGAGCCCATCAGGCCCAGCGCGGGCAGGCCGAGATTGCCGTACACCAGCGCCCAGTTGCCAAGGAGATTGGTGCCCAGCGCCAGCAGCGTGATCGCGGTCGCGTAGCCGGGCTTGCCCAGCGCCGCGACGAACGTGCGGAACACGCCCGCCAGCACCATCGGGATCATGGCGAAGGCCAGCAGGCCAAGGAAATCGCCCGCCAGCGCGGCAATCGCGGCATCCTGCCCGCTGAGCCGCAGTAGCGCCTCCCCGCCGAGGCACAGCCCCATGCCGACACCGCCGAAGAAGACCGCCACCCACATCCCCATCCGCACCGTGCGGCGGATGTCGCGCACCGAGTGCAGCCGCCGGCCACGTTCTGCCGCGATCAGCGGGGCGCAGGCGCCCACCAATCCGGTCATCGCCCACACCGTCAGCCCGAAGATGGCGATGGCAAGGCTGGACGCAGCAAGCGGCTGGTCGCCCAACCTTGCGATGAAGATCACGTCGACCGCATGGATCAGCATCTGGAGCAGGTTCGTCGCCGCGAGCGGCACGGCAAGGCCCAGCGTCGCGCGCAGTTCCTGCCCCCAGCCGGGCGTGTCGAGAGTGGTTGCCTGTGTCATGGTTCATGCCTGGGTCGCGTTTGGGCCCGCGGTCAGGCGAGCCGGACGGGATAGGCGCAAGGGCGATTCGGGGAAAGGGCTAATGCCTGCGCGCCGAAGGGCCAAGCGCCCCGGCCGCGTCGGTGCCGCCGATCTGTTGGTAGGCCCTGACCCGGCCTATTTTCCGTGTTCGGCCCCCTCCAGACCCCTCCTAGGGGGAGTCTAGCCTCACTTTGCCCGGTGCTTGCACAGCCCCCCAAGGCCGTTGGATTGCGGTTTGGCCACGCCGTGTCCTCTGCCTTGGCCAAGAGCGCGGCGGCCTGTAGGAATTCGAGGCCAAGTCCTTAAAAGTCAATATGATTTCAGGTGCAATCGGGGGAGAGGAAAGCGGCCAGAATGCGCGCAAATCCGGCACAAGCCGGAAAGCCGCGACCACGCGCAGGCTTTAGCCGCAGCCGCCAATGTTTCACGTGAAACATTTCAGGAACATCGTCATGCGTCGCGGCAGCACGAAAAAGGGCGGCACCATCGCTGGCGCCGCCCTTCCTGCATTCATTGACCGCCGTGCCCTGTGCAAAGGCATGCAGCGGTGCAGGCCCGGCTTACTTGGGCTGACCCGCGCCCAGCCCGGCCGCGTCCTTGCCGATCGTCTCGGCGACGTCGGCCTGCACCTTGGCGTTGTGCGCTTCGACGGTCATCAGCTCCTTGTCGTCCTTGTCGAGCAGCATCGCCTGCTTGCCCGAGCCGACCGGTGCGAGGCGCACCTTCAGCGGACGCGGGAACAGCGTGTTGCTCGCCCCGTTGCCGCCGTCGACTGCAGCGCCGATGCCGCCACCCAGGATGATGTTGCCGAAGGTCGATCCTGCAAGACGCGACTGCACCAGCACGTAGACCGGGTCGTAACCGGGCTTGCTGATGTCGACCCGCGTGTCAGACTTGCGACGCAGTTCGACCTTGCACGGCGAGGTGCACTTGAAGCCGTTAAGGAACACGATGTCCGCGCCCGACGGATCGGTTTCGGCGGCGTAATCGACATTGGTGCCGTTCATCACGGTAGCGCAGCCGGAAAGCGAGACGCCCGCCGCGATAGCGAGCGCTAGGTATTTGAACTTCATTAAGGAATGCCCCTGTCTGCGGAAATCCCCCCTTGGGATTCCCAGCCCGCGAATAGCGCCAGATTATTGCGCGCAAAAGAAAAAAGGGCGGCACCATCGCTGGCGCCGCCCTTCCATCTGCGAGTGCTTCAAGACACCCGCAAAACTTGCAAAGAAGCTTACTTGAGCTCGACGGTGCCGCCGGCTTCTTCGATCTTCTTCTTGATTTCTTCGGCTTCCGCCTTGTTGACGCCTTCCTTGACGGCCTTCGGCGCGCTTTCGACAAGGGTCTTGGCTTCGGTCAGGCCCAGTGCCGTGATCGCACGGACTTCCTTGATGACCTGGATCTTCTTCCCGCCGTCGCCGGTCAGGATGACGTCGAATTCGGTCTGCTCTTCAACGGCTTCGACAGCAGCGGCCCG
>JAIYAL010000029.1 GCA_027489095.1 Erythrobacteraceae bacterium
CGCCTGGATCAGGCCTGGATGAAGGAAGCCAAACGCGGCCGGTGGAGGTGCGATCCGCCAACCGTCGATGGCAAGCCCCAGGGTGCCTGGATTCCGAGCATGGTTCCGCTCACCTTCCGCCTTGAAGATGCGCGCTGATCACCATCGCATCGACTCTTAATCGAAACACGTAAGTCTGAAAGCAGAGCTACGATGAACAAGCTGTTCACCCTGGCGGGCATCAGCCGCCTCGCCGCCGCCGCTGCCGTTGCCGTCACCATGTCGGCCCCGGTTTTCGCCCAGTCCACAACGCCGGCTGAGCCGGCCCCGGCCGCCGCGGCTCCTGCCGACGCCGCTGCCGCTGCCCCGGCCGACGCCGCGGCAGCCCCCGCTGACGCCGCCCCGGTTGATGCCGCTGCCGCTGCTCCGGCGGAAGAGCCGATCAACCCGTATGGTCTGGAGGCCATCCTCGCCCATGGCGACTTTGTCGCCAAGAGCACGCTGGTGCTGATGGTCATCATGTCGGCCGGCACCTGGTATATTCTGATCGTCAAGCTGATTGAGCAGTCTCGTCTGATGGCGCAAGCCACTGCCGCCGAGAGGAACTTCTGGACTGCCGCCTCGGTCGCCGAGGGCGCCACCCGCCTGAAGGAGAATTCGACCTTCCGCGGCATTGTCGAGGACGGCCTGCGTGCCACCGAGCACCATGACGGTTCGCTGACCGACCATATCGACCTGCATGAATGGGTCACCATGTCGCTGCAGCGTTCGGTTGATGCCGTGAATGCCCGTCTGCAGGGCGGCTTGGCCTTCCTGGCCTCGGTCGGCTCCACCTCTCCCTTCATCGGTCTGTTCGGTACGGTGTGGGGCATTCTGAACGCGCTGGTGAATATCGGTCTGTCCGGTCAGGCCTCGATCGACAAGGTCGCCGGCCCCGTCGGTGAAGCGCTGATCATGACCGCCATCGGCCTGCTCGTCGCGGTGCCCGCGGTGTTCGCGTTCAACTGGCTGCAGTCGCGCAACCGCAGGATCTCGGCGATGCTCAACAGCTTCTCGACCGACCTGCTCGCTTACATGAACTCGAACGGCGCGGTGAAGCCTGCGGTCGTGGCGGCTGCGGCGGCCAAGCCCGCTGCCAAGCCGGCGGCCGCTCCGGCCACCAAGGCCTGATCGCCAAGCCCGCGTAAACGGCGGGAGCGGCGCTTGCGCATCGCTCCCGCCGCTGCCCGGCCAGTCTTGTTGCGCAAGCACCAGGCCACCGGGACGGCACAACAAGTCAATGTTTTGACAGGCTAGGAATTCACAATGGCGATTTCTACGGGAGGTGGGGCCGATACCCCAATGTCCGACATCAACACCACGCCGCTGGTGGACGTGATGCTGGTGCTCCTGATCATCTTCCTCATCGCGGTTCCGGTGGCGATCCAGACGATCGAGAAGCTCAAGCTTCCGGTGTTCGAATCGATCGAGTCCAAGGATAAGGTCGAAAACCTGCTGCTCACCGTCAGCACCACCGACGCGGGCGGTCGCAGCGCGGGCGAACCGGGCTTCGAGGGTGCCTCACGCGAGGGCGAATGCCGGGTCTACTTCAACAACATCACGCCCGTCACCTCGGGCGAGCTTGAGAAGATGGCCTTCGACCGTCTCGACGCGATCGTGAAGCGCGCCGGCGGCCCCGAAGCGCTCATGTCCGACCCGGAGAAGATCCCGCAGGTCCACATCCGCGGCGACGTCAACGCCCCGTGGCGCTGCGTGGCAGGATCGATCTACCGCATCCAGCTGGCTGGCTATCCGATCGTCGGGTTCATCTCGAACCCGGTCGACCCGAACGGCTAACGCCCTCAAGCGAACTTAAGGAGTAACTGACATGGGTATGTCTGGAGGCAAGCTCGACGGCGAGCCGATGATGGACATGAACATGACGCCGCTGATCGACGTTTTGCTCGTTCTGCTGATCATGTTCATCATCACCATCCCGGTCGCGACGCACTCGGTCGACATCGACCTTCCGCAGCCGCAGCCGAACGATACGCCGCCGCCGATCGATCCGGTGAAGAACAAGCTCGTGCTCACCCCCGATGAGCAGATCCTGTGGAACGGCGTGGCGATCAGCGAGGGGCAGCTTATCTCGACCCTCGCCGATACGACCCGCATGGCGGTCGAGCCCGAGCTTCAGTTCGAGCCCGAGGCGCTCGCCAGCTACCAGCTGTCGGCCCGCGTGCTGCAGTACATCAAGTCTTCGGGCGTGACCAAGTTCGGCTTCGTCGGCAACGACAAGTACCGCGACTTCGGAAAGTGATTGCGGGCGTCTAGGGGTGGGCTAGCCCCCCTCTAGACCCCCGTTAGACCCGGCTTAGAGGGGGCGCTGCGATGGTTCGCGGCGCCCTTTTTTGCGCTCCCTGGCGATGTTTCACGTGAAACATTTCAGGAACGCAGGTTGCGCTAATCCCCCTCCAGCGGCGCATCCGGCCGCATCGCGGCGGCGATCAAGCCTTCCGCTTCGAGCAACAGCTCATCGTCGATTGCGCCCCCCTGCGGCACCGCCTCGCGGCCGATCATGGTCATCACCGGCACGGCAAGCGGCGAGACCCGGTCAAGGGTCACGTGCGCCAGCTCGCGCTCGGATCGCTCAAGCAGGTCGGCAAGCCGGCCAACATCGGTCAACCGCGCCCGCGCATCGGCCCAGGCGGCTTCGATAAGCACATGATCGGGCTCGTATTTCTTGAGGACGTCATAGATCAGATCGGTCGAGAAAGTGACCTGCTTGCCGGTCTTCCTCGTGCCCGGATGCTGCCGCTCGACCAGCCCGCTGATCACCGCCACCTCACGAAAGGCGCGGCGCAGCAGGTGGCTTTCGGTGACCCACTCGGCGAACGCGTCGGTGAGAATATCGGGCGATAACAGGGGGCCGGGGTCAGTGACAGGCTTCAGCCCCCACACCGCGAGGCAATAGTCATTCGCCACGAAGCCACCGGGCAGCAACCCGCGATCTTCCATCCGGCGGGTGATCAGCATCCCCAGCGACTGGTTCGCGTTCCAACCCTCGAAGGTGTAATAGGCGGTGTAGTGCTTGCCGCCATGGGGGAAGCTTTCGACCAGCAGCTTGCCCGGTGAAGGAAGCTGCGAGCGGTAATCCTGCATCTCCAGCCATTCACGCACATCATCGGGGAACCGCGCCCACCCGGCCCGGTCGGCGAGCATCGCCTGAACGCGGGTGGCAAGGTGCGTCGTCAGCGGCAGCCGCAGGCCGCCATAGCTCGGGATGGTGGCCGATTTCTTGGCGGCGCGGACGGTCACATCCATGTCCTTCACCCCCTCGACCTCAAGGCTCATGCCGGCAAAGAAGAAGGTGTCACCGGGGGAAAGCTGCGCGGCGAACCGCTCCTCCACCCTGCCCAAGCTGCGGCCGTTCTTGAAGCGGACGGTGAGCATCTCGCTATCGACGATGATCCCGGCGTTCATCCGATGCCGCTGCGCCTGATTGGGGTGGGCGAGCCGCCAGACGCCTGATCTTTCTCGCACAATTCGCTTGAACCGATCATAGGCCTTGAGCGCGTAACCGCCATCGGCGACGAAGTTCAGCACCCGGCGGAAGGTCGCCTGATCGACCCA
>JAIYAL010000124.1 GCA_027489095.1 Erythrobacteraceae bacterium
CCGGCTTCTGCCGCCGCGATATCGGCTGGCGTGAAGTGGCGCGCGAAGCCATGGCCAAGCGCCCGCTCCAGAATTGAGCGCCCACAGCGCATGACGACCGCTTTGCGGTCATCCCTTCCAGCCGTCGCCCCGGACGTGATCCGGGGCTTGGCTTTTCCGTCTCTTCGCGCGAATCCAAGCAAGCCGAGCCCCGTGTCAAGCACGGGGCGACGAGGGATCGGAATGTCCGCTCCCCACCCACTTTCAGTCACGGGCTTTACCGACAGCTCTCGCCGGAAGCGGTCATCCCTTCGACTTTCCGGTTGAGAGGCTTGCGACAAACTTGATCCCGATCAAGGACGCGGTGACGGGAAAGGCGGATAGGGTCTGCATGACCCAGCGCCTCCTGTTCCTCGCCCCGCTCGCCCTGCTGGCGCTCTCCGCCTGCCAGACGCCCGGCACCGACAACCCGCCGCCGATGCTTGGCAAGCCCACCGCCCGCTCGCCTGACGCCCGCGCGCCGGCCTTCGTTGAGGCGGCCTGCGGCGGGTGCCACGCGGTCGAGCCGCCGTTCCTGTCGCCCAACCCGCGCTCGCCCAGCTTTGCCGCCATCGCCAATCGCACCGGCCTGTCGGAACGCTCGCTCGCTGATTGGTTGTCCGAGGCCCACAACTACCCCGAGGACATGGACTTCACCCTCACCCGTCCCCAGATCGACCAGATCGCGGCCTATATGGTGACCTTGCGCAACGCCGGATACGTGCCGGACGAGTGACGCGGGCCCTCCCAGTCCGGCCTTGCCGACGCCCACGAACGTGATAGGCTCAGCGGAGGTGAATTCGAGCAACAGGGGGCCTCGATGCCGTATCGTCACGCGCACTATTTCGTCGGTTTCGTGCTGCTCGTCATCATGGCGGGCTTCTGGGCGAGCTACTTCGCCGTGGCGGGCGAGGTGCCGGCGGCGTTTCATGTTCATGCCATTTCGGCGATGACATGGCTTGCGCTGCTGATCGCGCAGCACCTGACGATCCACCGCCGCGCGGCTGCACTGCACCGCCAGATGGGGCTGGCAAGCTTTGTGCTGTTCCCGTTTCTGATCCTCGGCTTCATGATGATCGTCAACGTCTCGGCAGCGCGTTATGTCGCCCCTGATGCTGGCGCCGGGATCCAACTGCTCGGCCCGTCCTTCGGGATCGGGATGGCAATCGCGATCGCGGCCTACCTGACGCTGTTCTTCCTCGCACTCAAGCATCGCAACAAGCTCAAGCTGCATGCGGGCTACATGCTGGCGACCCCGCTGATCCTGTTCGAAAGCCCGTTCAGCCGCATCATCGGTGAATACCTCCCGTGGATGAACGTGATCGGTAGCGATGGCCCGCGGCAGGTGCTCGATACGATCGTGATAAGCGACGGGCTGGCGATTGTCTTCGCGCTGGCGCTGTGGGCGATGAACCGCAAACACGGCGCGCCGTGGCTGGTGGCGGCGGGGTTCATGGGCCTGCAGGCAGCCGCGATGTGGTTTGCTCCCGATATGCCGTTCCTGGGCACGGGTTTTGCCGCCTATGCTGCTATCCCGCCGGGCGTCACCCTCGCGCTGGGCGTGGTTGCCGGAGCGGCGGCTGCGTGGCTGGGCTGGGGCGCTGGCAAGCTGCCCATGCGGCGCACCCGCGCTGCTGCCTGAGCGCGGGACTTTCCTACCGGGCCAGAGCGGCGCTAGAATGCGCGCGCGTTCTTTCCCATCGTCACCCTCCCCACAGGCTCACAGATGCTCGGCGATCAGCGCCTGCATGTCCGCCTCGGGACGCGGGCCGTAGTGCGAGATCACTTCCGAGGCGCAGATCGCACCGCGCTGAAGACAACGCTCAAGCGGCTCGCCCTTGACATGGCCCGACAGGAACCCGGCGGCGAACTGGTCGCCTGCGCCGGTCGTATCGACGACCTTGGTGACCGGCACCGCAGCCACTTCGGCCCGCTCGCCATGCGCGATGGCGACCGCGCCCTTTTCGGAACGGGTGGCGACAAGCACCGGAACCTTGCCGGCGAGCGCGGCAAGGCCGGTCTCGAAGTCGTCCTCGCCGGTCAGCGTCGCCAGTTCGGTCTCGTTGACGAACAGGATGTCGATGACCCCTTCTTCGATCATGCTGCGGAAATCGTCGCCGTGCCGCTCGATCACGAAGCTTTCAGAGGCCGTGAAGGCGATCTTGCGGCCGGCATCGCGCGCGACTTCGATGGCGCGGCGCATGGCGCGGCGGGGCTCTTCGGGATCCCACAGGTAGCCTTCAAGATAGAGGATCGCAGCCGAAGCGATCAGCTCTTCGTCGAGGGCGGCGGCGGGCAGAAATTGCCCGGCGCCAAGGAAGGTGTTCATCGTCCGCTCGCCATCGGGGGTGACAAAGATCAGCACGCGGCCGGTGGCGGGTTCGGAGTCCTTGTCGCTGGTGGGCCGCGCGGGCGTATCGAAATCGATCCCGGTGGCGCGCATGTCGTGGCGGAACACCTTGCCGAGCTGGTCATCGGCTACCTGTCCGATGAAGGCGCATTGCAGGCCCAGTGTGGCAAGGCCCGCCAACGTGTTCGCCGCCGAACCGCCGGAGATCTCGCGCGCAGGGGGCATCGCCTCGTAGAGTTCGTCGGCACGCGCCTCGTCAATCAGGGTCATCCCGCCGCGGTTGAGCTGGAGTTCCTCGATCAGCTCCTCTTCGCAGGAGGCGATAACGTCGACCACGGCATTGCCGATGGCGATAACGTCGTAGCGGGGCGGATTGTTTGCGGGCACAGCGGGTTTCCTCGGGGGGTGATGATTGGACGCGCGCCTAGCCGTCTTCGCCGCCCGCGCCAAGCATCTGTGTGCGAGCGTGGCAGCGTGCGTTGACTTGGGGCCGCGCGGCCCG
The DNA here is from genome assembly GCA_027489095.1 of Erythrobacteraceae bacterium. Lineage (GTDB taxonomy): Bacteria > Pseudomonadota > Alphaproteobacteria > Sphingomonadales > Sphingomonadaceae > Erythrobacter. The sequence goes on from JAIYAL010000124.1 coordinate 2,871, forward strand.
CATCGGATGGCGCATGTCCGCCGTGCCAGCAGCGATCCTCAAGGCTTGTGGCCAGCTCGGTGACTCCGCTGTGCTCGGGGTTGCGGTGAAGAGCATCGCGATCACTCTGCTGATTTTCGTCGGCCTCGGCGTTGGCCTTTATATCGGTCTGGCTGAGGCGGCGCAGCGAACCGGCATTGCTGAAGAATGGGCGGGGGTTGCGGCCGTGCTGCTGGTGCCGTTCGCCGCCTGGTTATTGTTTCGGGTGGTCGCGATAGCGGTGCTGCAATTCTTCGCCGATGCGGTCGTCGCGGCGGTCGAGGCGCGGCACTATCCTGCCCGAGCAGCCGAAGCACGGCCGTTGCCGTTCCGGCGCGATCTCGCCAATTCGGTCAAGGGGCTGATGCGCGCAGTTGGCTACAACCTGCTGGCGCTGCCGTTGGCGGCATTGCTGGCCTTCACCGCCATCGGCCCGGCGCTGGTGCTGCTGGGGGTCAACGGGGCGCTTCTGGGACGCGAGCTCACCGACATGGCGTGGCTTCGGCATTGTGCGGGCGAGGAAGCCGCGAACCCGGTGCCGCGAACCGAGCGGGTGCTGCTTGGCCTGTGCGTCGCCGGGCTCATGCTCGTCCCCTTGGCGAACCTCGCGGCACCGCTTATCGGCGCGGCGGCGGGCGCCCATCTGGTGCTACGGCGGCTGGGGGAGCATCGGGGGACATGAGGAACGGCTGGAATGCGGGTCTGGCGTTGCTCGGCGCCGCGCTGGTCGGCTGCGCAAGCGGGGGAGCGGGCGGGGGAGCAGGCGCGCTGCGCGTGGCTTCGGCTTCGGCGCGGCCCTCCATCTCTCACGCGGGCCCGGCACGCAGCAAGATGGTCACCGCGCCCGAGGTGATGGCGTCGCAGGGCCTGGGCGGTGTTATCGGCTCGCCCGCTGCGGCGCTCACCACGCGCTTCGGCAGCCCACGTATCGATCTTGCGGAGGGCGATGCGCACAAGCTCCAGTTCACCGGGCCCGCTTGCGTGCTCGACATTTTCCTCTACCCGCTCGGCGCTGGGGCGGCGCCGACCGCCACCCATGTCGAGGCCCGGTTGCGGCAGGGCGGTGCGCCGGCCGATCCGGAGGCCTGCATCCGCGAGCTCGAACAGCGGTAACGTGCCCTTAAGTCTGTCTGTGCCATGCCCCTCCGCGAGGTATGTTCAGGGGACCAGACGCCGCATGACCACGCAGTTCATCGCCATCGCCGAGACCGCCGCTGCGGACGGGCAGATCACCGCCGAGGGCATCCTCGCGCTGCGCCGCGAAGGCTGGGGCGACGGGATCATCACCCGCGCCGAGGCCGAGGCGCTGTTCGCGCTCAATGCCGCCCTGAATGAGCGCAGCAACGAGTGGGTCGACTTCTTCGTCGAAGCGATCGGCGAATTCACGCTCAACGGCAGCGAGCCGCGCCTGCAATGCTCGGACGAGGAGGCAGCGTGGCTGATCGACCAGGTCGACCGCGACGGCCGGGTCGAGAGCATGGCCGAGCTCGAAACCCTGGTGCGCATTCTCGAGCGCGCCGAGAACACCCCCGACCGGCTCAAGAATTACGTGCTGTGCGAGGTCGAGCGCGCGGTGCTGAGCGGTACCGGCCCGACCCGCTGCGGCGGCGAATTGTCGGCAACCCACATCAGCGCCGCCGAATGCCGGATCATCCGCCGCGTGATCTTCTCCGCCGGTGGCCATGGCCCGGCTGCCGTCACCCGCCTCGACGCCGAAATGCTGTTCCGGCTGAAGGATGAAACGCTCGCCGAGGAGAACGCTGCGGAGTGGGATGATCTGTTCATCGACGGGGTGGCAAATTATCTCAAGGGCTTCATCCTGCCCCACGCGCAGGTCAGCCACGCGCGCAAGTTGGAGCTTGAGGCCTTCATCGCCGATAACCGCGCCAACGTCGGCCGCTTCATGGGCCGTGTGGCGCGTGAAGCGCCCAAAGTGGCGAACCACTTCGGCAAGGTGTTCGGCAAGAAGCGCCCTGCAGGTACCGACTTCGCAGCGCTCGCGACCCAAGGCGAGAAGATCGACGACTTCGAGAAGGAATGGCTCGATCGCATGGTCGAAGCGGACGGCGAGGTTGACGAACTGGAAAGCCGGCTCATCGCGCGCCTCACTGCGGAAGATTAAGGCGGCCCCGTGAAGGGGCGCTCACACCATGAAGCTCTCGCCGCAGCCGCAGGCGCCCTTGGCGTTGGGGTTCTCGAACACGAAGCCGGCGGTGAAGTCGTCCTCGCGCCAGTCCATCACGCTGCCGATCAGGTAGAGCACACTGGCCCCGTCGATATAGAACACGCCGCCCGGGGTCGGGATTTTCTCGTCGAACTTCGCCTCGGCGGTGACGTAGTCGACCGAATAGGCGAGGCCCGAGCAGCCGCGGCGCGGGGTCGAGAGCTTGACGCCGATAGCGCCTTCCGGGGCCTTGCTCATCAGCTCGGCGACGCGCGCCTCGGCGCTGGCCGTCAGAGTGACGGCAGCCTTGGGCGCGGGGCGGGCAGTTGTGGTCGTCTCGGTCATGTCAGCCTCTTCTGCCAGAACAGCGCGTGCCCGGAAGCGGGGTCGAGCTGGTAATCGCCATAGCCACAGGCGGCGTAGAGCCGCCGCGCCGGATGGTTGCCGCTCAATACTTCCAATGTGATCTTGCACGCGCCCCGCTTCAAGGCCTCGGTCTCGATTGCCGCCATCAGCGCCTTGCCGATGCCTGCGCCGCGGTGACCGGGCAGGACCGCGAAATCGTGGATGTTGACCAGCGGCGCGGCAGCGAACGTCGAATAGCCCATGAAGCAGTTGGCAAGGCCGACCGCCTTGTCGCCTGCACGCGCGAGCATGGAGAAGGCGTGGGGGTTGGCTGCCAGATCGTCCACCAGCCGCGCTTTGACGTCACCGGCCAGCGGACTGCCTCCGCCCATCGGGTCGCGCGCATAGGCATCGAGCAGCGCCACGACATCCGCCGCGTCGCGCGCGTCGCCATAGTCGGCAAGGCCGATGGTAAGGCCAGTAGCAAGGATGGCGGTGGCGTTCACAGCATCCCCAGCTCGAGCCGTGCTTCGTCGCTCATCTTGTGCGGGCCCCAGGCGGGTTCCCACACCAGCACCACCTCGGCATCGCGGATCCCCGGTACCGACATGACGCGCAGCTCGACCTCGCCCGGCATGGTCTCGGCCACCGGGCAGTGGGGGGTGGTGAGCGTCATGGTGACGGTCGCGTCGCGGTTGTCATCCACCTCGACGCCGTAGATCAGGCCGAGATCGTAGATGTTGACCGGAATTTCCGGGTCGAAGATCTCGCGCAGCGCCGCGATAACGTCGGCCTGCAAGTCGCTGCCCTCCCCGCCGACGACATCGGTGGCAGGCTTGGCGGCGAGGAAGCCATCGAGATAGTCACGGGTGCGCGGGGCGTCGGTATCGACCGCGTCCTCGACACGGGCGCGTGGCGGCTTGTGGTCGGTCATGTCGGTGTGATCCGCAGAGCTGTCCATGGCTCTCATCCTCTTCCAAAAATCTTGCGGGTCCGGGCGATTCCGGCGAGCAGTGCGTCGACATCCGCTTGGCTCGAATAGAGCCCGAAGCTGGCGCGCGCGGTGGCGGGAACGCCGAGATAGTCCATCAGTGGCTGGGCACAGTGGTGCCCGGCGCGGATCGCGACATTCGCCTCATCGAGGATCGTGCCGAGATCGTGCGGATGGATGCCGTCAATGGCGAAGCTGACGATCCCGGCGCTGTCGGCGGGGCCGAACAGGCGCACGTCATTCATCGCCCCGAGTTCGCGGCGCAGACGGGCGACCAGCGCCTGTTCGTGCGCGTGGATGCGCTGCGGGCCAATGGCGCTGACATAGTCGGCCGCAGCCGCGAAAGCGATGGCCTCGGTGATCGCGGGCGTGCCGGCCTCGAAGCGTTGTGGCCCGCTGGCATAGGTGGTCTTGGCAAAGGTCACGCGGTCGATCATCGCCCCGCCGCCCTGATAGGGGGGCATCTCGGCGAGCAGCGCCTTCCTCGCCCACAGCGCCCCGATCCCGGTCGGGCCGTAGAGCTTGTGAGCGGAGAAGACGTAGAAGTCGCAATCAAGCGCCGCGACATCGACCACCATATGCGGTGCGCTCTGGCATCCGTCGAGAAGCAGTTTCGCGCCGACCTTGTGTGCAAGCGCGGCAGCGCGGGGCGCGTCCAGCAGCGCGCCGGTGACGTTGGAGACATGGCCGAGGGCGACCAGCTTGTGCGCCTCGGTCAGCATCGCCCCGGCAGCGTCGAGATCGATCTGATGGTCATGCGTCAGCGGGCAGACGTCGATCACCGCGCCCACTTCGTCCGCGACCATCTGCCAGGGCACGATGTTCGAATGATGCTCGGCCTGCGAGAGGAGGATGCGGTCACCCGGCTTGAGGTTCGCCCGGCCCCAGGTCTGCGCGACAAGGTTGATCGCCTCAGTCGCGCCGCGGGTGAAGACCAGCTCGTCCTCATGCCCGCCGATGAACGTGGCGACGGTGCGCCGCGCCGCCTCGTAAGCCAGCGTCATCTCGGCCGAACGGGTGTAGACCCCGCGATGGACCGTCGCGTAATCCTCGCCCAGCGCGCGCGCCATGGCGTCGATGACGGCGCGCGGCTTCTGCGCGGTCGCGGCGGTGTCGAGGTAGTGCCACGGTGTGCCGTCATGGGTGACCATGCCGGGGAAGTCGACGCGAAGGTCGGAGAGCGTGGCGAAGGTCACGGGGGCGTTCACAGCTTGGCCCCCTCCAGCGCCGCCAGCGCGGCATCGAGCAGCGTCTCGCGCTCGCCCGCGTCCTCCAGCGCCACGAAGGCATCGCCGATGAAGGCCTGCACCAGCAGCCGCTGCGCCGCCTGCGGATCGAGCCCGCGCGCCATCATGTAAAAGCGCGCGGCCTCATCGAGCGCGCCGACGGTGGCGCCGTGGGCGCACTTCACATCATCGGCGAAGATTTCGAGCTGCGGGACGGCATTGGCGCTTGCGCCTGCCTCCAGCAGCAGGCCCTTGAAGTCCTGAGCGGCGTCCGTCTTCTGCGCATGGCGCGCGACCTTGATCTCGCCGAGGAAGTTTCCGATCGCCCCGTCCCAGTGCACCGCGCGGATCGTCTGGTTGGAGGTCGCCTCAGGTTCGGCATGGACAACCTGCGTGACGAATTCGCGCGTGACACCTGCTCCGCCGATGGTCACGCCACCGAACTCGAAATGCGCACCCTTGGCGAGCCGCACTTCAACCTCGACCCGGGTGTAATCCGCGCCCGCGTTGGTCACGAACAGCTCCGCCCGCGCGCCTTCGCCGATGGCGAGGCGGATGCGGTGCAATTCGGGCGTGGCTGAGCCTACCACCATCGCGTGCCGCCGGACTTCGTGGGGTGCGAGGGTGATGTCCTTCCACTGATCAAGCGCCTTGACGCCGAGCCGTGCCACCGCGTCCATATCGGCATAGCGCCATGCCTCGTCGCGGCGTGTTGGCAAAGGGAGGGTGGGGAGGGTCGCGGTGGTCATGCCCGCTTGCTCCTGCGTGTGGCAACCAGCGCTGCAATGCCTTGCTCGCGAGCCGTGCGGAAGCAGTCCCCCAGGTTTTTTGATTGCAACAGGCCATTCAGCCGACTTTCCAGCTCGGCCTTGGGCAGCTTTGCGTCTTCGATTTCCTGCCATTGCGGGACGAACGGCGCCATGCACATGACCAGCGCATTGCACCCGACTGCATCGATCTCGCGGTCACGGGTAGAACGCTTGGTCTTGCACTTCACCGCACCATCACGCACCCGCCACGAGCCGCGCCAGTCGCGCAGCTTGTTGCTCATCACCACGATCTCGGTCTCGGTCTAGGCAGGCTGTTCGGCCGCAGGCTGGGCCGCGGCAAGCGCCAGGGTTGCGACGATCAGGCTCATCACGCCATCACCACGTCATAGCCCTCGGCCTCGAGCCTGAGGGCGAGTTCCGGCCCGCCGGTCTCGACGATGCGACCGCCCGCAAGGATGCTGACCTTGTCGGGCGCCACGACGTCGAGCAGGCGCTGGTAGTGGGTGATGAGGAGCACGGCCTTGTCGGGGCTGCGCATGATCGCGTTGATGCCCGCGCCGACGATCCGCAGTGCGTCGATATCGAGGCCGGAATCCGTCTCGTCCAGCACCGCGAAGGCGGGGTCGAGAATGCCCATCTGCACCATCTCGGCGCGCTTCTTCTCGCCGCCCGAGAAGCCGACATTGACCTGCCGCTTGAGCATTTCCATGTCCATTTTCAGGAGCGCGGCCTTGTCCTTGGCGAGCTTCAG
>JAIYAL010000129.1 GCA_027489095.1 Erythrobacteraceae bacterium
CTGTTCCTCACGAAGACGCCGTCGAGAAACACGATCTCGACATCGATGCCGGTCGGCATCTCGACGACGGGCTGGTACTGTTCGGCGCGCTCGATCAGGTATTTGCTGACCGTATCGGCGGCCTCGCCTGCGCCCTGGCCGAGCCCGCCGCCGAAGATCTCGCCGGCCGAGAGCTTGGCCGGGGTACCGTTCGCGGTGGTGCGCTGGTTCGAGAAGACACTGTTCGCGTTGGCGGAGAACCCGCGCCCGAACCCGCCGATGATCCCGGCAAGCAGTGCCTGCGTCACAAGGTTGCCCTCGCGGCTTACAACGCGGCCGCGCACGCCCGACTTGCCGGCAAAGCTGATGAAGCCTTTGACCTCGCTCACCGCGACGCGCCCGCCAGGCTGGTCGCAGGTCATGCGGGCGAGCTTCACGTAGACTTTCTCGGAGGAGAGATCGCCGCGCGCGGCGCCATTGACCACGCAGCCTTCGATCCGTGTCGTCAGGACTTTGCCGTTCTGCAGGACCGAACGGGCAGGGCCTGTGATGCGGAGCACCACGGGCAGAGGATCCGTCTGGCTGGCAACGCCTGCCGAGGCATCCACGCCGACGATCACGCGCGCCGGCGCATAGGAATTGGGCGGCAGGTACTCAGGCGAGTCCTCGACCACGAGCGGCGGCGTCTCGGCTCGCGAAACCTTGAGGCCCGCACCGCCCTTGTCGGCGGTGAAGCTCATCAGCTTAACCTCGGCGCTGGGCGTGGCCGGGCCTTCGCCCGGCGCACCGCCGAGCCCGTCGACATTGCTGCCCGCAGCGGGAATCCCCCGCGCATCGTAACTGCCGCCGCGCGGACCATAGGCCGGGATCGGCGGCGCTGCGGCAGGCGTCGGCGTGTTCGCCAGCTGGCTCTTGAGCTGCGCGTTCTCGGCAGAGACCGCATCGATAGCGGCCTGGCCGTTGGTGCGCATGGCCTCGTTCTCGGCCTTGAGTGCAGCCATCTGCTCGTCGACTTCGCTGCGCGGGACGGCGGCGTCTTTCAGCTCCTTCTGCGCGCGGGCCACGGCATCGAGCCGGTTGCCGAACATGGTGACGAACTCGCGCTCCGATAGGTCGCGGTTGACGAGCCCGGATGTATCGACGCTGGTCTTGTCGGTGCCCGCCTTGTTGCTGCTATCGGTTCCGAGAAGAAACCACGCCGCACCGGCGAGGAGCACTGCAGCGACACCGCCCAGCAGCAGGTTCTGACGCCGCCGGGTGCTGGCGTTGAGTGTTGACAGAAGCTCGGCGCTACCGACTTCGTCCTTTGCCTTCTGGCTCCGAGGCGGCTGCTCATCGCGCATGTTCTCAGTCATGGCCGTTGTCCCCGTTCGGCCCGACGATCCAGGCGGTGGTGGAGGCGCCCGGCGCGAGCAACGGGCTGTTGATGGCGACCGCAATCGTGCCGAGCGGCGCGAGATCGCGGGTTGCAAGCGTGGCAGGCGTATTGCCGCGGTTGGCGAGGCGCACGACTTTGCCGGCAAGGCTGACGCCGCGATATTCAGCGATCAGCTGGACCTCGATGTCCCCGGCACGGGCGGGAAGGCTGGCGGGCTGCCGCACTGAGAAACCCGGCACCTGCGTCTCGGCGGCCATAGCCTGGACAAGGCGCACGGCGCTCGTCTCGACCGGCGTCGCCTTCTCCCAATTGCTCGCATCGTCTTTGGCGATTGCCGGGTTGGTCACAAAGACCTGCTGCGCTTCGATCGGGCGGATCGGGCAGGCGAACTTGTAGACGTAGCCCTTCTTGGTGGTGGCAAAGAAGCTGATCCGCGAGCCCGCATAGACCTCGGGCACCGACACATAGATGTCGCCGCGCACCGGCTCGTTCGAGACGGCAAAGTCGTTATAGGGCGTGCCGGTCCCGATCTTCGAGACGCTGGCGAAGGCGTCGCCGGCGAGCGCAAAGCGGGTCAGCTCGTGTGCCGAGACCTCGCAGGCAATCGTGCCGCCATCGGCGGTCTGCTTGAACTGGTCGGCGAGAGCCGGACAGGCGAGGCCAGTTGCGGCGAGCGCCGTGAGCAGGGCGAGGCGTCTTGGCCTCGCGGGAAGAGATCCGCGCATCAGTGGGACTCCGTTGAAGATGGGGTGGGGGCATCAGCCGGATGGGGTGGGGGAACCACCGCGAACCCGGACAGCGCGAGGCGCAGGCCGCGGTAGGTCCAGTCAAAGCGGAAGCGGCGCTCCTCGCTCGAAATCACCTGCTCGCCGACGAAGGTCTTGAGCGTACCGCTGACTTCGGAGGTCAGTGCGCGGGGATCGACCTCGAGCTTGCTGATCACGAAAGCCTGGGTGACTTCGGATCCGCGCTGTTCCTCGACGATCCGCATGAGCTCGGCCTTGAGACGGCCGCGCTGCGCCGGATCGGCGAGCGCGAGGATCTGCGCCATCCAGTAGTCGAGCCCTTCGGGGCTGCGGTTGAGAAGAACGAGCGCGACATCGCGAGTCACGAACTCGAGGTACTCAGCCGAGACCCCCGCGCTCGAAATGACGAGCGGCGTACGGGTGGTCGGCACCAGCATGACTTCGCGCTCGCGGGTGGCGACAAGGCTGGCAGCGCCTGCGAAAAGGACCGCGAGCGCAGCACTGGTCATTGCGAACATGTTGCGCTGGCGCAGCAGCTTCTGTGTGCGCTCGTGGGCGACATCGGTGAGCATGGGGTGCGCTCCTCAGCCTGCCAGCACGCGGCAATGGGAGGGCGGCGTTGCCTTGAGACCGGTCAGTCCCGGCGGCAGATACCAATAGGCGGCATGGCGAACCCAGGAGGCGGAGCGCCCGGCCTTGGCTTTTCGCAGAGCGAACCAGGCTCCGACTGCAAGCCCGATGCCGATCAGGATATGCTGCGCGAGGATCCCCCAGGTGAAGGGGACGATGATCCCGGC
>JAIYAL010000208.1 GCA_027489095.1 Erythrobacteraceae bacterium
ATCGATCCCTATGGGCGCACCAAGTCTGCCGGGCTCTGGGCCATCGGCGATTGCACGCCGGGGCCGTGGCTGGCGCACAAGGCGAGCCATGAGGGCGTCACCGTCGCCGAGGCCATCGCCAAGGAGCTGGGCAACACAGACGTTCACCCGCATCCGCTCAACCGCCTCGCAATCCCGGGATGCACCTATTGCCACCCGCAGATCGCCAGCGTCGGCCTCACCGAGGCCAAGGCCAAGGACGCCGGTTACCAGCTTAAGGTCGGCAACTTCCCCTTCATCGGCAACGGCAAGGCGATTGCGCTGGGCGAGGCAGAAGGCTTCATCAAGACGATCTTCGACGCCAAGACCGGCGAGCTGCTGGGCGCGCACATGATCGGCGCCGAAGTGACCGAGCTGATCCAGGGCTACACGGTCGGCAAGGTGCTCGAGACGACCGAGGCGGAACTGATGCAGACCATTTTCCCGCACCCGACGCTGAGCGAGATGATGCACGAAAGCGTGCTCGACGCTTATGGGCGCGCGATCCACTTCTGAAGCACGGGCGACCTACGCCACGCCAGCAGAGGCTTTGGCGGGTCAGGAGCCGTCGGCCTGCCGTCTGTAAGCTTGCCGCGCGCGCGGACCGCGTGGTGCAGCGCAACTGGCCAAACGGCTCCTGTGCCGAAGGCGCAGGGGCATCGCCCTATATATCGCTACTGCCGCCGCCTCCGCCGCCGCCGCTTGCCCATGCGGCCTTCTCGGAGGTGAGCACCGCAAGCATCATCGGCGCCGTGACCGCGCCATGAAAAGCAAGCTTCTGGAGCGCGACGCGCCGGTCAAGCGCTGAGGGTGAAGAGGCTTCACCATTGTCCGACTGTTCGGGGTTTTCCACGCGTTTCTCCAATCAGGCGCCCGCCAGACGCGCGAATCGTCAAATAACATATGATAGCAATCGATACCTTGATATGAAAGAGACCGGTGTAGCTTGCTTCGCCCTTTTCCTCCTGCGCATCTGAGGGCGATCGACTTCGAGGATGGCCTGATCACGCTCGACAACGCTGGCACGATGCGCGTCTTCGATGCGCTCGCCGCCGCCTTGTGGTACGCCCTTGCACAAGGACACGATCCGATCACTCTGGTCGAGGACATCGCGGCCGCGCAAGGGCGACTTGCCGGAGAGGCGGCGAATGACCTTATTCGGCTGTGGCACGAGCCCCCATCTCCCGATAACTCACCTGAATCGCCCCCGCTGGCTACGCCGCCGTTCAGTCCCGTCTGCTGGAACGCCAGCCTGTGCGGCCTTGACCTCGCCATTTCGGCCGAGGCGCAACAGGCGGAATGGCTTCGCATGATCCTGCCTGAAGCGCGTAAGTCTGCCGATGGGACGGCGCACCGGATCGCGATCCTACCATCGGGAGGCGGCGTGCAGGCGCTGATCGTCGAGGGCAGGGAAATCCTGCGCACGCACGAGCCTGATCTGCTGCAGGGCGCGATCTACCAGGCCTGTCTTGACATCCGCCATGGTCACCCGGACTGGAGAGCCATCATGCATGGCGCTGCAGTGGCTCTGGGCGATGGCGCGATCGGGCTGCCGGCACCTTCGGGATCGGGTAAGTCGACGCTGACTGCGCTGCTACTGGCGCGCGGATATTCCTATCTCGCTGACGATCTGCTCGCAATCCTGCCGGATGGGGCCGCCGCGCCGTGGCCGACTGCGATCTCGGTCAAACCGGGCAGCCTGGAGATTGTCGATCAGGCCTGGCCGGGTGCTCTGGCGGCAGCGCAGCGCCGGATCGCGAAGGGGCTCGACACGCGCCTGCTATCCGTCCCGCAGAACCAGTGCGTGGCAGCGCCGGTGAGGCTCCGCGCGCTCGTAATGCCTCGCTATGACCCGGGCGGCGACAACCGGCTCACGCCGCTAAGGCCCCTTGATGCGCTGGCAGAGCTTGCCCGCGACCGTTTGTGGATCGGCTACCCGCTGACGCCCGCGCGGATCGCCGACTTTACGGCATGGCTGAAGCAGCTGCCTTGCTTCATGATCCGCTACAATATGCCGGCCCGCGTCGATGATGCGCTGCGAGAGATCCTGCAAGGACACGCCGCTTGAAGCGGTCGGTCGCTTATGGCTGGCTCGCCCATTGGCTTGTTGCGGACGAACCACAAGCCCCGCCAACTGGCTTCGACTGGAGTCTCGCGCTTGAGGCTGCCAGCTATCATGCCGCGACGCCTGGCTTGGCGCGCAAGCTCGCGAACAAGGACTGGGTGCCGCAACCGACCGCAGACTATCTGGCCGCGGTGCTTTTTCTCAATCGTGAGCGCAACGAACGGATGACGGCAGGCCTGACACAGGCAGCCGAATGGTTGTGCGATGCCGGCCTCGCGCCAGTGCTCATCAAGGGGGCGAGCCTGCTGGCGACCCCAATGCTGAGCGACCCCGGCGAACGGCTGATCGGCGATCTCGACATCCTGCTTCCCGACGAAACGCAGCTCCTGGCAGCGCGCGAGGTCCTGCTAACGCAGGGTTTCCGGTTCATGGGTCTGGCGAAACAGGTCGATCACCAATTGGGGATGGCTGAACATCCGGTCGAGGGCTACGGAATCGAGCTGCACCGCCGGATGATCGCGGGGCGGTATGCAGGCGCTCTCGATGAGGGAAGGATCCTGCGCAACGCGCAGGAGGTGTCCCTTGGCCGGGGGCGCGTCAGGGTACCCGCCCCCGAGGACCGCTTGCTCATCGCCATGGCACACGCGCAGTTGCATGACCGCGGATACGCGTTCCGAATTGTAGGACTGCGGCTGCTTCAGGACATCGCCCTGCATCGCGCTCAGCCGGACGGCGAGCGCCACTACGCCGTTGCCATGGCTGCGGCATTGCAACGGGACATGACGACATACGCGCCGGTCGCGGCGCTGGTGCAGGCGGCACGGACGTCACCGCAAGCTCTCTCTCCTGTTATGACCGAAGCACTCGACGATCGGTTGAAAGGCTGGGCGGCTGCCGGACAGCGGCTCCTGCGGAGTTTTCCGAGCTTTGCGAGGATGCCCTGGAAAGAAAAGCGCGCGGCGCTTGGCTTGGCCCGATGGCGGAGAAGACTAAACCACGTTGCGCGCCGCTGGTGAGCACGGGTTGGCGCAGAGTGCTGGAGGACAGGGTGGGATTGGCCTGCGCTTCGCTCTGGCCGCCCTCCGTCGCGGTGCGGCTCCGGGTCGAACATGGGTCCGTCCACCGCACCACAATGCGCCGCCTTCGCGCACCCGACGCTGTCGGAGATGATGCATGAAAGCGTCCTCGACGCTTATGGGCGGGCGATCCACTTCTAGTCAGCGCGGCGCCGCGCGTGCTATCTTCCCCGAAGAATGGGGAGGGCAGGTTATGGACGATCTGGAGGTCGAGTTTCCCGAACCCTGCAGCGAGCCGTGGGAGGCGATGGCCCCGCGCGGATGCAATCGGCATTGTGCAAGTTGCGACAAGATCATCCACGATCTGGCCGCGCTGACCTTTGATGAAGCAGCCGCCTTGCTGGCGGACGAGGACGAAGTCTGCGTTCGCGCCGAGATTGGTCGCGGTAGGGTCATCACCTTGAAGCCGGACGGGGCGAGCGCGGGGCGGCGGATGATCGCCGCGGCCGGGGCTTCTCTCGCGCTTGCAACAGCCGCATGCCAGACCGTGCCGGATCAGGAGACCCCGCGCTACGCGATTTCGGGAGAGCTCAATCCCTACCTCGCAGGAATGATCGAATTGCGCTCGGATGGGGGCAAGAAGCAGCGACGCACCTTGGACCGCAAATCCGGCCAATACGCCTTCACCAATCTTGTGCCGGGAACTTACACCCTCGCGTTCAAAGAACCTTGCGGGATCAGCACGCGGCTGAAGACGATCACCATCGTCGACCAGTCAGTCACCGTCACGGATCACACCGTGCCGGAAGACGAGGAAGGTTGCCCGATCATCGTCGGCGTAATGCGTCCGGCAAACCGGCCTGAGCGGGGCTGAGCGACCGGCGGACAGGGTGGGATTGGCCTGCGCTGCGCTCCGGCCGCCCTGCGCGGCTGCGCCGCTCCGGGTCGAACAGGGGGCCGTCCACCTCGCCGCAATCCGCCATCTTCGCCGACCTGAAGGTCCGCAAAGCTGGCGGACAGGGTGGGATTCGAACCCACGGTAGGCTTGCACCTACGGCGGTTTTCAAGACCGCTGCCTTAAACCACTCGGCCACCTGTCCTATGCCTTGGCTGGCTAACGCCAGACGG
>JAIYAL010000100.1 GCA_027489095.1 Erythrobacteraceae bacterium
AAAGTCGCCAAGATCCAGCACACCCAGCCGGGCAAGGGCGGGGCCTATATGCAGGTCGAAATGAAGAACCTGCAGGATGGCCGCAAGACCAACGTGCGCTTCCGCAGCGCCGACACGATTGAGCGTGTGCGGCTCGACACCAAGGACTTCCAGTTCCTCTATGCCGAGGGCGAAGACCTCGTGTTCATGGACAACGACACCTACGAACAGATCACGCTTCCAGGCGATCTGCTCGGCGATGCGCGTCCGTTCCTTCAGGACGGGATGCAGGTTGCGCTGGAACTGTGGGACGAAAAGCCGATCTCGGTCGAACTGCCCTCGCAGATCGAAGCCACGATCGTTGAGGCGGACGCGGTGGTGAAGGGGCAGACCGCCTCGTCGAGCTACAAGCCCGCGATCCTCGACAACGGCGTGCGCATCATGGTGCCGCCGCACATCGGCAGCGGCACGCGCATCATCGTCGACGTGTATGAGCAGGCCTACGTCGGCAAGGCGGGCTGAGGGGGCACAGACCCTTTTTCCTGTTGACCGCATTCGCACACACCAGCGCCGCGCGATCGTCCTCCAGCGGGACGAGCGGCAGAGAGTAAGCAATGGCAGCTATTTCCGGCCTCATTCGCGTCATGGAGCGCGCCGCGCGCAAGGCGGGCGGGCGTTTGCGGCGCGATTTCGGCGAAGTCGAGCATCTGCAGGTCAGCCGCAAGGGCCCGGCCGATTTCGTCAGCAAGGCGGACATCCGCGCCGAACGCACGCTCTATGACGAACTGCTCGCGGCCCGTCCGGGCTGGGGCTTCGTCATGGAAGAAGCCGGCGTGATCGAGGGCGATCCCGGCATGCCGCGCTGGATCGTCGATCCGCTCGATGGCACCAGCAATTTCCTCCACGGCATCCCGCATTTCGCCATCTCCATCGCCGCGCAGGAACCGCGCGCCGACGGGAAGGGCTGGGGCGATGTGGTCGCGGGCGTGGTCTATCAGCCGATCACCGACCAGACCTTCTGGGCGGAAAAATCGCGCGGGGCGTGGCTTCAGGATGCGCGCCTGCGCGTCTCGGCCCGTTCGCGTCTCGGCGATGCGTTGGTGGCCACAGGCATGCCGTTCTTCGGCCACGGCGACTTTGCCGAATGGAGCCGCATCTTTGGCGCGATTGGCCCGGAAGTGGCGGGGATCCGCCGGTTTGGCGCGGCCTCGCTCGATCTCGCCTACGTGGCGCAGGGCCGGTTTGACGGGTTCTGGGAAAGCGGCCTTTCGGAATGGGACACAGCCGCCGGCTGCCTGCTGGTGCGTGAGGCGGGCGGGTTCGTCAGCGATTTCCGCGGGCGTTCAGAGCCGATCCATGCGGCGCAGATCTTGGCGGCGAATGACGGGCTGCATTCCAAGCTTCACAAGCTGTTGGCCGGTGCGCTCAGATAAGGGCTCGCGCGGTCTTGGATCGCTCTGGACTCCCCTTAGACCCCTGTTAGACCCCCTCTAGACCCCCTCCAAAACGATGTTTTGGCTCTGTTCCACGTGAAACATTGGCGCTGGAGGGGTGAACGGGATTGAAGCTTGGTCGAACCCGAGCTAACAGCCCGGTTCTCCGCTCCGGGCGCCCCTGTGGTGGAATTGGTAGACGCGCTCGACTCAAAATCGAGTTTCGAAAGAAGTGCCAGTTCGAGTCTGGCCAGGGGCACCACCGACCCGTAGCAAGTCCTACCGTTTCCCCCGGCGCGGCGCTGTGCCATGATGGGTGCCTACACGGGAGGACAGGGCAATGCACATCACTCGGATTCTGGCAGGGGCGAGTGTGCTCGCACTGGGCGCGATGCCGGCGCAGGCGGACAATCTGCGCGATGCTGTCGCTGCTGATCTGCCGGCGCTGGTCGATCTCTACAAGGACCTCCACGCTCACCCCGAGCTGTCGTTCCAAGAGGTTGAAACGTCGAAGAAACTCGCCGCTCGTGCGCGGGCCTTGGGGTTCGAGGTGACGGAGGGCGTGGGCAAGACCGGGGTGGTCGCAGTGCTGAAGAACGGCCCCGGCCCGGTCGTGCTGCTGCGCGCCGACATGGACGGATTGCCGGTGATCGAACAGACCGGGCTCCCCTACGCGTCCAAGCAACGCGCGGTGCCGGCGACGGGGATCGAGACCGGGGTGATGCACGCCTGCGGCCACGATACCCACATGACCGCGTGGATCGGCACGGCGCAGCTCCTCGCCAAGCGGCGGTCAGAATGGTCGGGCACGCTGGTGATGATCCTTCAGCCCGCCGAAGAGATCGGCGAAGGCGCCAAGGCGATGCTCGATGACGGGCTCTTCACCCGCTTTCCCAAGCCCGAATACGTGCTCGCCTTCCACGACGCGGCGCAGTTCCCGGCGGGATTCATAGGCTATACCAAGGGGTTCGCGCTCGCCAATGTGGATTCTGTCGATATCGTGGTGCCGGGGGTGGGCGGACACGGGGCCTATCCGCACACCACCAAGGATCCGGTCGTGCTCGCCGCGAGCATCGTCATGCGGCTGCAGACGCTGGTGAGCCGTGAGCTCAATCCTACAGATTCGGCGGTGGTAACCGTGGGCAGCTTCCAGGCTGGCTCAAAGCACAACATCATCCCTGACGAGGCGAAGCTCCAGATCACCGTCAGGAGCTACAGCGACGCGACGCGAGCGCACCTGCTCGAAGGGATCGCACGGATTGCGAGGGGCGAGGGCATCGCC
The DNA here is from genome assembly GCA_027489095.1 of Erythrobacteraceae bacterium. Lineage (GTDB taxonomy): Bacteria > Pseudomonadota > Alphaproteobacteria > Sphingomonadales > Sphingomonadaceae > Erythrobacter. Next base: position 2,695 of record JAIYAL010000100.1, read on the forward strand.
GCGGGGATGCCCGAGGACAAGCTGCCGCGGGTGAGCGTGCAGGAACCCTACACGCCCGCCACCTACAACACCCCCGAATTCACTGACAGGGTGATGGCCGGGCTCAAGACCCGCTTCGGCGAGAAAGTGATGGAGGTGCCCAGCGTGATGGGCGGTGAGGATTTCAGCCGGTTCTACCGCGCCGACAAGGCCAATGTGCAGTCGCTGATCTTCTGGGTTGGCGGTGTGCCCAAGGCACAGTGGGACAGCGCCCAGAAGGGAGAGATCCAGCTCCCCTCGCTGCACTCGCCCTTTTGGGCTCCGGACGCCCCTGTGGTGATCGCCACCGCGACCGAGGCGATGACGGCAGCGACGCTGGGGTTGCTGGGCAAGAAGTAGGCATCAGCCCTCAAGCAGGGGAGCGGGAGGGCGACAAGAACACCCTCAAGCAGGGGAGCGGGAGGGCAACAGGGACGCAAAAAATGCGGCCGCCGGACCGCGACCCTTGCGGGTGCAATCCGGCGGCCGTTTCTCCTCCCCAGGAGAACTGTGAAACGGGCTGTTACGACGTGGGCACGTAAGTGCCGAGGCGGTGGTGGAGCGCGTTGATCTTGGCGAGCTCCTCGCGGTCCTCAGTGTTCCGGGCGTGGCTTTCCAACGCACGGCGCAGCAACTTCATGTCGGCGGTCGAGAGCAGCGCGCGGGCGCGGGCGGGCTCGGTCTTGGGGGTGTCGGTATCGGTCATGTCACTCTCCTCGGGGTGATTGCCCGCGAGTCCTTAGGCGGTTCAGTGGCATCCCGGAAGGCCGGATTGTCCGATCCTCCCGGGATTCTCTCCCACCTTTTCAACCGCCCTTAGGCAGCCTCGAACTGGTTCATCGTGTTGTGCGCGCCGCCGGCCTTCAGTGCGGCTTCACCGGCGAAGTATTCCTTGTGATCATCGCCGATGTCGCTGCCAGACATATTCTGGTGCTTCACGCAGGCGATGCCCTGGCGGATTTCCTCGCGCTGCACGTTCTTGACGTAGCCCAGCATGGCCTGCTCGCCGAAATATTCGCGGGCGAGATTATCGGTGCTGAGTGCGGCGGTGTGGTAGGTCGGCAGGGTGATGAGGTGGTGGAAGATCCCCGCACGCGCTGCGCCATCGCGCTGGAAGGTGCGGATCTTCTCGTCAGCTTCGGCGCCCAATTCGGTGCCGTCATAATCGACGCTCATCAGCTTGGCGCGATCGTAAGCCGACACATCCTTGCCGGCCGCTTCCCACGCGTCGAACACCTGCTGGCGGAAATTGAGCGTCCAGTTGAAGCTGGGCGAGTTGTTGTAGACGAGCTTCGCGTTCGGCACGACGTCACGGATGCGGTCTACCATTTCGGCGATCTGCTCGACGTGCGGCTTTTCGGTTTCGATCCACAGCAGGTCGGCGCCGTTCTGGAGCGACGTGATGCAGTCGAGCACGACGCGGTCGACGCCGGTGCCGGCGCGGAACTGGTAGAGGTTCGAGGGCAGGCGCTTGGGCGTGAGCAGCTTGCCGTCGCGGCTAATGAAGACCTGGCCGTTGGTGATGTTGGCGGGGTCAACTTCATCGGCATCGAGGAAGCTGTTGTACTGGTCGCCAAGATCGCCCGGCTCCTTGGAGAAGGCGATCTGCTTGGTGAGGCCGGCGCCGAGCGAATCGGTGCGGGCGACGATGATCCCGTCTTCCACGCCCATCTCGAGGAAGGCCATGCGGCAGGCGCGGATCTTCTGCAGGAAGTCTTCGTGCGGAACAGTAACCTTGCCATCCTGGTGGCCGCACTGCTTTTCGTCGGAAACCTGGTTCTCGATCTGGAGCGCGCAGGCCCCTGCTTCGATCATCTTCTTGGCGAGGAGGTAGGTGGCTTCCGCATTGCCGAAGCCGGCGTCGATATCGGCGATGATCGGCACGACGTGGGTTTCGTAGTTGTCGATCGCGTTCTCGAGGCGCTTGGCTTCCACCGCGTCACCGGCCTTACGGGCGGCGTCGAGCGCGCGGAACATCATGCCCAGTTCGCGGGCGTCGGCCTGCTTGAGGAAGGTGTATAGCTCTTCGATCAGCGCAGGGACCGAGGTCTTCTCGTGCATCGACTGGTCAGGCAGCGGGCCGAATTCGCTACGCAGCGCGGCGACCATCCAGCCCGAAAGGTAGAGGTAGCGCTGCTTGGTGGTGCCGA
>JAIYAL010000138.1 GCA_027489095.1 Erythrobacteraceae bacterium
ATCAGGCCGACCACGTAAGGCCGCTTGTCCCCGCTCACCATCGCCTGCGCGATTTCGGGCTGGAGGGTCAGCATGCCTTCGACCTTCTGGGGGGCGATATTGTCGCCCTTGTCGTTGACGATCATGTCCTTCTTGCGGTCGGTGATCTTGATCCGGCCCTTGTTGTCGAAGTGGCCGATATCGCCGGTGTGGAGCCAGCCGTCTTTCAGCGTGCGCGCGGTCTCGGCCTCGTTGCGCCAGTAGCCGTGCATCACCAGCTCGCCCCGCACGAGGATTTCGCCATCATCGGCGATTTTCACCTCGACCCCGCGCAGGGCCGGGCCGACGGTGTCCATCTTGAGGCCGACCTTGGGGCGGTTGCAGCTGATCACCGGCCCGGCCTCGGTCTGGCCGTAGCCTTGCAGCATGGTGAGGCCCATCGCGTCGAAGAAGTTGCCGACTTCGGGGTTGAGCGGCGCGCCGCCCGATACCATCGCCTTGACCCGCCCGCCGAATTTTGCGCGGATCTTGGGGCGCAGCGCCTTTTCGACCAGGAAGTCCATCGGCCGGTCGCGCAGGCGCGTCTTGCCCTCCTTGCTGTTGCCGGCGATCTTGAGCGCGGCGTCCATCATGAAGCCCGCGACTTTGCCCTGCTTTTCGATCTGCTTCATGATGCGGGTGCGCAGCACTTCGAACAGGCGCGGGACGACGACCATGATGGTGGGGCGCGTTTCCTCGATATTGCTGGCGAGTTTCTCCAGCCCTTCCGAATAGTAGATCTCCGCGCCGACCCCGATCGGCAGATATTGCCCGCCGGAATGTTCATAGGCGTGGGAGAGCGGCAGGAAGGACAGGAAGCGTTCGTCCTTGATGCCGAAATCCTCGATCAGCACCTCTGCCGCGCCTGCGACATTGCACAGGATCGCACCGTGGTGCTGCATCACGCCGCGCGGCGCGCCGCCGGTGCCGCTGGTGTAGATGAGGCAGGCGGTCTCGGAGCGTTCGATGCGGCTGATGCGCTCGTCAACCGCCGAGCGCGCCGCATCCGCGTCGCCGGTGACGAGCGCGGCCCAATCATGATATTCAAAGCTGCCCGATTGCTGGCGCTTGAGGTCATCGATGCCGATGACGTGCTCGACGAGGCCGGTCTGCGCGATCGCGCCGACCAGCGGGGCGAGCAGCTTCTCGTTCGAGACGAATACGGCGCGCGCGCCTGAATTGTCGAGGATGTGCGCATGATCGCGGCGAGTGTTGGTGGTGTAGGTGGGCACGGTGATGCACCCGGCAGCCATGATCGCGAGATCGGCGATGCACCATTCCGGGCGATTTTCCGAGACCAGCGCGACACGGTCACCATCCTTGAGGCCAAGGCGGCGCAGGCTCTCGGCGAGAAGGCACACCTGATCGGCCGCCGAGCGCCAGCTTTGCGTCACCCATTGCCCGCCGGTCTTGTGGCCGAGAAATGGCGCATCGCCCTTCTCGTCGGCGCGCTTCAGGAACAGCGCGACGAGGTTCTGCGCTGCGTCGATGTCCTGCAAAACCTGGGGGTCCGCAGGGTTGGCAACCGCGCGGGCGGCCCTGCCTGCTTCTTGTGACGGTGGCGTGGGGGAATGCACTGGCAAAGGCTCCTGATCCCTTCGGAATGGCTCGTTCGGGGTAGAGGCGTGACCCCGTGCGGTGAACTAGTTAGAAGGTGAAGGCCGTAGCGGCAAGCATCGAGGCGCGCTTTGCCCCGGCGGCAGGGCACGTTGCCAGCGGGAAAGAGGGTGCCTAAGACGGGGGCCATGCTGCTCTCCCGTCTTCTGCCGATTGCCCTTGCGGCTTCGCTTGCCGCCTGCGGCCCCGCCCCCGAGCCGATCGTTTCGGCGCCGGTGCCTGATGCTGCGAGCACCGCGCCCTTCGTGATCGCCGCCAACCCGCTCGCCGCGCGTGCCGGGATGGCGGTGCTGGAGCGCGGGGGCAATGCCGCCGATGCCGCGCTGGCAGTGCAGACGATGCTCTCGCTGGTCGAGCCCCAATCCTCGGGCGTGGGGGGCGGGGCGTTGCTTACCTATTTCGACGCCGCGACCGGCAAGATCACCATCTATGATGGCCGCGAGACGGCGCCGATGCAGGCGAGCCGGACGATGTTCATGGGTGAGGACGGCAAGCCGCTGCCCTATCCGGCCGCGGTCACCAGCGGACGGGCAACGGGTGTCCCGGGCGCGGTCGCGGCGCTGGCGATGCTGCACAAGGACCACGGCGCGCTGGCATGGGACGGGCTGTTCGACGCCCCGATCCGCACCGCTGAGGAAGGCTTCACCATCTCGCCCCGCCTCGGCCGGTTCCTGGCGGCGAGCTTTCCGCAGCTCTCCCAGCCCGATGCCGCGGCCTATTTCAGCAACCCCGACGGCAGCCGCAAGAAGGCGGGCGATGTGCTGAGGAACCCGGCCTATGCCGATTTCCTGCGGCGGCTTTCGGCGCAGGGGATCGATGCGCTCTATGCGGGCAGCACCGCGGCGAAGATTGTCCAGCGCACCCGCGCAGCGCCGCTTGGCGGGACGATGACGATGGCCGATCTTGCCGCCTATCGCCCGGTCAGGCGCGAGCCGGTGTGCGCCCCCTGGGCCGGTTACCGCGTCTGCGCGCCGCCCCCGCCATCGAGCGGTGCTGCGATGATCGAGCTGCTCAGCCTGCTCGACCGCACCGACATCGCCTCCCGCGGGCCGAATGATCCGCAGGGCTGGTATCTCTTCGCCGAGGCAAGCCGCCTCGCCTATGCCGACCGCGATGCCTATTTCGGGGACGGCGATTTTGTCGATGTGCCGGTGAAGGGCCTGCTCGATCCCGCCTATCTCGATGCCCGCGCGGCGCTGATCGGGGCGAGGGCGGCCGATACGGTCGAGGCGGGCAAGCCCGCTGGCGCCAAAGTCGCCATCGCCGACATGACCCGCGAGCCCGCCGGCACCTCGCATTTCATCGTCCGCGACGCGCGCGGCAATGTGCTGTCGATCACCACCACGGTCGAATCGTACTTCGGCACGGGGCGGATGGTCGATGGGTTCTTCCTCAACAACCAGCTGACCGATTTCAGCTTCAACCCGCTCCAGCCCAATGGCGAGGAGGCCCCCAATGCGCTCGCGCCGGGCAAGCGCCCGCGTTCCTCGATGACCCCGCTGATCCTGCTCGACGCGAATGGCCGGTTTGCCGGCGCGATCGGGTCTGCGGGGGGCAATTCGATCCCGGCCTATGTCGGCAAGACACTGGTCGCGGCGGTCTATTGGGGCCTGCCGATGCAGGAGGCGGTGGCGCAGCCGAACCTTGTAGCGCGCGGCAACCGGATCGGCGCGGAGACCGATCTCTTTCCACCTCAAGTGGTCGCGGGGCTGGCAGAGCGCGGGATCAGGCTCGCCCCCGGACAGGGCGAGGATTCGGGGGTCCACGGCGTGCTGATCCGCGAAGGCGGGCGGATCGACGGCGGCTATGATCCGCGCCGCGAGGGCGTGGTGCTGATCGGCCAGAAGCAGCAGCCCTAGGCCGCCTCGCTCCCTACCGCTTCGGCCATGCTGGCGAACCCATCGCGCCGCATCAGCGTCTCCAGCCCGCGCACGATCTTCGCGCCGAGGCCGGGGCCTTCATAGACCATGGCCGAATAGAGCTGCACGAGGCTCGCGCCGGCCCTGATCCGCTCCCACGCGTGTTCGGCAGTGGCGATCCCGCCGACGCCAACCAGCGGGACACCGCCGCCGGTTGCCTTGCGAAAATCGCGCAGCCGCTGGGTGGCGAGGCTGCGCAGCGGCGCGCCCGACAGGCCCCCCGTCTCCCCCGCATGGCCCGAACGCAGCGCAGGCCGCGAGATCGTGGTGTTAGAGACCACCAGCGCGCCCAGCCGCTTGTCGATGGCGATGCGGGCGATCGCGTCGATATCGGCAGGCTCCAGATCGGGGGCAACCTTCAGGAACACCGGCGGCGGGGCCGCAGGCACGGCTTCGTCCCGCGCCGCGATCACCGCCTCGATCAGCGCGGTCAGCGCGCCTTCGTCCTGCAAAGCGCGCAGGCCCGGGGTGTTGGGCGAGGAGACATTGACGCACAGGTAGCTCGCGTGCGCGGCCATTGTCCCGGCCATCACCGCATAATCGGCGATGCGGTCAGCGGAGTCCTTGTTGGCACCGATGTTCACGGCAACGATGCCGGCCCGCCCCCTGCGCGCC
>JAIYAL010000176.1 GCA_027489095.1 Erythrobacteraceae bacterium
ACGACCCCGCCGAGTTCGAGATGGTCACCGACATTCTCGACGTGTGGTTCGATAGCGGCTGCACCCATGCCTTCGTGCTGGAATCGGGGCGCTGGCCGGACCTGCAATGGCCCGCCAACCTCTACCTCGAAGGCAGCGATCAGCATCGCGGCTGGTTCCAGTCCTCGCTGCTCGAAAGCTGCGTGACGCGGGGCCGCGCGCCTTACGATCAGGTGCTCACCCACGGCTTCACCATGGATGCCAAGGGCAAGAAGATGTCCAAAAGCCTCGGCAACACCATTGATCCGCTGAAGGTCATGGAAAGCTACGGCGCGGACATCATCCGGCTGTGGGCACTGAGCGTCGATTTCACCGAGGATCACCGCATCGGCGATGAGATCCTCAAGGGCGTGGGCGACCAGTATCGCAAGCTGCGCAACACCTTCCGCTACCTGCTCGGCGCGCTCGACGGGTTCAGCGAGGCCGAACGCGTCACCTACGCCGCGATGCCGGAGCTGGAGCGGTATGTGCTGGGCAAGCTGCACGCGCTCGACGCAACGCTCCACGCCGCGATCGAGGCCTATGATTTCAACGAATACGTCCGCTCCCTGACCGAGTTCTGCAACGAGGATCTCTCGGCCTTCTTCTTCGATATCCGCAAGGATGCGCTCTACTGCGATGATCCGGCGGACGCGGGGCGCATGGCCTATCGCACCGTGCTCGACATCCTGTTCGAACGGCTGATCCGATACACAGCGCCGGTGCTGGTGTTCACCGCCGAGGAAGTCTGGACGAGCCGCTATCCGCAAGGGGGCAGCGTCCACCTGCTCGAAATCGATCGGGCGCCGAACGCGTGGCAGGACGAAGAGCTCGCGGCCAAGTGGGATGCCTTGCGGGCGCTGCGCGATGCCGTCAACGAAGCGATCGAACCGCTGCGGCGCGAAAAGACGATCCGTTCGAGCCTTGAGGCCGAGGTCGTGGTCCCCGCCGCCGCCGTGCCCGAGGGCGTCAGCGATGAAGCCCTCGCCGAGCTGTTCATCACCGCGACAGTGACCCGCGGGCAGGGCGAGGGCGTGACCGTCGCCAAATCCCATCACCACAAGTGCGGCCGCTGCTGGCGCCTGCTGCCCGATGTGGCGGAGGATGGCGCGCTGTGCGGCCGCTGCGACGACGTCGTTACCGCAATGGATGCCGCGGCATGAGCGCGCTGTTCACCCGCAACCGGCTGATCGGCCTTGCGATCGCCGCGCTGATAGCGATCGTCGATCAGGCGGTGAAGCTCTATGTCGTCGGCCCGCTGATGCTGCGGCAGGTGGGCCGGATCGACCTTCTGCCGTTTTTCGACCTCACCTATACCGAAAACCGCGGCGTATCGCTCGGCATGTTCCAGGCCAGCAACATGGAGATGCGCTGGCTGCTGGTGGCGCTCACTGCGGGGATCGCGATTGTCGTGCTGGTGTGGATGATGCGCGAGCGCAAGTTCGGTGACATCGCGGGGCTGGCGCTGATCCTCGGCGGAGCGCTTGGCAACATCCGCGATCGCTACGAACTGGGCTATGTGATCGACTATGCCGACTTCCACATCGGGACGTTCCGGCCCTTCCTGATTTTCAACATCGCCGATGCCGCGATCACCATCGGCGTCGTCATTATCCTTGCTCGCAGCCTGCTGGTGCGCGAAAAGGACGCAACCGAGACCGGGGAAACGCCCCGTGGAGAGAGCCAAGATGCGTAAGTTTGCACCCCTGATCCTGCTGGCCGGCGCCTCGGCGATGCTGGCTGCCTGTGGCGGCGGCGGCGGCGGCGTGTTCAACCGCGCGCGGCCCGACGAGTTCGCGGTGCAGCGTCAGGCCCCGCTGGTGGTGCCGCCCGACTTCACCCTTACCCCGCCCGCCCCCGGCGCCCCGCGTCCGACCGAAGGCACTGCGGCCGAGCAGGCGCTCGACGCCCTGTTCGGTGGCCCCGCGCCGCGCAGCCGGGTCGAGGCGAGCGTGATCGACCGCGCCGGCGGCTCCGCACCGAGCATCCGCAGCCAAGTTGGCGACACCGGCACCAACACTGTCGCCAAGGGCCGCACCACCCGCGACATCATCGCCGCACCCGAGGGTGACGGACAGTCGGCGAGCACGGTGATCCCGAGCGCCTAAAGCCTTACGCCGTTCGCCTTTGAGAGCTGAAATCGGTCGCAAAGCGACCGCAAGGCCGAACGGCCGCCGCGGCCTATGCCGCGAAAGCCAAGGCGGACGGATGTCCGCCGCCCGGCGCTTGAGGGTCTAAGAAAATCATTCTTGCACCCGGCTCACCAGTAGCTTGTCGATGCGCCGGCCGTCCATGTCGACCACCTCGAAGCGCCAGCCCTGATCGGTGAAATGCTCGCCCTCGTGCGGCAGCTTCTTGAGCACTGAGAGCGCATAGCCCGCTGCCGTGCCGAACTCGCGGTCCTCGCCATAGTCGAGCCTCAGCCGGTCGGCGAGCGCATCGGCTGAAAGCGAACCCGAGACCAGCAGCGAGCCATCCTCGCGCTCCACCACCGAGGGAAGGTCTCCGTCGTCGCTGTCGCTGGCGAAGTTGCCGACAATCGCGGTGAGAAGGTCGACGGGGGTCACGATCCCCTCGAAATGGCCGTACTCGTCGTGCACCACCGCCATCGCCACTTCGGCCGATTGCAGCACGCGCAGCGCGTCCATCGCATCGAGCTGATCGGGCACCACTTCGACCTTACGCATCATCTCGCGCACCGCGACGCTGCGCCCAGCGACCAGCGCGGCGAGAACGTCGCGCACCTTGACCACCCCGAGGATGGTATCGGACGAGCCATCGGCGACCGGCAGCAGCGAGTGGGTGCTGCTCTCGATGGTCTGGCGGATCGCCTCGGCGTCGGCATCAGCCGCGATCCAGTCGACCTGGTTGCGCGGGGTCATCATTTCACGCACCGGGCGCTCGGCCAGGCGCACCACGCCGGTGAGCAGTTGGCGCTGTTCGTCCTCGATCACACCCGAACGGGTCGCTTCGGCGAAAATCATCTGCAATTCTTCGGCCGTGACCGTGTCCTGGTCGCTGCTGCGCAGACCCATCAGCCGGATCAGACCCGCCGAGCTCGAATCGAGCAGCCACACCAGCGGCGCGGCGGCCTTGGCCACGAAGGCCATCGGCCGCGCCATCACCAGCGAAACCGGCACCGCCGCGCGCAGGGCGAGCTGCTTTGGCACCAGCTCGCCGACGATCAGGCTCAGATAGGTGGTAAAGGCGATCACCACCGCAAAACCGGTCGTGTCGGCATACTCGTCCGGCAGGCCCATCGCCTGAAGCCGCTCGCCCACCGGCCCGCCCAGGCTCGCGCCGGAATAGGCGCCCGCGATGATGCCGATGAGAGTGATGCCGATCTGCACGGTCGACAGGAACTTGCCGGGGTCCGCCGCCAGCGTGATCGCGATGCGCGCAGACTTGGAGCCCGCCTCGGCGCGTGTTTCAAGCGTGCTGGTCTTGGCCGAGACGATCGCGAGCTCGGACATCGCGAAGACGCCGTTGATCACGACAAGTGCAAGGATGATCGCAAGGTCGATCCAGGGAAAGGGTGTCACGCGGCTGCGCTAGCACAATCCGTGAAGCTTGCCAGCCATGCGTCGAGCGCGCGGCGGCATAGGGGCGCCGCAGCAGCGGTTTTGTTCAACATGGATCAAGGAAACATCTTGCAAAGCTCATAACGTCGATTGTCTGACGATTGGCTTCCCAACAGGGGGCGCATCATTGTCGGCAAGACTACAAGTAGGAGCTACAGCCCATGACCATCTCTCGCATTCTTCTGTCGGGTACTGCCGCACTCGCCCTGCTGGGCACGAGCGCCTGCGTCACCGACCCCAACACCGGCGAGAAGAAAATCTCCCGCACCGCGATCGGCACCGGTCTTGGTGGCACGCTAGGCTACTTGCTGGGCGGAGCGATTGGCGGGAACACCGGGCGCATTATCGGCGCCGGGATCGGCGGCTCGGCGGGCGCAGTCCTCGGCAAGCAATACGATGACCAGATCAAGGAACTGAAGGAACAGACCGCCGGTAGCGGCGTCGATGTCGAGGAAGTCGGCGATCAGGACGCGATCCTCGTGCGCTTGCCCGACGGTGTAACCTTCGCCACCGGCTCGGCAGCGATCAATCCCGGGTTCTTCGAAACGCTCAACAGCGTCGCCGAGACACTGGTGAAGTATCCCAACAGCCTGATCGACGTCTACGGCTTCACCGATACGACCGGTGCGCCCACAACCAACCAGCGCCTGTCGGAACAGCGCGCGCAGTCAGTGTCCGACTACCTTGCAGCGCGCGGCATCGCCCGGGCGCGCATCGCGACGCGAGGCTATGGCGAGCAATATGATTACCTGCGCGTCAAGACCGGCGATAACATCAACGAACCGCTCAACCGCCGGGTCGAGATCAAGATCATACCGGTCAGCCAGGATGATGTGAGCGCAGCACGCGCTAATTGATGTTTGCGGGGGCGCCTCCGCGCCCCCGTATCCTCGCTCACGCGGCCTGAAGGCCGCGTCGCTGCGGGCCGCCCTTAGGGGCGGCCCGTAATCGTTCGGCGGACGCGAACTTGGGCCTGTTTTGCGTTCAGCGCAACGCCGCTGCCCGCTCCGCGAGCCGCTCCACCGCTGCCGCGTGGATTGCGGGCGAGCACACCAGCACGCCGAAATCGCGCGGGTCGTGCTTGTTGTAGGCAAGCGGGCCGCCAAAAGCATCGGTGACCTCCGCCCCTGCCTCACGCGCGATCAGGGTCGCGGCGGCGATATCCCACTCGAAACCCCAGCGCAGCGTCGCCACGAGATCCGCGCGGTCGTCCGCGACCATCGCAATCCGCAATGCGATCGAGTTGGGCTGTTCGACTGCCACAAGGTCGCTGTCCTCCTTCGGCAGCATGATCGTCGGCACCCGCGCGCCTGCGAACTGGCCACGCGTGCTCGCCCGGATCGGCGCACCGTTGAGAGACGCGCCTTGCCCTGCGACCGCCACCCACTCCTCGCCCCGCGCCGGGGCGGCGAGAATCCCGATAAGGGGCTTTCCGCCGCTCACCAGCGCCACCGACACCGCCCAGCCGCTCCGCCCGTGCACGAAGTCGCGGGTGCCGTCGATCGGGTCGACCAGCCAGATGAGCCCGCTCTGCGTGCGCGCCTTGTCGTCAGCGGTTTCCTCCGAAAGCCAGGCGGCTGAGGGCAGCAACCGGCCCAGCTCGCGCTTCAAGAAGCGGTCAACCTCGAGATCGGCCTCGCTCACCGGATTGCCGGGGGTCTTGTCCCAGCTGTCGAGCGCGTGTCCCGCCCCCGGCCAGCGCGAATGCGCGATCCTGCCCGCCTCGCGGACGATGGTCTGAAGGTGTGCCCTGTCAATCATGAGAGGCTTCAGTGTTGGCCTTGCCGCAGGCACTTTTCAAGCCCGTCGATCCGTGCTTAGGCCCGCCGCAGACAAACCCCTCCCCAGGATTTGCAAGAAGGGATCGACACGCCATGAACGTCCATGAATATCAGGCCAAGGAACTGCTCGCCCAGCACGGGATTGCGGTGCCGGCAGGCCACGCCGCGCTGACCGTTGCCGAAGCGGTCGAAGCCGCCAAGAAGCTGCCCGGACCGCTTTATGTGGTGAAGGCGCAGATCCATGCCGGCGGGCGCGGCAAGGGCAAGTTCAAGGAACTCGGCCCCGACGCCAAGGGCGGCGTGCGGTTGGCCAAGAGCCTCGAAGAAGTCGAAGCCCACGCCAAGGAAATGCTCGGCAACACTCTGGTGACGATCCAGACGGGCGATGCAGGCAAGCAGGTCAACCGCCTGTATGTCACCGACGGCGTCGATATCGCCAAGGAATTCTACCTCTCGCTGCTGGTTGACCGCGCGTCGGGCCGCGTTGCCTTCGTGGTTTCGACCGAGGGCGGCATGGACATCGAGACCGTCGCGCATGACACGCCCGAGCTGATCACCAGCTTCAGCGTCGATCCCGCACAGGGCTTCCAGCCGCACCACGGCCGCGCGGTGGCCTTTGCGCTCAAACTGACGGGCGATCTCAACAAGCAGGCGCAGAAGCTGTCGAAGCAGCTCTACGACGCCTTCCTCGCCACCGATTGCGAGATGCTGGAAATCAACCCGCTGGTTGAAAGCGAAGACGGCAAGCTGCTGGTGCTCGACGCCAAGATGAGCTTCGATGGCAACGCCCTCTACCGCCACCCCGATATCGAAGCCCTGCGCGACGAGACCGAGGAAGACCCGGCGGAAGTCG
>JAIYAL010000181.1 GCA_027489095.1 Erythrobacteraceae bacterium
CCGGGCCAGCGCCCGCGCGCTGGGCCTGGACGGCGAGATGTCCGGACAGGGTGGTCTTGCCCGATCCACCTTTCTGCGATGCCAAAGCGAGTACACGCAACGCCTGGGTCCCCCATGGATTGATCCGTCGCACGCCGCCCTATTGCAGCGCCTGACAACGGCTGGTTGGTCATGGGGATCGCAGGATACCCCTAATTTAGGGTTAAGACCGCCGCCCTTCGTGAAACCGTTGCGCCGGGCTGGGGTGCGCACCCTGCGGCGGCGCATCGCTCCGGAGTGGTCGGAAACCAATTGCTAACCCTGTTTGCGCTAAGGCTGCGAGCCGCGATTCACTTCTGATGCGCACACGAGGCAAAGGCGATGACACAGATGAAGGTGTGGAACCCGGCAGGATTTGCAGCCCGGCTGGCCGTGGGCGGCTTCGGCGCGGCGGCGCTTGCGCTGTTCGCCGGACCGGCGCTGGCCGAAGTCAAGGCCGGGGTCGATGCGTGGAGCGCGGGCGATTTTAGCCGCGCAGTGGTCGAGTGGCAGGGCCCGGCCGCAGCGGGCGATCCCGATGCGCTCTTCAACCTCGCGCAGGCCTATCGCCTCGGTCGCGGGGTCGAAGTCGACAATGCCCGCGCGCGCAAGCTTTATGAAGAGGCCTCCAAGCTCGGCCATGTGAAGGCTGCGGACAATTACGGGCTGATGCTGTTTCAGGAGGGCGAGCAGGCCAAGGCCATGCCGCTGATTCGCTCCGCCGCCGAGCGCGGCGATCCGCGCGCGCAATATGTGCTCGGCCTTTCGCACTTCAACGCCGACTACGCCCCGCGCGACTGGGTGCGCGCCTATGCGCTGATGACCTTGGCGAACGGTGCGGGCCTGCCGCAGGCGCGCGACGCGCTGGCGCAGATGGACAAATACGTGCCGCAGGCCCAGCGTGTGCAAGCCCAGTCGCTCGCCCGTGAACTCGAGGTCGACGCGCGCTCACAGCGGTCGGTCGATCTGGCCGCGGCCGAGCTGGGGGCGCGTCCCGCTGCTCAGGCTGCAACGCAGAGCCCGGCTGTGCTGGCTTCCCAGGCGGCATCCACCGCCGTCACCCGGCCCGCTGCCGCCGCTCCCGTTCCTGCTCAGGCCGGCATGGCGATCGGCCTGCCGCCGGCACCCAAGCCCGTCACGCCGCTCGTGTTTGCCTCGGCGAGCATGCCCGGGCCCAAGGCGGCGATGGCCCCGGCTGCGGCCCAGGCTGTCCGCAAGCAGGGCCGGTGGCGCGTCCAGCTCGGCGCCTTCGGGGTCGCGGGCAATGCCGACCGGATGTGGCGCGAACTCGGCGGTCACACAGCGCTGGCGGGCACGACCAAGACGCTGCTGCCAAGCGGCAGCCTCACCCGCCTGCTTGCCACCGGTTTCGCGAGCGAGGCCGAGGCGACCCGCGCCTGCGCTTCGCTGAAGCGCGAGGGCAAGGCTTGCGTCGTCGCCGGCCAGGGCTGACGTCCGCCGAAAGGTGTTCACCGCTCGACAGGGCGCACTTCCCAAGCCGCGCATAATCGCTAGTCTCCGGGCCGTTAACAGGCTTGGGGGATCAGCCATGAACGAGACGATCGCGCCGGACGCGGTGCAGGAAATTTACGAGGGCGAGGCCGCGCAGGCCATCGCGCCCGTCGCTGCCGCCGCGCGTATCGACACGCTCGATTTTATCCGCGGCATCGCGGTGATGGGCATCCTGTGGGCGAACATTGTCGCCTTCGGTCAGCCGTCGCTCGCCTATTTCACCCCTGACAAGTTCCTCGTCCCCAGCGGCGATCCGGATGGCTGGATGTGGATCGTCCAGTTCATCCTCATCGACGGCAAGATGCGCGGCATGTTCACCCTGCTGTTCGGCGCGGGCATGGTATTGTTCATGGAGAAGGCCTGGGCGCGCGGCGCGACCCGCGGGTTGCAGGCGTGGCGGCTCGTCGTTCTGATGGGCTTTGGCCTTATCCATTTCTACTTCATCTGGTTCGGCGACATCCTGTTCGGCTATGCCTTCTGGGGGCTGATCGCGCTCGCTTGCATGAAGTGGCGCGCCAAGACCCAGCTCTGGGTCGGGCTCGGCGGTTACATGGTTGGCGCCCTGGTCTTTGCCTCGATCATCGTTCCCTGGGTCATTGTCAGTTCGGACATGGTCGCCGACACGCCCGGACTGGCCGAGCAGCGTGACGAGATGATCGCCGGGGTGGCGCAGCAAATGGCGCGCGACAAGGTGCCGAGCGACGCGATCGCTTCGGGCGATTACGGCGCGCTCGTCGCCCACCGGATCGGCGAGCAGGGCTTCGAGCCGCTCACCAACTCGTTGGTGTTCGGCTTGGAGACGCTGCCGCTGATGCTGATCGGCATGGCGCTTTACCGCTTCGGCTTCTTCTCGGGCGGGGTGGCGCGCGATAAGCTGGTGTTGTGGGGCTGGATCGGAGTGATCGTTGGCGGGCTTGCTCACCTCGCAATCGGATTGGTGATGCAGGCCGATGGCTTCAGCTTTTTTGGGACGCAGGCGGCCTTCCTCGGCATGAGTCCGCTGCCACGGCTCGTGATGACAGTGGGGCTGGCGGCGCTGCTGGTTGCCTATTCACCGGGTGCAACCGGATGGCTTGCCGAGCGCGTGCGCGCGGCGGGGCGCGCAGCCTTCACCAATTACCTTGGCACATCGATTCTCATGATGTTCGTGTTCCACGGCTGGGCGCTCGGGCTGTTCGGGCAATTGAACCGCCCGCAGCTTTACATCGTGGTGGTGCTTGCATGGGTGGTGATGCTCGCCTGGTCGAAGCCGTGGTTGGAGCGCTTCAATTACGGCCCGCTTGAATGGCTGTGGCGCTGCCTGACCTACCGCACGCTGTTCCCGCTCAAAAAATAGGCGTCGCTACGCGTTGGCACCGGGTGGCCTGCCGCATGGCGGGCCCCAAGGCCGCAGGCGCTTGGGGGCGATGCAAAAACTCTCTTGTTATTGAGAGTGGTTCGCATACATTCGCTTCTGCAAACGCTTCGCAGGAGTGATTCGAGCGGCCATGTACATCTGCATCTGCAATGCGATCCGTGAGAATGATTTGCGCAAAGCCGCGCTGTCCTGCGATGGCGACGCCGAAGCAACCTATGCCTGCCTCGGCAAACGCCCCAATTGCGGGCAATGTCTTGAGGAAGCGCAGGAAATCATCGACGCAGAGCGACTTGTTGCCAAGTGCGAGATGTTCGCAATAGAGCCCGCTTGAACCGCGATTGCGAACGCCTCGCAAGTCGCTGAATCGCAAAGATATTTTCTGACCTCCCCTTGCGGATGATCCCCGGCAGCGTGTACATGGCACGCAATGCCGCGACGGCGCTTTGATATCTCGCAAGGAGCATCCCCATGAAGGGCGACCCCAAGGTCATCGACTATCTCAACCAGGCGCTCACCAACGAGCTGACCGCGATCAACCAGTACTGGCTGCATTACCGCGTGCTCGACAACTGGGGCCTCAAGAAGCTCGCCGCTTATGAGCGCCACGAGAGCATCGAGGAAATGGAGCACGCCGACAAGCTGGCCGAGCGCATCCTGTTCCTTGAGGCGCTGCCCAATTTTCAGGCGATCCACAAGCTCAAGGTCGGCGAGAATGTCGAGGAAGTGCTCCGCGCTGACCTCGCGCTCGAACATGAGGCGATCCCCTTGCTGCGCGACGCGATCGAACATTGCGAGAGCGTCCGCGACTACGTGTCGCGCGACCTGTTTGCCTATATTCTGAAGAACGAGGAGGAGCACGTCGACTTCCTCGAGACCCAGTTCGAGCAGATTGAGCGCATGGGGCTGCACAATTATTGTCAGCTCCAGAGCGCGCCGGCCGGCGACAGCTGACCGACTAGGGGAAACCCGCAGGGCTGATCAAAAAGGGGGCAGGGTCGTAAAGCGCGACCCGGCCCCTTTTGCGTAGCGTCGTCCATTTCGCAGGCACCCTCACGCCGGAGCGCCCGAGCGGTCGGGCCAAACGCGGGAGTTGTCGGGTCTGAACAGTGCCGCCCAGGCGTGCAGCCGTGGCCCTGTCTGCGGCTTGCCCCGTGGTCGGGGCCGGGGCTTGCCTAATCCTTGGGCTCCTGTGCGCCAATCGCCGCGAGCCGGGTTTCAAGCAGGAAGAACCCGAGCCCCATCACCAGCAGCGCCATTGTCAGCACCCACAATAATGCGATGACCGTGCCGATCTGCGCATGGATATAGGCCGAGATGAACAGCAGGCCGATCACGAGGCTGATCATCACCGCCGCCGCGGTTGAGAACATGATCGCGCCCTGCATCAGCTTGCGCCGCCGCATCAGCCAGCCGAGCTCGCGCGCCTGCTTGGCTGTGCGATGGTCTTCCATCTTCTCTTCGATGTTCTCGACCCGCCGGGCGATCCAGATCATGCGGCTCATGATGACATTCATGATCGCCCCGATCGCCGACAGGAGGAACGCGGGCGCAAGGCTGAGCTGCACCACCTGTTGCACCCGCGGGGTAGAGGCGGTGCGCTCGAGGATCTCGGCGGCGAAGGGCGTGTGCAGGACGGCGGCGAGCAGGTCGAGCGACATCAGCCGTCCTTGGCGTAGGGGTTCTTGTTGGTCTTGAGCGTCACCCGCACCGGCACCGCATCGAAGCCCAGCTTGGCGCGGATGCCGTTGACCAGATAACGCTCGTAACTGGTGGGCAGCAGGTCGAGCCGCGAGCCGAAGATGACGAAGCGCGGCGGGCGGGTGCCGGCCTGGGTGATGTAGCGCAGCTTGATCCGCTTGCCGCCCGGCGCTGGCGGCGGGTTGGCTTCCAGCGCATCGTCGAACCAGCGGTTCAATGCGGAGGTGGAGACGCGCTTTGACCAGGCGTCGCGGATGTCGAAGGCGCCGGCGAGCATCTGGTCGAGGCCCTTGCCGGTCTTGGCGCTGACCGCGAACAGCGGAAGGCCGCGCACCTGCGCAAGGCCATCGTCCAATGCGCCGCGGATGCCGTTGAACAGCTTGCTCGCGTCCTCGGCAACGTCCCACTTGTTGATCGCGATCATCAGCGCGCGGCCTTCTTCAAGCACCAGCGACGCGATCTTGAGGTCCTGATGCTCGAGGCCCTGCGTTGCATCGAGCAGCAGCACGACCACCTCGGCAAAGTCCACCGCGCGGCGCGCATCGGCGACAGAGAGCTTCTCAAGCTTCTCGGTCACGTTCTTCTTCTTGCGCATCCCCGCAGTGTCGATGAGGCGGATTTCGCGCTCTTCGCCGCTCTTGGGATCGGTCCACATCCAGTCGATCGCGATCGAATCGCGGGTGATGCCGGCTTCCGGCCCGGTCAGCAGGCGGTCCTCGCCAAGCAACCGGTTGATCAGCGTCGATTTGCCCGCGTTGGGCCGCCCGACGATGGCGAGCTTGAGCGGGCCGGAGGGGCGATCCTCCTCGTCCATCGCGGCGATTTCCGCGCGCTCGATCTCGTCGAGCTCGTCCCATTCCTCGGCTCTGGCGCCGATGATCGGCCACATCCCGCCGAACAGATCCGCGATGCCCTCACCATGCTCGGCCGACATCGCCAGCGGCTCGCCGAGGCCGAGCGCATAGGCTTCCATCGCCCCGCTTTCGCCCGCCGCGCCTTCGGCCTTGTTGGCCACGACCACCACCGGCACTTCCTGTTCGCGCAGATAGCGGGCGATTTCCTCGTCGAGCGGGGTCAACCCGGCGCGCGCATCGATCACGAACAGCGCCGCGTCCGCGCCCTCGAGGCTCGCCTCGGTCTGGGCGCGCATCCGGCCGGGGAGCGTGTGCGCGTCCTCGTCCTCCCACCCGGCGGTGTCGACGATGGTGAAGTGCAGCCCGGCGATGTTGGCATCGCCCATCCGGCGGTCGCGGGTCACCCCCGGCTGATCGTCGACGAGGGCGAGCTTCTTGCCCACCAGCCGGTTGAACAGCGTGGACTTGCCGACATTGGGGCGGCCGATGATGACGACTTCGGGCTTCTTGGGGAGGGGCATGATGCCGTCCAAGTGGGCGCAATCGCCCGTTTTGGCAACCCAGCTAGGGTGTCAGCCCTGCGCGTTAGCCTTTACGGGCGACCGGCGGGTTCTCGCCGAGATCCTCGTACCAGGCTTCGACCGGGCCGGTCAGCTTGATGGTCAGTGCCTGGCCCTTGCGATCAACCGCCTTGCCCGCCTGCACCCGCACCCAGGCTTCGGAGATCGAATACTCCTCGATATCGGTGCGCACGCGGTCCTTGAAGCGGATACCGACCCCGCGCTGGAGCTTTTCGGCATCGAAATGCGGGCTGCGCGGGTTGACCGACAGGTGATCGGGCGGCACGTCCGCGCTGGCGGTGACGGCGTCGGGGGTGGTGCCGGCGGCATCGGGGGTGATTTCAGGGGTTTCCTCGGTCATGCCCGCGCCCTTAATCAGCATTGTGCCCGCCTTCAAGCGTGTTGCGCTTGCCCTTTCGGCGAGAGGGGGATAAGGGCGCACGCTGATACGCGCGGGGGGCCATGCTTCCCGCGCGGCTTCGTTCGGGCATGCGGGCGTGGCGAAATTGGTAGACGCACCAGATTTAGGTTCTGGCATCGCAAGATGTGGGGGTTCGAGTC
>JAIYAL010000206.1 GCA_027489095.1 Erythrobacteraceae bacterium
CAAGGCCGCGAACATGGCGTCGGTGCCCGAGTCGTCGCTGAGGAAAACGCTCTCGGTGATCTCGAGTTCGAGCCGCGAAGGCGCGACCCCGCTGTGGGCGAGCGCATTGGCGACAATGTTCGGCAGTTCAGGATTGGCAAATTGCAGCGCTGAGACGTTGACCGCGCAGCGGATCGAGGTCGGCCAGCGGGCAAGATCGGCGCAGGCCGTGCGCAGCGCCCATTGCCCCATGCGGTCAATCAGACCCGCATCCTCTGCGATCGGCACGAACTTGGCCGGGCTCAGCCAGCCGCGCCGTGGGTGGTTCCAGCGCATCAGCGCCTCAAAGCCGACGATCTTCTCGTTCGCGGCATAGACGACCGGCTGGTAGTAAAGTTCGAGCTCGCCCTTGACGATCGCCTCGCGCAGGTCCTGCTCCAGCTCGGCTCGCTCTTCGGCGGCGGCATGGAGATCTTCGGCATAGAAGCGGAACACCCCGCGCCCGGCGTCCTTGGCGGCATAGAGGGCAAGGTCGACGTTGCGGATCAACTCGTCGCTGTTCGAACCGTGTTCGGGGGCGAGCGCGATCCCAACCGAGGCGCCGATCACGACGCTCTGGCCCTGGATCGAATAGGGCTGCGAGAGCGAGGCGATGATTTCATGCGCAAGGTGGCCGAGCGTGTCGCGGTCTTGGTGGCCGGGGACGATCACCTGGAACTCGTCGCCGCCCAGACGCCCGCAGCGCCCCGCCCCACCGATCGCGCGTTCGAGGCGCTGGGCGACCTGCTTGAGCAGCGCGTCGCCCGCCGGGTGGCCGAGCGTATCATTGACATGCTTGAATCGGTCGAGGTCGAGCATCAGCACCGCGCAGGCGCGCTCGCGCCCACTCGGGGCGGCAAGGATCTGCTCCAATGCATGGCTCATCTGTACGCGGTTGGCGAGGCCGGTAAGCGAATCATAGTGCGCGAGGCGTGAGACCTGCTGCTCGCTGCGGCGCTTCTCGGTCAGGTCAGTGCCGTGGCCGCGGAAGCCGTTGAAGTTCTTGTAGCTGTCATAGACCGGACGCCCGGCGAGCGCCCACCAGCGCTCGTCACCGGTGGTCGCCGCACGCACCTCGACATCGTGGAAGGCTGAGCGCGCGGAGAGGTGGAAGGCGAGCGTGCGTTCGGCATCCGTCGCGCCCTGGCTGGGGTCGACGATCTCGCTCAGCGGGCAGCCGACCACCTCATCGGTGCTCTTGCCCAGCGCCAGCGCGGCTTTGGGGGAGATGTAGGTGATGAGGCCGCGGCGGTCGGTTTCCCAGAACCAGCCCTGCCCGGTCTCCTCGAAGCTGCGCAGAATGTCCTCCGCGCGGGCGGCGACCCGCTCGCGGGCCTCGCGCGCGATGCGGCGGTCGGTGGCTGCCTTCCATTCAAGCCGCGCGATCAGCAGCAGGGTAATCGCCGCAGCGATCACTGCGGCATAGGTGACGGGCGCGGGGACCAGCACCGCAAACCCCGCCCAGCTCGCAATCTTGGCGCAAAACAGCGAGATGATGCGCATGTCGAACAGAGCCGCGGCGGCGGCGTTGACGCACACCATCGTGCCGATCGCCCATTGCCATGGCAGCCCCTCAGCGACCCACATGGCAAGCGCAAGCCCGGCGCAGGCCATCGGCAGGACGATCGCGATGAGCACGATCCCGAGGCGCAGCAGGCTCCCGATCTCGGCGCGGCGCTCGGTCTCGGCGAACAGCGTGCCGCAGGCGAACAGCGCCGCCGAGGCGAGCGCCAAAGCGCAGGTGGTAGTTGACGGCACGCCTTGGAACACGATCGCGGCGATCGCGTAGGCCGCGACCAGGAACAGGGTCATGCCCCCGGCCTGACGGGGCAGGAAGAAATTCTGCTCGCTTGCCGGCTCTTCGATTGCCGATTTGAAGCCGCTCATGGCCTCGGCGCCCAGCCGTTCGCCGCCGCGCCGGTCACCGCGCCCGCGCTGGTCTGCATTCGCGGCTTCGGCATTCGCCTTCGCACTCGCCACGGAATGCAGATCGCGTCCCGAGCCGAGCGGGCGCGGAACGTTGGTTGCGAATTTTCTGATTGGTGCCCCAGCCATGCTTCCCCATGCCGCAGGAGGGCTAAGAAAAGCGTTAATCGCGATCCATAATTCTTTGAGGATCATTCAAGCGGCCCGCCAGATCAGCCCCCGCGATGCTTGCAACTTGCCATCCAAGGCTGCATTCTGCCGGACAAGGCCGCGTGAACCGATTGCCGCCAGGGCAGCGAAGGACGAAAGGCCAGGAGAAGAGGATTTCATGGCACGCAGCGAAGTCAAGCTCGAGAACGAAGCAGCCCAGTCCACCAATGCCCTCGGCCCGCTGATCGGCGTGGCGCGGGAAGACTTCGTCAGCGCGGTCGCGCTGCTGCTGCGTGAGACCGCCATTGACCCGTCGCGCTTCCTGCGGCATTCGACCGCGATGGCGCAGGACATGGTAAAGATCCTGACCGGCAAGAGCGAGCTCGCTCCCGATCCCAAAGACAAGCGGTTCATGGACCCGGCGTGGCAGTACAACCCCTTCTTCCGTGCGGGCGCGCAGTACTACCTTGCGGTACAGAAGGGGATGCGCAGCTGGCTTGAGGAGCTCGAACTCGACGAGCTTGAGCGCAACCGGGCCAATTTCATCGCCAACATCATACTCGACGGCCTTGCGCCCACCAATTCACTGATCGGCAACCCGACCGCGCAGAAGCAAGTCATCAATTCGGGCGGCCTCAGCCTCATCAAGGGGCTCCAGAACGCCTATAATGACCTGGTCCACAACAAGGGCATGGTCAGTCAGGTCGACAAGCGCCCCTTCAAGCTGGGCGAGAACATCGCGACTTCGAAGGGCAGCGTGGTGTACCGCGACGAGATCATGGAGGTGCTGCAATATGCCCCCACGACCGACGAGGTCTACGACATCCCGCAGCTGACAATTCCGCCGCAGATCAACAAGATGTACATCAACGACCTGTCGCCGGATAAGTCCGTGATCAAGTGGCAGGTCGACAACGGCGTGCAGACCTTCGTGATCTCGTGGCGCAATCCTTCCAAGGAACAGGGCCACTGGGGCATGGCCGATTACATCACAGCCTGCGAGAAGGCGCTTGAGGTGGTCTCGGAGGTCAGCGGCTCGAAGAAGGTCAATGTCTCGGCCGGGTGTTCGGGCGGGCAGACGGCCTCGGTGCTCGCTTCCAAGCTTGCCGCGACCGGCAACCCGATCCTTGGCACGCTGACGCTGATGGTGTGCGTGCTCCACCCCAAGCCGACCGACATCGAGGCCGGTTCGCTGGTGAGCGAGAACGGGATGGCGCTGGCCCGCCAACGGGCGATGAAAGCCGGGATCATCAAGGCAGATGACCTCGCGCGCGGCTTTGCGTGGCTGCGGCCCAACGACCTCATCTGGAACTACGTCATCAACAACTACCTCCTCGGGCAGGACCCGCCGGCCTTCGACGTCTTGTTCTGGAACGCGGACGCGACCAACCTTTCCTCGAGCCTCATGGGCGATTTCCTGACGTTGTTCGAAACGCTCGCCTTCACCAAGCAGGGCGAAGTCGAGATGGCCGGGCACAATGTCGACCTCAGCAAGGTGACCGCGGACCTGTTCATCCTCGGCGGGGTGACCGATCACATCACGCCGTGGAAGGCGACCTACCGTTCGACCCAGCTGTTCGGATCGAAGGACGTGACCTACGTCCTCAGCCAATCGGGCCACATGCAGGCGATCCTCAACCCGCCGGGCAACCCCAAGGCCAAGTACTTCGTGCAAGCCAAGAAGGGCAAGCTCCCTGCCACCGCCGACGAGTGGTTGCAGGGCACAGAAGAGGTCAAGGGCAGCTGGTGGCCGCTGTGGATGGAGTGGGTGCAGGCGCGTTCGGGCAAGAAGAAGCCCGCGCCCGCCAGCCTTGGCAATGATACCTATCTTCCGAAGGAAGCTGCACCGGGACTCTACGTTCTAGAAGAAGTCTGATATTGCGATGCAGCGCAGGGGCTGCCGGGGGGTAGCTGCAAGCTTGCGCAAGTTTGTGGGCGCGCGCGTTTAGGGATCGACGTGCGCGCCCAACCCGCCTCCTTTCGGGGGCGAAGAAAGGACGTGAATACGTGACCAATCCCATGGACGACGCGGTCGTCTCGATGGAGCAAGTGGGTGGCCGGACGCTACGGACTGCGACCTGGCGGCTCGATATGCCCTCCGACCACCTGCCGATCCTGTTCTTCAACGGCATCGGCGCCAACATCGAGGCGGTAGCCCCCCTCGCCGCCGCCATGCCGGAACGCGGCTTCATCATGTTCGACATGCCGGGCACGGGCGAATCGCCCGATCCGCTGGTGCCCTACAACCCCTTCACCATGAGCTGGACGGCTTCGCAGCTGCTCGACAAGTATGGGCTGGACGAGGTTGACGTGATGGGCGTCTCGTGGGGCGGCGCGATGGCGCAGCACTTCGCAATCCAGCACCCCGGACGCACCCGGCGGCTGACGCTGATCGCGACCACGCCGGGCATGCTGATGGTTCCGGGCAATCCGGCGGCCTTCACCAAGATGGCCGACCCGCGCCGCTATGTGGACCCCGAGTTCATGGCGAAGCACTTCCAGACGCTCTACGGCGGGCTGACAAAGACGGCCGGGCAGGATCACAAGTCCAGCCATATCGGCCGGCTCAAGCCCCCTTCGCCGCGCGGCTACATGTATCAGCTGATGTGCATGATGGGCTGGACGAGCCTGCCGGCGCTGCCCTTCATGAAGAAGGAAACGCTGATCATGATGGGCGAGGACGACCAGATCGTTCCCGTGATCAACGGCAAGATCCTGAAGGCGATGATCCCCAATTCGCAGCTACTGACGTTCGAGGGCGGCGGGCACCTGTTTCTGCTGACCCACGCGGACGAGAGCGTTGCCGCGATCCGGGAGTTTCTCGGCGCGCCGGAAACGGTGAAAGAAGGCAAGCGGGCCGCAGCCTAGGCCACTCTGGACAGCCCGTCCCGATTGCGACATCCTCTCACCCAAGGGAGAGATAAGATGGCGCATTACGACCTCATCATCCGCGGCGGCACGATCGTCGACGGGACGGGAGCCGCGGCCTTCACCGGCGATGTCGCGATCAAGGACGGGCTGATCGCCGCCGTGGGCCGGATCGAGGGCAGCGCCGACGAGGAGATCGACGCGGGCGGCAAGGTCGTCGCTCCCGGCTTTGTCGACATCCACACCCATTACGATGGTCAGGCCACCTGGGACCAGGAGATGGCACCATCGAGCTGGCACGGCGTCACCACGGTCGTCATGGGCAATTGCGGGGTCGGCTTCGCTCCCGCTCGTCCCGACCGGCACGCGTGGCTGATCAGCCTGATGGAAGGGGTCGAGGACATTCCCGGCACAGCCCTTGCCGAAGGGATCACATGGGACTGGGAGACCTTCCCAGAATATCTCGACGCCTTGGAACAACTCCCCCGTAGCATCGACATCGGCACCCACGTCCCCCACGGCGCAGTGCGTGCCTATGTGCTGGGTGACCGCGAACAGCCCGGCGCCGTGCCCACCGCTGACGACATTGCCGAGATGAGCGCGATCGTCGAGGAAGGGGTGCGAGCAGGCGCGCTGGGCTTTTCGACCTCGCGCACCGTGCTCCACAAGTCGGTGGATGGCGAGCTGGTCCCCGGCACCACCGCCACGCCTGAAGAACTGATCGCCATCGGCCGCGCCATGGGCCGCGCCCAAGGGGCAGGCGGCCATGCGGTGTTCGAAATCGCCAGTGACCTGAAGCGCGAGTGGAACGAATTTGACTGGATGGGCCAGCTCTCGCGCGAGGCCGGCATCCCCGTCACCTTCGCCGCGCTGCAATCGATCGCCAAGGAAATGCCGCTCGATGAACAGATCGCCGCGATGCGCGCCGAGAACGACAACGGCGCCCAGATCGTCGCCCAGATCGCGCTGCGTGGCAACGGGATCGTGATGGCGTGGCAGGGCACCGTCAACCCCTTCGCCTTCCGCCCGAGCTGGATGGCGATCAAGGAGCTTTCGTGGGAGGCGCAGAAAGCCAAGCTGCTCGACCCCGCGTTCCGGGCGGCCCTCCTTGCCGAGCCCAACGATTACACGAACGCGCCCAAGGACATCGGCGGGGTGGTGATGGTCATCAGCCAAGGCTGGGCCATGCAATACGAGATGGACCCCGATTTCGACTACGAGCCGGCCCCGGACGCAAGCATCAATGCGCGCGCTGCAGCGGCAGGCGTGTCCCCACAGGAATACGCCTATGACCTGCTGTGCCGGGACGATAGCGCCAATGGAGAGTGTGGCGGGTTCATTTACCTTCCCATCCTCAACTACGCCGATGGCAATCTCGACTTCCTGCACCCGCTGCAGCACGCCGACGACACCGTGAACTCGCTGTCCGACGGCGGCGCGCATTGCGGGACGATCTGCGATGCCGCTTCACCCACCTTCATGCTCGAACACTGGGTCAAGAGCCGCCGGCGCGGCGCGCGGATCAGCCTTGAGCAGGCGATCAAGCGCCAGTGCCGTGACACGGCGGTGCTCTACGGGCTCGAGGATCGCGGGGTGATCGCGCCCGGGTACCTCGCCGATCTCAACGTGATCGACATGGGAACCCTGAAGCTCGGCAAGCCGTGGCTCGCCTTCGACCTACCCGCAGGCGGCAAGCGCCTGCTGCAAAAGGCCGACGGCTATGTCGCGACGATCAAGAGCGGCGTCGTCACCTTCCGCGATGGCGCATGGACGGGCGAGACCCCCGGCGGGTTGATCCGCGGGCCGCAGCGGGTGGAACTGGCCGAAGCGGCGGAGTAATCCGCCTCCAGCCTCACCCCTTGCTTAGGGCTCGATCACGATCCCCTTGGCGGGGTCGATCTGCCCGCCCACCATCGTGGTGAAGACCGTCTTGGCGGCCTCGAGACCCTTGTGGCGCTCGATCGCAATCGTGCCCTCGGCGGCCTTGAGGAATTCACCCCACGCTGCCGCGACCAGCTTGCCACCCTCCTCGGGTCCGTGCGCCTTGAAGAAGGCGACCGCGTGGTCAGGGGCGAAGAACAGCTGCGGCTTGGGACCAGGCAGCGGCTCGCTCTTGCCGAATACCGAGCGCGCTTCGATATGGGTCGCGCCGACCAGCACCGAATGCGCTAGCGCCGCGTCGAAGTGGCTGTGGATGCGCGCGAGCAGATCGGCATTCCCGGCGAAATCGACACTCACACTGCGGACAACATCGAGGCGGTCAAGATCGTCATAGGCGATGACTTCATCGTAGAGGCCGCTTGCCTCTACGAAACCGACATTGCCCTTGGAGGTTAGCCCCACACGCTTCACCCCGGGTGAGGTCTGCCGCGCCACGCTGGCAAGGCCCATCGCGGTCTTGGACGAGGCACTGGTCACCACCAACTGCTCCGCCCCGAACCAGCCCTCCCCGCGCAGGAAATACTCGATCAAGAAGCCGGTCTTGAACAGCGGGCCGAAGATCATCCGCTCGGCTTCCTTGGCGGGATCATGCTCCGGATCAACCGCAAGGCGCGTGTAGCTGTTGTAGACCGGACTCATCGGCAGGCGGTGCGCGGCCATGTCGGAAAAGCCCCCGGCGCTGACCCGGCCGGGCAGCACATCGAGATGGCTCGCCATCGGCAGATAGCCATAGACCCGCTCGCCCTTGGCGATGTCGGGGTGGCGGCTTTCGATCACCTTCGCATGGCCCCACATCGGCACGATGCCGAGACCTTCAGGGGCGGGGAAGAAGTCCCAATACTTGAAGCCGTCGCCGACCACCGCATAGGTGACGTTGTTGGCGGTGACCGAGAAGCTCTCGATCGCGAGCCTCACTTCGCCATCGCCGAGCGGAGCGAGCGGCACCTCGGCCAGCACGGCATCGGTAAGCGCGCCCTTGCGGACGTGGACTTCAGTGGCGTTCATCGGTTTTCCCCTCCCTCACGTGGCGGGGGTTACACCCGCATCGGCATCAGAACATAGAGCGCGCGCGAGCTGTCGTTCTCGCGGATCAGGGTCGGCGCGCCGGCATCGGCGAGGTGGAGCTCGACGGTGTCGCTGTCGATCTGGCCGAGGATGTCCTTGAGGTAGTTGGCGTTAAAACCGATCTCGAGGCTTTCCGAGCGGTACTCGGCGGCCAGTTCTTCAGCCGCGGTGCCGTTGTCGGGCGAGGTCACTGACAACGTCACACGGTCGTTATCGAGCCCGATCTTGACCGCGCGGGTCTTCTCCGTGGCGATGGTCGCGACGCGATCAACGCCCGAGTAGAACAGCTTGGGGTCGACCTTCAGCAGCTTGTCATTCGCGGTCGGGATCACGCGGCTGTAATCGGGGAAGGTGCCGTCGATCAGCTTGGAGGTGAGCACCACACCGCCCTCGCCGCCCAGCGCAAAGCGGATCTTGCTCGCCGAGAGGTCGATCAGGACATTGCTGTCGAGCGCCTCCTCGAGGAGCTTGCGCAGCTCGCCCACGGCTTTGCGCGGCACGATCACGTCAGGCATTCCGGCGGCGCCATCGGGGCGCGGCAGGGTGAAGCGCGCGAGGCGGTGACCATCGGTGGCGGCGGCCTTGAGCAACGGCTCATCCTCGTCGGTGACGTGGAGGAAGATGCCATTGAGGTAGTAACGGGTTTCCTCGGTCGAGATCGCGAAGCG
Source organism: Erythrobacteraceae bacterium (assembly GCA_027489095.1). Classification (GTDB taxonomy): domain Bacteria; phylum Pseudomonadota; class Alphaproteobacteria; order Sphingomonadales; family Sphingomonadaceae; genus Erythrobacter. The sequence goes on from JAIYAL010000206.1 coordinate 8,637, forward strand.
GGTGCGGTCGATCAGCTCGGCGAGCATCCGTGCGGGCAGCTCGAAGCTGGTCGGAAGGTCGCCCTCGACGATCACCGGGAAATCATCGCGCGGCAAGGTCGGCAGCTTGAAGTTCGAGCGGCCCGCCTTGACCTCAAGCCGGTTGTCGCTCGTTGTCAGGCTGACCTGGCTCCCCTCGGGAAGCTTCCTCGCAATGTCGAACAGCAGGTGTGCCGACACGGTGATCGCGCCGGGCTGGTCGACCGAGGCCGCCGCCATGGTTTCGACCACCTGCAGATCGAGGTCGGTCGCCATGACACGCACAGAGCCGCCATCGCTGGCATCGATCAGCACGTTGGACAGAATGGGTATGGTGTTGCGGCGTTCCACCACGGATTGAACATGGGAAAGGCACCGCAGCAGCGTCGCGCGTTCGATCGTGGCCTTCATCGCTTGTCCCTATCGTTCCTGTGTATGGCGAAGGGACGCAAGGAATCGCGCCCAAACGCCGGAAAGTGCGGAAAACCTTAGCGCAGGCGCGCAAACGGGCAAGTTGGCGGCTTTGCGAGGACCGTTTCCGCTGGGGATAAGGGGCAGCAAAGCGCCCCAGCCCGGTTCAGAGCATCGCCATCCCGCCGTTCACGTGCAGGGTTTCGCCCGTGACATAGGCCGCCTCGCGGCTGGCGAGGAAGGCGACTGCGGCACCGATCTCGGCGCCCTCGCCCATTCGGCCCATCGGAATGCGGCCATTGATCGCCGCTTGCTGCTTCTCGTCGAGCGCCGAGGTCATGGCGGTGCGGATGAAGCCGGGGGCGACGCAATTGGCGGTGATCCCGCGCGATGCCACTTCCTGCGCGAAAGCCTTGGTCATGCCGGTAAGGCCCGCCTTGGCCGCGCAGTAGTTCATCTGCCCCGGATTGCCCGTGTGACCGACAATGCTGGTGATGTTGATGATCCGGCCGAAGCGCGCCTTCATCATCGGCTTGGCCGCCGCGCGCATCAGGCGGAAGGAGGCTTCAAGGTTGATGCGGATCACCTGATCCCACTCGTCGTCCTTCATGCGCATGCCGAGGTTATCGCGGGTGATACCGGCATTGTTGACGAGGATGTCCATCGTGCCGAGCGTATGGAGCATGGCCGGGATCAGCTCTTCGACCTGGGTCTGGTTGCCCAGATCGCAGGTGATTTCGACATGGCCGTCGTGGTCGTGATGCGGATAGGCTTCGTTAAGCTCGTCGCGGAAGGCGCGCAGCTTGGACGGGTTCGAGCCCGAGAGCGCCAGCCGCGCCCCTTGCGAAGCAAGCGCATGGGCGATCGCCGAGCCGATGCCGCCCGATGCGCCGGTGACGAGGGCATTCATGCCATTCAGTGCAAACATCATGCGATCTCCTTCGCAAACGCCTCGAGATCCTGCATGGTCACGAGGCTGGTCACCTGCGCCTCCTTGTCGATCCGGCCGACCATCGGCCCGACGACCTTGCCGCCCAGCTCGACGAAGTGTTCTACCCCATCGGCGCGCATGGCAAGCACGCTTTCGCGCCAGCGCACGCGGCCTGTCACCTGCTCGACCAGCAGGCCGCGCTCCTCTTCGGCGTCGGTTACCGGGGCAGCAGTGACATTGGCATAGATCGGCAGTGCCAGCGCGCAAGGCGGGGTTTCCGCCAGCGCCTCGGCCATACGCGTCGCCGCCGGAGCCATCAGCGACGAATGGAACGGCGCCGAAACATTCAGGATCATGCCGCGCTTGATCCCGTGTTCCTTAGCCAGCGCCACCGCACGCTCGATCGCGCCGGTGTGGCCCGAAAGCACGACCTGCGTCGGATCATTGTCGTTGGCGACCTCGCACACCTCGCCCTGCGCAGCGGCAGCGGCCAGCGCCTTGGCCTGTTCGATGTCCGCGCCCAGAAGAACCGCCATTGTGCCCTCGCCCACCGGCACCGCTGCCTGCATCGCCCAGCCACGCAGCTTGAGGAGGCGCGCGGTGTCGGCAAGGCCGAAGGCGCCGATCGCCGCGAGCGCCGTATATTCGCCGAGCGAGTGGCCCGCGACGCAGCCGGCCCTCTCGAGGAGCTTCACCCCGAAGTCACGCTCGAGCACCCGGAGGGTGGCGATGGCATTGGCCATAATCGCAGGCTGCGCATTCTCAGTAAGGGTGAGCCGGTCGTCTGGCCCGTCGCGCATCAGCGCGGTGAGGTTCTGCTGCAGCGCCTCGTCGACCTCGCCGAACACGTCGCGGGCCGCTTCGCTCGCCTCGGCGAGTTCGGCTCCCATGCCGACCTTCTGGCTACCCTGCCCCGGAAAAATGAATGCGCGCATCGATGCTCCCGATCCTGTTATGTTTTGGGAGGCGCGGTTACGTCCGCGCGGGCGGGCTGGCAAGGCCGAAGGGCACAACCCTGTTGGCAGAGGTGTGCCCGATCAGCGCGCGCCCCAGATAGGGTATTCCTGCGCGCTCGCACCAGAAGCGGGCGATGTCCTCCTCGCCCTGGCCGAATTCAACGTAGTTCTCCGGCACGTCGGTGACGAAACCGAGTCTCAGGCCGGCAAGCCGCGGCAACGTTGCGGCGAGGTGGAAGAACAAGCGGTCGATCGAATACATGTGCTCGCTCACCTCCTCGACCATCAGCACATGGCCGGTCAGGTCGGGCATCAGCGGGGTGCCGGTCATCATCGCCAGCGTGATGAGGTTGAAGGCGGCCACCGGAGTGACGCCGTCAAGGCTCGGCTCGACTCCGCTGGTGTCGCCCTGAAGCCAGTCGAGAACCCGCCTTATCGCTTCCTTGCCCCCCTCAGAACGCGCGCTGACCGGCATGTGGCCATGCACGCTCTGCCCGATGCCGGCACGATAAAGCGCGGCGAGCAGGTAACCCGCGTCGGAAAAGCCGACATAAGTCTTGGCCCGCGCGCTGCGGTTCATCTGGGCGATTGCCGCCTCGGCGATGCGGTTCGAGCCGTAGCCGCCCTTGGCAAACCACACCACGTCGAAGGCCGGATCGTTGGCGCATTCGAGCAGCGCGGTGAGGCGCCGCAGGTCATCGCCGGCGAAATGGCCTGCCCGCTCGAAGCACTGGTCGTGAAAGGTGACGCGGTGCCCGGGAAACTCGGCCGCGACCAACGCGTCGAGTGCGGCCTGGTGCTCGCGAGTGATCGGCGTGGCAGGTGCACAGATCGCGATATTCGTCATGCCCGCCAGCCTATGGCGCTTGTCAGGGCGTGCGCAAGCCAATAACCAAGAGAGGTATGGATAATGGGCTCGATGCTAGGCCGCTCGCGGAGCGGCCGCTGTTTTTTTGCGGCATCGGCGGGTCCGGGATGTTGCCGCTTGCCCAGATCGCCAAGGGGCTCGGCCATCCGGTGGCAGGCTCTGACCGCAGCCGCGACCAGGGCCGCAGCCCCGAAAAGTTCGCCGCGCTGGAAGCAAGCGGCTTCACGCTGTTTCCGCAGGACGGCAGCGGCATCACCTCGCGCGATCAGGTGCTGATCGCATCGGCGGCGATCGAGGAAACGGTGCCAGAAGTCGCGCGCGCCAAGGCGCTGGGCTGCGAACGGCTGAGCCGCGCCGAGCTGCTCGCAAGTCTCTTCAACGCCGCCTATTTCTCGGTCGCGGTGGCCGGCACCTCGGGCAAATCGACCGTCACGGGGATGATCGCCTGGATCCTGAGCGAAGCGGGTCACGATCCCACGGTCATGAACGGCGCGGTGATGAAGAACTTCGTCTCGCCCGACAATCCTTTTGCCAGCGCCCGGATCGGTGCGCCGGGTCTGTTCGTGAGCGAAGTCGACGAGAGCGACGGCTCAATCGCGCTCTACCGGCCGACGGTCGGCGTGCTGCTCAATGTCAGCCTCGATCACAAGAGCATCGAAGAGTTGCGGGTGCTGTTCGGCAATTACCTCGCGTCATCAGGCAAGGCGGTCATCAATCTCGACAGCGCGGAGGCGGGTTACCTAGCGGGCCGGGCAAGCGAGGTGGTGACTTTCGGGATCCGGACGCGCACCGCTGACCTCACGATCGATGACGGCTCCATCACGCAAACCGATCGCGGGATCGAGGCCGTGCTGATTGACAATCGCCGGCGCGAGGCCTTCCCGCTCACCGTGCCGATGCCGGGGGTGCACAACCTCTCGAACGCACTGGCAGCCGTAGCGGCGGCCAGTGCAGCGGGCATCGGGGTCGCGCAGGCCGCCTTCGCGCTACGCAGCTTTGCGGGCCTCGCGAGGCGCTTTGACGTGATCGGCACTTCGCCCTCAGGCGTGACCGTAATCGACGATTTCGGTCACAACCCCGAAAAATGCGCCGCCACCTTGCGGACACTCAAGGCCACCCCGGGCCGGGTGATCGCCTTTTTCCAGCCCCACGGCTACGGCCCTTTGCGCCAGATGGGCGAGGAGCTCGCCCGGACTTTCGCGCGCGAGCTCGGGCCGGAGGACGTCACCATCATGTGCGACCCGGTCTATTTCGGCGGGACGGTCGATCGCAGCGTCGGCAGCGAGCGGATCGTCGACCTGATTAACGCCGCCGGGGGTCATGCCGAGCACATTGGGAACCGCGAGGCCTGCCGGACACGTATCCTCGCCCTCGCGCAGGCTGGTGACCGGATTGCGGTGATGGGCGCGCGCGACGATACGCTGACGGAGTTTGCGCAATCAATCCTCACCCGCCTGCCCTGAGCCTCTACGCCCGGGCCGTACGTCACGCGTGGCGGATGCTCGGCGTGCTCGGACTGGCGGTGCTGCTGGTGGTGGTGACTGACCGCTTCTACGGCCATTCCAGCCTCGCCTTTGCTGCCGCGATCATCATGCTGCTCGTCGCCAATACGCCGATGCTGCGCTTCAACTGCCCGGCGTGCGGCCAGAATGCCTTCTTCCGTGGGCCTTTCGTGGTGCCCTGGCCCAGCCGCACCTGCACCCGCTGCGGGCACGATCTCGATTTGGCGCCTTCGCAAAATCGCTGATGGCTGCGGGGGGCGAGCGCGGGTAGCTATCGTCCATGCACCCGCGCGATTTCTCCCTCGACACGCTGCTGGCGAATTGCGCTGCGCGTCATGCCAACCGTCTTGCCACCGTCGACGCCGCCCAGCGGCTCACCTGGGCCGAACTCGACACGCGCGTCACCAACCTTGCCCGCTGGATGCTCGCCCGCGGAATCGCGCCCGGCGACCGTATCGCACTGCTGCTGACCGACGGCGCGCCCTTCCTCACCACGCTGCTTGCCTCGGCGCGGATCGGGGCCATCGCGGTGCTGCTGAACTGGCGGCTTGCCCCTGCCGAAATCGCCTGGATCTGCGGCAATGCCGAGCCTGCGATGACCTTCGTCAACCCGCGCTTTGCTGCCCTGCTGGAGGGCGCTGAGGCGGGCGAGGTGCACCAGGTTGACGAAACGCACGCTCGCGACGGCTTTTTTGAGAATGTTGCACGAACCCCTCACGGCCCGATCCAACACGCCTATGACCTCGGCCTCGACCTGGCACCCGAACGGCCGCTTTACATGATGTACACCAGCGGCACGACCGGCCGCCCCAAGGGCTGCCTTCAGGCCGGAAGCGCGGTCGCGGCCGCGGCGCTTGGCTTCGCGCAGCATCGCCGCTTCACGCACAATGAGGTGCTGCTCTCGGTCAATCCGCTGTTCCATGTCGTGGGCATGCAGCAGGTCGCCGCGATGCTCGCCTGCGGGGGCACATCGGTGTTCGCCGGGCGCGACGACGACAATGCCGCGATCCTCGATCTGCTCCACCGCGAAGCCTGCACCACCACCAGCGCCTTCCCGACGATCTGCTTCCCGTGGCAGGCGATGGAGCCGATCCGCGGCGGCGTGATGCCGCTCACCAATTACACTGGCGGCGCCGGGATGGGTCGCCCGCAGATGTACGAATTCATCGAACACGAATGGGACGCCCGCGTCGTCGGTGGCTACGGCCAGACCGAGATCTGCGGCTTTGCGACCTTCATGGACTACGCCGACATGCTGGCAGCACCACGCTCGATCGGCTGGACGCTGCCGCATGTGACGATGACCGTGCTCGATCCCGAGGGCAACCACCTCCCCGCGCACGAGGAAGGCGAGCTGTGCCTGCGGGGCCCCTCGGTGATGCTCGGCTACTGGCGCAATCCGGAGGCAAGCGAGGCGGCGCTGGGGCACGGCTGGCTGCGCACCGGCGATCTCGGCAAGATGGACGAGTGCGGCCGCGGCTACCTGCTCGGCCGCGCCAAGGAGCTGATCAAGACCGGCGGCGAGAACGTCTACCCGGCCGAGGTCGACGCGGTCTTTGCCGCCATGCCCGAGGTCGCTGACGCGGGCTGCTGCGGGGTGCCCGACAAGCAATGGGGCGAGGCGGTCAAGGCCTTCGTGGTCTTGAAGCCGGGCATGACCCTCACCCGCGAGGAAATCACCGGCCGCTTCAAGGGCCAGATCGCGGGCTACAAGCGCCCGCGCTATATCGAATTCGTCGACCAGCTGCCGCGCGACCCGATCGGCAAGCTGCTGCGCCGCGAGCTTTCGGCACGGCCCGTTTCGCCCGATCAGGCGGCCTGAGTCGCCCGCGCGCCCCGCCCCAGCCGCCGGTCGACCAGCAGCACGCCGTAGCCGACGATGGTGAAGGCCACCGCGATAATCGCGAGATTGACCAGCACCTGGCCCCACCCCAGCATTTCCACGTTCATGAAGAAATAGGGGTAGCGGAACGGCGAATCCGGCTCGAACGCGGCGCGGGTCAGGCTGTAGGCGGCATAGGCGAGCGGATAGAGCGCCCAGACCAGCGGCGCACGCGCCCCGAGCCTGCCGTGCGGCGCATAGACCAGCCACCACAGCGGAACGGCGACCGGCGCGACATGGTGGTGCAGGCTGTCGCCAAGGAAGGTCCACCAGTTCAACTGCGGGATCTGGCCGAGGACCAGATTGAAAACGATGCCCACCAGCATGATCGCCAGCACCACCGCGCCAATCAGCAGGGCAGGCACGCGCTCCGCCCCCCGCACCGCAATGGCGCCGAAGACGCAGACGATCAGCAGGTTGGTGAGGATCGTGAAGGGCCGCAGCATCTGCCACACCACTTCGGCAAAGGCCGTTCCGTCCGCCAGCGCGATCTGGAATGGCGGGATAAGGCCGATGAAGGAACCGCAGGCGATGAGGCCTGCAAAAATACGGCCGCTAGGCGCGGCCATGTCACGCCCTCTCATGCTCCCCCCGGTTTTTGCCCCTGCGTCGCGTGTCAGAACGCGGATCGTGCAGGGAGTCAAGGCGGGAGGCGATCAGTCGGGAAGCACGTTCACCATCACGCTCTGGCTGTTCAGCATCAGCGGCCCGAAAGCGGTAAGGAAGGCAACGTCGCCGCTATCCCGGCCGATCCCGATCTTGGCCATCTCCGCCTCCTTGGCCATCCCGGTCGCATCGACGAGATGCCACTCGCCGCCGAGGAACACTTCGGCCACCGCGTGAAAATCGGGCGGGGTCACGCCCGGCGCATAGACGCTGGCAAAGCGCGCCGGAATCTCGCCCGCGCGCGCCAGCGTGATCAGCAGGTGGGCATAGTCGCGGCATACGCCCTCGCCGCCGTGGAAGGTGTCGACCGCCGTCGTTTCGGAATGGCTGGAGCCCGGAACATAGGACAGGTGTCCGGCCACCCAGTCGCGCATGGCAGCCAGCTTCGCGCCGCCAGATAGAGCGCCGAACTGGCTGTCGACGAAATCGGTGAACTGGTGCGAGGGGCAATAGCGCGAGGGCAGCAGGTACTGCACGGTCTCGCCCGGCAGCCGGTGCGGCGCGATGGCGGGGAGCGTGGTCACATCGCGCACAATCCGCTCGATATTGACGACGGCGTGGTAATCAACGAGCAGCTGGCCTTCCTTGCGCAGCCAGATGCGCTCACCGATGTGGTCCTGCGCCGGAACCCGCGCGAAATGCTCGCACGGCGAGAGGTCGAGCCGGGCTTCCTCAATGCGCTGTTCGGGGATCGCGGCGGCCTCGATCTGCAGCAGCAGGTCGCAGGGGCGCGTCAGGCCGTAATCGAGCTGCACATTGATCTGAAGGCGCAAGGTGGTGGGGTTCCAATCGCGTGAAGGCAGCCGCGGTGCCGCGACAATGACGAGGGGAGCCCGTCTGACACAGCACTTGTTTCGAAAGAACGTGCGCCGCGTTAGTCTGCCACGCGGACGCGCGCCATAAGGAATGATCAGCGGGCGGCTTTTTGCGGCGGGGGGCGCTTTCGTTACAGCCCGTCTCACCAGACCATGCGGTGTGAAGCTTTGCCATTCCGGCAAAGGGCTCCGGGCCGGGTCAGGGTCCTAGAAGACAAACATGGCAGTGCACGCCGCTGCCATGACCGCGGTCGCCAACCAGCCGGTGATCTTCAGCCCTCTTGGCGCGACGAAGGGGCCGAGATACTTGCGGTCAGAGACGACAATCATCGTCGCGATCATCAACGGCACCGCGATGACTCCGTTCAGAACCGCACTCCAGAACAATGCCTTGATCGGATCGAGCGGGACAAACAACATCAGCAATCCCAACGAGATGCTCAAGGCAATAGTGCCATAGAAGCCCTTGGCATTGGCGGGCTTCTGCTCAAGCCCGGTGCGCCAGCCCTGCAACTCGGCGATCGCATAGGCCGCAGAGCCTGCCAGCACCGGCAAGGCCAGCAGGCCCGTACCAATGATGCCGAGGCTGAACAGCAGGAAGGCAAATTCACCGGCAATCGGCCGCAGTGCCTCGGCCGCCTGCGCTGAGGTCGTGATATCGGTGATCCCGGCCTTGTGCAGCGTCATCGCCGTGGTCAGGACAATGAAGAAGGCGACGAGGTTGGAAAACCCCATGCCGACATAGGTGTCAAAGCCGATCCGGCTGAGTTCAGCCCCGGCCTCGCGCGGATGGTCGAGCAGCCGTCCTGCCCCTGCCAGCCGCTCGTCCTCGACCTCCTCGGCGCTTTGCCAGAAAAACAGGTACGGGCTTATTGTCGTCCCAAACACCGCGACGATCACCGTAAAGGCCTCCTGCGACCAGACAAATTGCGGCCAAACCACGCCCATGAACACTGCGCCCCAATCGATCTGGACAGTGAACAGCACGCCGACATAGGCAAACAGCGAAAGCGTAAGCCATTTCAGCACCCGGACGTATCGATGATAGGGGACAAAGGCCTGTGTCAGCAGCGAGCCAAGCGCAAACAGGACGGCAAACTGGCTTTCCCCCCAGCCGAACACCAGCCGGGCCGCCGCGCCCATCGCCACAAGGTCCGCGCCGATGTTCACGGTGTTGGCCACGAAGAGCAGGAAGACGATCCCGTACACCAGCGGCCGCGGAACGGTTCTCGCCATGTTGGCGGCCAAACCTTCGCCCGTGACCCGCCCGATCCTTGCACAAATCGCCTGGATCGACACCATCAGGGGATAGGTCAGAACCACCGTCCAGAGCATGTCCACCCCAAAGCGAGCGCCGGCCTGCGAATAGGTGGCAATGCCGCTCGGATCATCATCGGCAGCGCCGGTGATAAGCCCCGGCCCCAACCGCTTCAGGAGCGGCACTGGTGTGGGATGGGGTGGCTCTGGCGGCATCAGGTGGTGGTTTTATCCTTCAGGATTCGAGGGAAGAGCGCCCTGCGATCACCCCCGTCACCGCAGGCGGGACCAGATCGCTGCGTCAGCCCGCATTGCTCACAGCTCCGCTCGTAGCTGGCTATTCCAGTTCGCGCCAACTGTTGCGCAGGCAAGGCCAGCCCGCACCCGCTCCGCGCCAAGGCAGAGAGCTCAGACCTCGAGCGCCTTCCGCCCCGCCTCTTCCCGCGCCAACGCGCGCTGATAGCCGGGCCGCGACGTCAGTCGCTCACGATACGCCTTGAGGCTCTCGGGCACGCCCTCGTCCAGCCCCACGCTTTGGGACAAGATCAATGCATAGCCGACGCAGATGTCGGCAATGGTGAAGCGGTCACCGCACAGGAACTCGCGGCCTTCGAGGCGCTGTTCGACCTTGATCAGGCGCTTCCAATACCACTTGGCATAGGCGTGGCCCGCGTCCCCGAGCCCCTTGTCCTTCTCGAACATGACGAAGCGCATATAGACCGTTTGCGGGAAGGTGATGGTCGCGTCGGCGTGGTAGGTGAAGTCGCAATATTCGGCATAGTCGGCCTCGCCCGGCGCGATGACGAGTGGGCTCGGCCCGTCCTTGCTGGCGAGGTAGTGCGCGATGGCGCAGCTCTCGGTCATGCGGCTTGTCCCATCGGCCAGCATCGGCACGGTGCCCAGCGGATTGATCGCGAGATATTCGGGCGCAAGATAACGCGGCGGGAACGGCAGGATCTTGAGGTCAATATCCACCCCCGCTTCCTCGGCCGCCCAGGTCGCGCGCAGGCCGCGCGATCGCGCGCAGGTGTAAAGGACAGGTCTGGTCATGGGAGCGACTTAGTGCCCCTTGCCCGCGCCGACACCCAGCACTTTGTGTAAGACAAAGGCGATGATGCTGCCCAGCACGAGGCCGACGATGGCCGACATGGTGGTCGCCGTAAGCCAGCCCAGCAGGCCGCCGGCGGCGCCCGCCATCTCGTGCACCGCGTGCTCGGCGCCATGGATCGGGCCGTAGAGCCCATCCCAGCCGAGCTTGTGCAAGCTGTCGACGATGATGTGCCCGCCCACCCACAGCATCGCCACCGTGCCGACGATCGACAGGGTGACAAGCAGCTTGGGCACGAAGCGCAGCAGGAAGCGCCCGAAGGCCTGCTTCGCCTTGTTCGCCTGCTTGGTAAGGTAGAGGCCGATGTCATCGAGCTTCACGATAAACCCGACCGTGCCGTAGACAGCGACCGTCACCGCAACCGCGACCAGCGCCAACACCGCAGCCCGCATGACCAGCGATTGGTCAGCCACTTCGGCGAGCGCGATGGCCATGATCTCGGCCGAGAGGATGAAGTCGGTGCGGATCGCCCCGCCCACACGCTCGTTCTCGAAAGCGACCGGATCGGTGATCTCGTCCTCGAGCGTTTCGCCGTGCTTGGCCGCCCCGAGCTTCTCCATCACCTTTTCCGCGCCCTCGTAGGCGAGGAACGAGCCGCCCAGCAGCAGCAGCCAGACAATCGCGGCCGGCAGGAATTCCGAAAGCAGCAGCGCAGCCGGCAGGAGGAAGACCACCTTGTTCTTGAGGCTGCCCTTGGTGATCTTCCAGATGATCGGCAGTTCGCGCGCAGGCGAAAGCCCGGTGACGTAGCTCGGCGTCACCGCCGCATCGTCAATCACCACGCCTGCGGTCTTGGTGCCGGCGCGCCCTGCGGCAACCGCGACATCGTCGATCGAGGCCGAGGCCGCCTTGGCTATCACCGAAATATCATCGAGCAGTGCGACCAGACCTGAAGGCACAGACAATTCCCCCTTTTGCGAATCATGCAAGCGTTGAACCCTGCGCCTGCCGCTCCGGTTCCCGCGCGGCAAGACTTGCAATTGCGCAGGGTTGCTGTAAGGGCCGCCGCTTCGCAGGGGAACCGCCCTTGCGATGGATCGAAGAAAGCCGGAGGGGCCCTGCACGTCTGGTGCAGATCAGCCAGCGATCGGCATGGAATGAAAGGACGCAAGATGGCGCTCTACGAGCACGTCTTTCTTGCGCGTCAGGATCTGAGCCAGGCTCAGGTCGACGCGCTGGCGGCGCAAGCCACCGAAATCGTCGAGGCCGGCAACGGCAAGGTCACCAAGACCGAAACCTGGGGCCTCAAGTCGCTCGCTTACAAGATCGAGCGCAACCGCAAGGCGCACTTCGTTCTGCTCAACATCGACGCCCCCGGCTCGGTGGTCGCGGAGCTTGAGCGCCAGACCCGTATCAACGAAGACGTCATCCGTTACCTGACCATC
>JAIYAL010000141.1 GCA_027489095.1 Erythrobacteraceae bacterium
CGGAAGATATGCAGGTAGATCACGATGAAGAAGAAGCTCGCCCCGTTGGCGTGGGCGTAGCGCAGCATCCAGCCGTAGTTCACGTCGCGCATGATGTGCTCGACCGTCGCGAAGGCGACCAGGCCGTTGGCTGCATAATGCATCGCGAGCACCACGCCGGTGACGATCTGCACCACGAGGAAGAAGCCGGCGAGCACGCCGAAGTTCCACATGTAATTCAGGTTGCGCGGCACCGGGTAACCGGCGCCGACCGCATTGTAGACCAGACGCGGAAGCGGGAGCTTCTCGTCGAGCCACTTGGTCAGAGCGGTCTGCGGTTCATATTGCTTGGCCCAGGCGAAACTCATGGCGTTCTCTCGGCTTGATCGGTGTGGAAGGTGGCGATTGAAATTATGAAGTCAGGTACGCAGGCTCAGCCGATACGGACGATGGTGTCGGACTTGAACACGTACTCGGGAACATGGAGGTTCTTGGGCGCCGGGCCCTTTCGGATGCGCGCCGCGGTGTCGTAGTGCGAACCGTGGCAGGGGCAGAAATAGCCACCGAAATCGCCGCGGTTCTCGCCCTCGGCAGCGCCAAGCGGCACACAGCCGAGGTGGGTGCAAACACCCATCGTGATCAGCATGTCCTCGTGCCCGGGCTTGGTCCGATCGGCCAGGGTCTGGGGATCGCGCAGCGAGCCTACGTCGACCTTGTTGGCCTCCTCGATCTCCTGCGCAGTCAGGCGGCGCACGAACAGCGGCTGCTTGCGGAACGAGGCCTTGATCGCCTGGCCCGGCTGGATCGCGCTGACATCGACTTCGGTGCTGCTCGCGGCGAGCACGTCCTGCGAGGGCGACATCTGGCTGATCAACGGGATCAGCACCGAGGCCGCGCCCACACCCGCCGTGCTCAGCGCAGCGATGTGGATCCAGTCGCGGCGGCGCACGCCCTCGTCAGTGTTGAGTTCGGTAACAGCGGCCGATTCAGTAGCCATTTCGTCTTACCCTGCTCGTTTTGCCGCGCCGGAAAAGGCCTGCGCGGCGTTTGTTCCAGTGGTGAGGCACAAGGCCCCGATCCGATCCGTCGATTGGTCCCCGCTTCTTGCCGACAGGCGCCTTGTGACGCACCCGGCCCGAAACTCGCGCGGCAATTAACGACAATCCAGCGAAAATCCAACCTCGTTTTAAGCAAGCGCCGTTCGCCGTTGTGCAAGGTGGCCTCAGGGCAGCGCGATCATGCTGATCTGGCGGCCATAATTCGCCTCGCCCGCCTGCGTGGCGCGCCGATGGGAGTGGTAACGCACGACATGAGAGAATGTATCCCGGCCCATATCCGCAATTTTGCTAAGGCCGGCCTCTGCAAGCCGGTCGAGGATGAAACCCGGGAGATCAAAGTGCCAACGCTCGATCCCATCGCGCGAGGGAGCGGGGACGAAAAAGCAGTCGGCATCCTCGGGAAAGCGCGCGCGGAAGGGCACGTCCACCTCGTAGCTCGCCTGAGCGATCGTCGGCCCGAGGACAGCGGCGATCGAACCGCGCCGCGCACCGAGGCTCTCCATCGCAGCGATGGTGTTCTCGAGCACGCCATCGACCGCGCCGCGCCACCCGGCATGGGCCGCGCCCACGACCCCGGCTTGATAGTCGGCGAACAGGATCGGGCCACAATCCGCTGTCACGATCCCGAGCACGATCCCCGGCGTCGCCGTCACCACCGCATCGGCGACCGGACGGGCCTCCGCCGCATCGACCCACGCCGATTGGACCACCACCACGTCGGGCGAGTGGACCTGATGCGGCGCGGCAAGCTGACCGCCGGGCAGAATCGCCGCAGCCGCCGCGGCCCTCAAGGCGCGAACCTCGGCCCCGTCACCCGGCCCGCCGAAGCCGAACTGGTGGACGCCCCCCGCGCTGCCGAAGAAGCCGTGCGGCACATCCGCCAGCAGCGGCGAGCCCTCGATCTGAAACGCGCTCAACTCAGCCTTCCAGCGAGCGGCTGACCTGCTCGAAGGTATCGCGCGACAGGTTGCCAGCCGCCAGAATGCGCTCAAGCTCGGCCTTCATCAGCGCCGCGCGCACCGGCTCGATCCGACGCCACCGGCCGAGCGCCGGGACGAAGCGCGCCGCAGTCTGCGGGTTGATCGGATCAAGCGCGAGGATCACGTCGGCCACCATCCGGTAACCCTCCCCGCTCGCCGCATGAAAGCCCGTGGGATTGCCCGCGAAGGCCATGTGCAGCGAACGCACACGGTTGGGATTTCTGAGCGTGAAGTCGGGATGCTCGGCGAGCTTGCGGACGTGCGCGATCACATCGGGGTGGAGCGAGAGCGCCTGCAGCGTGAACCACTTGTCCACCACCAGCGCATTGTCCTTGTAGCGCGCGTAGAAGGCCGCGAGCCGATCTTCGCGGGCAGGATGGTCGAGCCCGCACAGCACCATCAGCGCGCCCTGCCGGTCGGTCATGTTGTCGGCGGCGTCATACTGCTGTGCCGCCAGCTCGGCCGCACGCGCCGGGTCGGCAGCGGCGAGAAGGCCGAGGGCGATGGTCTTGACCTTGCGCGCCCCGCGCCCCGCCGGATCGTCGAGCGAAACGCCCGAGGCCCGCGCGTGGAGCGCCTGCAACTCGCTCGCAAGGCCCGCACCGATCGCGGCCTTGAGCCCCTCGCGCGCGGCATGGATCGCGCCCGGATCGGCCTTGCCTTCGCCGCTCGCCATGGCTTCAAAGAGGTAGGTTTCGGAAGGGAGCACCATCAGCTCCCCGCGCATCGCATCTTCGAGCGCATTGTCGGCAAGGCTCGCCCGGAAGGCGCCGATGATCGCAGCCTCGCCCGCGGCCTGCTCCTCGGACGAAAGCGTCCGCCTCGCAGTGCCGACAAGATGGCCGACGGCGAGCTCCTGCAACGCCTCAGAGCGGGCGAAGGGATCATCGTCATGCGCGGCAAGGAACACGAGGTCCTCACGCGCCAGCGCGCGCTCGATCACCACCGGAGCGGTATAGCCACGGTTGATCGAGACCACCGGGTCGGCCCCGGCGAGCGGAAGGTCGAAGCTCTGCTCTTCCTGTTCGAGCACCACCAGCTGCTCCGCCCCCAAAGCGCCGCCGCGCGCATGCACCGCGATCCTGAGCGGGATCGGCATCGGGAGCTTGTCAGGCTGGCCGGGGGTGGCAGGAACGGTCTGGCGCAGCGTGAGCCGCAGCCTGTCACCTTCCACCGCTTGGCGCACTGTCACGCGCGGGGTGCCGGCCTGGGCATACCAGCGCCGGAACCGGGTAAGGTCGATGCCCGCCCCGTCTTCGATCGCTTTGACGAAGTCCTCGCAGGTTGCCGCCTCGCCGTCGTGCCGGTCGAAATAGAGGTCGGTGCCCGCCCGGAACCGCGCCTCGCCGACCATGCTGCGCATCATGCGGATCACCTCGGCGCCCTTGTT
The DNA here is from genome assembly GCA_027489095.1 of Erythrobacteraceae bacterium. Taxonomy (GTDB): domain Bacteria; phylum Pseudomonadota; class Alphaproteobacteria; order Sphingomonadales; family Sphingomonadaceae; genus Erythrobacter. The sequence continues at coordinate 3,408 of JAIYAL010000141.1, forward strand.
GTAGACGGTCGCGGTGTAGAAGTTGCTGATCTCGCGGTAGCTATCGGGCCGGATCGGGTGGGCGAGCGGCCCTGCATCCTCGGGGAACTGCGCTGCGCGCAGGATGCGCACGTCCTCGATCCGCTTGACCGCCGCGCCGCGCATATCCTGCGAGAACAGCTGGTCGCGCAGCACCGTGAAGCCCTCCTTCCACGAAAGCTGGAACCAGTCGCGGCAGGTCACGCGGTTGCCCGACCAGTTGTGGAAATACTCGTGCGCAATCACGCCTTCCACCGCATCGAAATCGGCGTCGGTCGCGGTGTCGGGATCAGCCAGCACGTACTTCGTGTTGAAGACATTCAATCCCTTGTTCTCCATCGCCCCCATGTTGAAATCGGAGACGGCGACGATGTTGTAGAGATCGAGGTCATATTCGCGCCCGAACACCTGCTCGTCCCACTGCATCGAACGGTGGAGCGATTCCAGAGCATGGTCGGTGCGTGCAAGGTCTTCGGCGCGCACCCAGACGTTGCACTCGACCACGCGGCCCGAGACCGTGACGAAGGGCTTGGAATTCGCCACCAGATCGCCCGCGACCAGTGCGAAGAGGTAGGACGGCTTGGGCCAGGGGTCGTGCCATTCGGCCCAGTGGGTGCCATCCGCGTTCTCGCCCGCGTCGGTGCGGTTGCCGTTGCACAGCAGGATCGGGAAGGCGGCCCGCTCGCCCTCCATCCTGACGGCATAGGTCGACAGCACATCGGGCCGATCAGGGAAGAAGGTGATGCGGCGGAAGCCTTCCGATTCGCACTGGGTGCAGAGCATGCCGTTCGAGGCATAGAGCCCCATCAGCTGGGTGTTGGCGGTGGGATCGATGGTAGTGACGATCACGACCGTGTGCGCATCGCCCGGCAGATGCAGGACGAGATCCGCACCGTCCATCCGCCACTGTGCCGGAGCGCCATCGACCATCACGCTTTCGGCGGTCAGGCTGTCGCCGTTGAGGCGCAGCTCGCCGGAGCGTTCGGCGGCGGGGTTGCGCGCAATCTGGAGCGTCGCGGTGACCCGGGTGTGCTCCAGCCCCAGCCGGAAATCGAGGCTGGTGGTCGGCACCAGCCAAGGGAATGCGCGATAATCCTCGCGCAGGATCACCGGCGGCTCGTGCGGGGTGGGCGCGGCGTCAGCGATTTCGGGGTTGTCGTCAGGGGCGATGGGGGTGGTTACGATATCCATGGGAGCCGATTTAGGTTGATTCGTGCGGGCGTCCAATCTTTAGCTGATCCACATGGGACGATTGCTGATCTTCGGCCTCGGCTACACGGCGGGGCGCATTGCCGAGGCCATGAGGACGCGCGGCTGGCAGGTTGCGGCGACCGGGAGCGCGGGCGACATCGCCTTTGCCGACCGGCCCGCGGTGCTGGCGGCAATCGGCGAGGCGAGCCACGTGCTCTCCTCGGTTCCGCCCGATCGGGCCACGGACGGCGATCCGGTGCTCGATACTTATGGCGCGGCGCTGCAAGGCACGCAGGTGTTCTACCTCTCCTCGACCGGCGTCTATGGCGACCGCGCCGGAGCATGGGTGGACGAGGCGACACCAACCATCGCGCAATCCGGGGAAGGCCGTCGCAACGCCCGGGCCGAGGCTGACCTCGCATGGCTTGGCATGGGCGCGCGGGTGTTTCGCCTGCCGGGCATCTACGGGCCGGGCCGCTCTGCGCTCGACCGCGTGAGGGAGGGCAAGGCGCGGCGGATCGACTTGCCCGATCAGGTGTTCAGCCGCGTGCATGTCGACGATATCGCCAGCGGGGTGGTGGCCGCCTTGACGCAGGGTGCCCCGGCAGGCCCTTACAACCTCGGCGATGACCTGCCGTGCAGCGGCAACGCAGTCACCGAACACGCCTGCCGATTGCTCGGCCTGCCGCTGCCGCCGCTGGAGTCGCTGGAGGAAGCGCGCCTCTCCGACATGGCGCGCGGCTTCTATATGGAGAACCGGCGCGTCGCGAACGGCAAGGCCAAGCGAGTGCTGGGCTGGCAGCCGCAGTTCCCGACCTATGTCGAAGGTCTAGCGGCGCTGCTTTGACCGCAGTGCCAGCCCCATCCCCAGCAGCGCCAGCACCATCCCGCCCACCGACAAGGCATCCCAGCGGAAATCCTCGAACAGGGTCGAGAGCAGCATGGCGACGCACACCGTGACGATCCCGTTATAGGCCGTCCGCCCCGCGCCGATCTCGCGCACGAGGTTGTAGTGGAGCGGGAAGGTCACCACCGATCCGATGATGGCGAGATAGGCCGTGCCCGCCCAGAACTGCCACGCGGTCGGGATCGCGGGCGGGCCGAGCGTCACGAACGCAAAGCCAAAGTCGAAGATCGTCCCGTAGAGCATCGCCCAGGCGAGAAAGCTCACCATCGGCACCCCGCGACCGGTCGGATTGGCCTGCACCACGTTGGCGATCGATGCGGCGAGCATCCCGCCGATGGCAAGCACGATCCCCAGCCCCACATTTCCGCCATTTGGCCCGCCCAGAGGCGCAGCGTTCCATTCATGCACCAGCAGCAGCGACACGCCCGCGATCGCCACGAGGCTCCCGCCGATGAAGCCGCCCTGCACAGCCTCGCCGATAAACACCCGCGCGAAGATCGCATTGGGCACCATCAGCAGCGCGAACATCACCGCGACGATGCCGGAGGTGATGTGGCTTTCCGCGTTGTAGACGAACAGGAAATTGCCCGAAAACTGCGCGATCCCGACGCCCAGCGCCAGCAGCTGCTCCGCACGGTTCAGCCTAAGCCGGTTGCCCATCGCCACCGCCAGCGCGAACAGCGCAGGCGTCGCCAGCATGAAGCGGAAGAACACGCCCCACGCGGCGGGCACGTCCGATATCTGCCCGGTGATGACAAACCAGGTCGATCCCCAGATCGTGCCCGTCAGCATGAAGGGGATCAGCACCCGGGGGCTGAGCATCGACGGCGCGGAACCTGAACTCATAGCGCGGCGATGGCCTTGCCGAGTGCGGCGGCGTCCTGCGCCCGAGTGTTCCACGCGGTGACGAAGCGCGCCGATTGCGCGCCCCAGTCATAGAAGGCGAAGTCCTGCGCCCGCAGCGCGGCGCGTTCGGCTTGCGTCAGGTGCACGAACAGCTCGTTGGCCTCGACCGGATGGAGCAGCCGCTCCCCGCAGCCTGCCGCAACCTCCTGCGCCGCGGCGTTGGCGTGCGCCGCGTTGGCGAGCCACAGGTCGCCATCGAGCATCGCGAGGATCTGCGCGGCGAGATAGCGCCCCTTGCATTGCAGGTGCCCGGCGCGCTTGCGGCGATAACGGACTTCGGCGGCGCGCTCGGGGTCGAACAGGATCACCGCTTCCGCTCCCATCCCCCCGTTCTTGATGAAGCCGAAGGCGAGGCTGTCCACCGGCCCGCTCGCGCTGCGCGCCGCTTCCACAGCCGATCCGCCGAGAAACGCGGCCGCATTGGCAAAGCGCGCGCCGTCCATATGCAGGCCGAGCTTGCGGCCCTTCGCGAAGGCGCCGAGGCCTGCGAGTTCGCCGGGCGTGTAAGTGCGGCCATATTCGCTAGCCTGCGTGATCGCGATGGCGTGGGGCTGCACCTGGTGCACGTCGTTACGGATCGGGTCGATGAGCGCGGCAATGTCCTCGGGCGTCAGCTTCGCGCCCTCGCCTTCCGCCAGCATCAGCTTGGCGCCGTGGAGGTAGAAACCGGGCGCGCCGCCCTCGTCGACTTCGATATGCGCTTCGCGGTGGCACACCACCCCGCCGTGCGGCGCACACATGGTTGCAAGCGCAAGGCAGTTCGCCGCCGTCCCCGTCGCCACCCACAGTGCAGCGCATTCCCGCCCGAACAACGCGGTGAAGGCTGCGTCAAGTTCGGCCGAAAGGCGGTCCCCGTCGTACGGGTTGTCCGGCTCATCGGCAGCGCGCATCGCCTCCCACAGCTTGGGGTGGACGGCGGCGGCGTTGTCCGACAGGAAGGGTTTGGTGAGGGTCATCGGCTCACGCCCATACCCACACATTCCGGCGTGACAAGCGGGAGCAGACGATCATGAGCGATCAAGGCGCGAAGGTGACGATCACCCATCACGTGCAGGGCACTGGCGGGCGCTATGTCGCAGCGATCGAGGGCGCGGCCGAACAGGGCTATCTCGAATGGGAGGCCGGCGGCATGAAGGAAGGCAAGGAAGTGTGGATCGCCGCGCACACCATCGTCCCGCGCGCCATCGCCGGACGCGGCGTGGCGGGCGCGCTGGTTGAGCGGTTGATCGCGGATGCCGGGCGGCAGGGCTTTCTGATCCGCCCCGATTGCTCCTACGTCGCCCGCAAGTTCGCCGAGAACCCCGGCTGGGCCGCGCTCAAGGCCTGACTCTCGCCCTTGCCAAGCGGTGCATCGAGCCGCGAGTAATCGGTCGCAGAGATGGTTGTGAGCACGGCAGCGCGCAGGGCGCGGGCTTCGTTGATGGGCACACCGTGCATCGCGAAATGGCCTCCTGCGAGCCCGAGGTGGACGGTGGCATAGCCGCCCCAACGCGCGACCGGTCCCTGCGCAATCTCGACCGAGTGGAGCTTCAGCCGGGTCGCGATTTCCTGCGTCGGCGAAAGGAACCCGTGGCTGGCATAAACCTGCGCGGCGTCGATCGCATGACGCCGGAACTCCCAGGCGTAAAGGTTCGCGCCCACCGCTATGACCGCGAGCCCGAGCGGGACGAGGAACAGACCGAAAGGCGCAAAAATCGCCGCCGCGATGGTAAGCGCCACAAACGGGGCCGCATCGCGCGCCGTGGTGACGGTGCGGTGACGCTCGCTCGCGCGGTGCCAGGGCGTTGCTGCGTCCGGCAGACGGAAGCCTGCGGCCGCGGCGATCGGCCCGATCTCGTCCATCTTCGCAAACGGCGCGACCACGTGGCTCTCACTCTCGGCGTCCTGCGCGAGGCTCACGAAGCTGAGGCCATGCCAGCCGAAGCGATAGCGCAGCAACCCGGTGCCGATCACCAGCCCCTGCACGCGGTGGGCGGGCATCACCACATCGGAGCGGGTGAGCAGGCCGCGCTGGCGCCGGAACCCGCGCGGGGAGTGGGTCAGGGCGAAACCCCAGTCGCGCACCACCGTGCGCACCACCCCGGTGGCAACGCCGATGATGACCAGCACGGCAAGGCCCGCCAGCGCGGCGGCTACCTGCACATAGGGGCCAAGGTGCGCGACCGTGCTACCCTGCTCCCCCAGCCAGCGCCGCCACAGGTCGACGTTCCACACGTCAATCGCGGTGACGTTGTCGACATATTGCAGCATCCCGCCCAACACCGCGAAGATCGCCAGCGAGAACTCGAACAGGCCGAAGGTCACAAGCCGCCCGGGGGTGAGAGCGTAGAGCACTTTGCTGTCTTCGGCATCATCGGCGGCGCCGGGCGCGGCAGGATCGGCGCTCGTGGGGGCAGCCTGCTCCTCATCGCGGCGCTCGCGCACCAGCCGGCGCAGCGCCTCGCCTTGCGCAGCGGTGAGGTATTGCAGCGCAAGATCATCGGCGCCGCCCGCGCCGGTTTCGAACTTGACCGCGACGAGGCCGAACAGGCGCGGCAGCAGCTTGGCTTCGAGGCTGACGTCCTGAATGCGCTCGTAAGGCACTGATCGGGCGGTGCGGCTCAGCACGCCGCTCTCGACGCGGATGTCAGCCTCGCCGACCGTGTACGTGAGACGGCGCCACTTCACGAAGGCGATGCCTGCGCCGATCACCACCGCTGCGACACCGACGCCGAGCGCAAGCCACAGCCGCTCGCCCTTGCCGATCCCGGAAAAGGCGATCGCCGCCGCTGAAATGATGGCGCCGCGCCCGGAGACAATCGCGCCGAGCAGGACGCTGAGCGGCGCGGTGCGCTGAACGGCGTTCATTGTCCTTCGCTCACATCGTCTCGCGGCGAATATGGCTGCGGATCGTCTCGCGCATTTCGCGCGCGAGCTCCTCGCCAAGGCCGGGCAGCGCAACGCTGGCATTGTGGTTGCCAGCGGTGTGGAGCGTCAGCGTGGCAATGCCGAAGAACCGCTCGAGCGGGCCCTGCTGGACGTCGATATGCTGCACCCGGCCGAAGGGCACCACGGTGTCGGAACGAAACAGCAGCCCGCGCACCACGCGCAGCCGGTCGGCCCCCATCTGGTAACCGCGCGCGCCATAGCGGCGGGCCGGGATGCGCAGGATCAGCAACACCGCGATCAGCAGCACCGGGCCGGCGATCACTCCGGGCGGGAGCAATGCTTCCTTGCGCAGCACCAGCTCCACCACCAGCGCCGCGATCAGAACGGGGATCGCGGTCACCGTCGTGCGCACCCGCAGCGCGTGGGCATAGTTGGGGTGGAGCTTTGTCAGCGCGCCCTCATCCTCGGGCGGCGGGCTGGCGGAGGTGAGAGCGGGCGCATGATCCATGATGGTGCCTTAGTGGCGCAATACAGCGCTCCCGTGCAAGCGATTTCCCGGCAGACCCTAGCGCATTTATGAGGGCGACGCGGCGGCCCTGCGCCCCTAGAACTGCGCGCAAATCAATCGGGAGAGACAATCATGACCACGCTCCATTCCAGCCTTGGGCCCAACCCGCGCCTCGCGCGGATGTTCATGGTCGAAAAGGGACTGGTCGAGGGACGCGACTTTACCCGCGTGCATTACGACATCATCTCCGGCCAGAACCGGCAGGACGCGGGCTATGTCGCGCGCAATCCCTTGGCCACCACCCCGACGCTGGAACTCGATGACGGCACCTGCCTCACCGAAAGCTGGCCGATCTGCGAATATATCGAGGAACTGCATCCCGAACCCAACCTGTTCGGCACCACGCCTGTGGAGCGCGCCACGGTGCGCAAGTGGGCGCGGTTGTTCGATCAGGAGGTGGTGGTGCCGATGACGATGGGGTTCCGCGCCACCACCGGCCGCCCGATGTTCGCCCCGCGCATGAGCGTGCTGTCCGAAAGCGCGGGCGCCGAGATCTTCGCCATGGCTGACGAGAAGTGGCGGCTGTTCGATGGCTTCCTTGGGGAGAGCGACCATATCGCGCTGGGCCGCTTCACCTTTGCCGATCTGATGATGTTCGCCTTTGCCAACTTCGGCTTCACCGTGGGCTGGAAGCTGCCCGAGGGCACCGACAACCTCGCGCGGTTCGTCGCCACGCATAACCAGCGCCCCTGCGCAGGCGTGTGGAAGGAAGCCGAATAGTGCCCAACCTCGCCGGAAAGGTCGCGCTCGTCACCGGCTGCGCGAGCGGGATCGGTGCAGCCACGGTGCGCCGCTTCATCGCTGACGGGGCCAAGGTGCTCGGCACCGATCTTGATGAGGCGCGCGGATCGGCCCTGTGCGCCGAGGTCGGCGCGATGTTCACGGTGCAGGATGTGTCCGACCGGGCGGCATGGCCAGCCATCGTCGCAAAGGCGGTGGCGGCCTTCGGGCGGCTCGACATCCTCGTCAACAACGCCGGGATGGTCTCGGGCGCCGGGATCGGTGACTTGGACGACGAGGCGATGTTCGCCGCGTGGGATCAGGTGCTCGCCGTCAATCTCACCGGCACGATGGCGGGCTGCCGCGCTGCGATTGCGGCGATGCGCGAGAACCCGGGCGGGCCCAAAGGCGCGATCGTCAACATCGCCTCGACCACGGCCATCGCCCCGCTACCGACCGATGTCGGCTATTCGGCGAGCAAGGGCGCGGTCAGGGTGCTGTCGAAATCGGTCGCGACGTGGTGCGCCAAGGCCGGGCTCGACATCCGCTGCAATACCGTCATCCCGGGCGCGACCCAGACCGGCATGATCGCCGATGCCGAACGCCGTATCCCCGGCCTGATCGCAGCCGTGGCGAAAACCTCGCCGCTGAACCGGCTCGCCGATCCTTCGGAAACGGCCGCGGCAATCGCATTCCTCGCCAGCGACGAATGCCCGTTCATGACCGGGGCGGAGATGCTGGTCGACGGCGGGGCGCTGTCGATCCATCCGGGGTTTTAAGCGGCGCTTCTAACCCCCGCGCATCTTCTCCAGATAGCCCGTCGGCCCCATCTGCGCCGCCGTCCACACGAAGATCGCGAGGCTGGCGAGACCCGAGACGAGACACACGCCGAACACCGCCACCGCCAGCGAGCTTGTCCCTTGCGTCGGCACCAGCGCGTCGCTGACCGCGCCGATCACGGCAAGGCCCAGCGCTTGGCCGACAAGGTTGTTGAAGAACAGTGCAATCGCCACGGCAAACCCGCGGCTGGCGGGTTCAACCGCCGCCTGAATGCCCGACATGATTCCGGCCTGACTGGCGACATAAATGCCATAAGCCACGCCGAACCAGCCGAGGAACCCGGCAAAACTGCTCGACGTCAGGCTCAAGGCCAGCGGCACCACGCAGCCCAGACTGACGAGCCCCGGCAACCACGCCCGCCAGCGTTCGTCGCGCAAGGTCAGCCAATGGGTGAGGTATCCGCCCAGGATCGGCCCCGGGATCCCGCCAAGGAAGAAGGTCAGTCCGAGATACAGCCCCACATCCCCGGTCGAGATCGGGAACATCCGCAGCATCACCGCCGCCATCCAGAAGGCGAGCGCATAGCCGATCATGATCTGCACCGCCCAGCCCAGCGCCAGCCCCATGAACACCCGGTTGGTGATGAGGCTCATGATCGTGCGCCCCAGCGGCAGCTGCGCCATGTCGGTGCCAGCCGGGGCATAGCGCCCCCGCACCGGTTCGCGCACGGTGAAATAGAGCACCGCGCCGAGCAGCAGTCCCGGCAGGCCCATCAGGATGAAGGCCCAGCGCCAATTGAAAATCTCGGCCAGCTGCCCGCCAAACACCAGCCCCGCCGCCGTGCCGACGGTTGAGCCCAGCGTGAGATAGCCCATCGCTTTGGCGAGTTCATGGCGCGCAAAGAAATCGGCAACGAGGCTTTGCGAGGATGGCCCCGAACAGCCCTCTCCCACGCCGACTCCGGTGCGCGCGAAGAACAGCGTCCAGAACCCGGTGGCCATGCCGCAGGCGGCGGTCATCAGGCTCCAGAAGCTGATCGCGCCCGCCACGATATTCTTGCGGGTTGAACGGTCGGCGAGCCGCGCCGCCGGAAAGCCGGCCAGCACATAGACCAGCGAAAACGCCGCCCCGCCCAGCAGCCCCAGCTCAAAGTCGCTGAGCGTGAATTCGGCCTTGATGTCCTGCACAAGGATGCCGAACACCAGCCGGTCGGCAACGCTGAAGGCGCTCGTCAGCGTGAGAAGTCCGAGGACATACCAGCGGTACGCCCCCGGCTTGCCTCCGTCAGTGGTGGGCCCGTTAATGATGGGGACGCGCGTAGAGGCCATTGTCCACCGGGATCGTCAGGCCATTGAGGAAGCGCGCTTCGTCAGACGCGAGGAACAGCACGCAGCCCGCCACGTCGTTGGGAGACCCCAGGGCATCCATCGCCAAGGGACCATCGGGAATTGCCATCGGCGTGGTGCCTGCGCGGCCCGAAACGCCCATCACCATCGGCGTCTCGATCCCGCCCGGCGCGAGCGCGTTGACGCGGATGCCGTAACCCTTGTCCTGGAAGTCCATCGCAAGGCTGCGGGTCATTCCGGCGATCGCCGACTTGGACGCGGCATAGGCGGGGATGTTGCCATAGCCCATCAGCGCCGCAGTCGAGGCCATGTTGATGATCGACGAGCCGCCCCCACCCACCACCTTGTCGCGGTTCTTCATCAGCGGCAGCGCGTACTTGCAGCCGAAGAAGGTGCCCATCACGTGAATATCGAGATGCAGGCGGAAATGCGCGGTCGAGCAGTCCTCGATGCTCTCGAAGATCACGTTGCCGGCATTGTTGACGAGGATGTCGAGCCCGCCGTGACGCTCCTGAATGGCGCGGATCACCTCGGCCCATTGGCTCTCGTCGGTGACATCCAATGCCATCGCGTTGCCGCCGATACTGTCGGCGACGTGGTGCGCAAGCTCGGCGTCGCGGTCGGTCACGATCACCGTGGCCCCTTCCCGCGCGAGCACCTCGCAATCGGCCTTGCCCAGCCCCATTGCCCCGCCTGTCACGAGCGCTACCTTGCCCGCTACCCGTCCCGCCATGCTGCTCTCTCCCAAAAGCTTGTGTTTATGGGGGCAGCCTATCGGGCGGGTGAGGGCACACCACTGTCGAAAGCGCGAGGGCCCAGACAGACCGCAGCCATGTATTCTCGCAGCCCGAGGGAGACGCGGCATGATGGACGCGAGCGAAGTCGCGCAATTGAAGGCGCTGATGGAGTGGGAGGGCCGCCGCACCGCGCCCCCGCAAGATTTCCCCGTGCTGCCCGATATGCCCGCGGGGCGCTACACCAGCCCTGAATACTTCGCGCTCGAACAGCAACACGTGTTCCGCAAGTCCTGGCTGTTTGCCGGGCACCTCGACGAAATTCCGGAAGCCGGGTGCTACATGCGCTGGCACAATGCCGGCGATCCGATCGTCATCGTCCACGGCATGGACGGCGTGGTGCGGGCGTTCCACAACACCTGCCGCCACCGCGGCGCGCCGGTCGTCACCGAGGATCGCGGCAAGTCCAGCCGGCTGATGTGCGGCTATCACAACTGGACCTACAAGACCGACGGGAGCCTGGTGGGCGTGCCCGAACGGCGCGATTTCCCCGCCGATTTCGACATGAGCTGCCGCGGCTTGCTGCCGGTGCGCTGCGAGCTGTTCGGCAAGATCATCTACGTCAACTTCGATATGGAAGCGATGCCGCTCATCGACTGGCTCGGCCCGCTGGCGCGCGAGTGGGAGGAGTTCGCGTTCGACCGCATCAGGCTCGCCGCGCGGCACTCCTTCGATCTCAATTGCAACTGGAAGGTCGCGATGGAGGCCAACATGGAGGTCTACCATGTGCCCTATATCCACCCCAACACGGTCGCGCCGCTGGTCGACTCCAGCCGCAACCTCAACACCATCTACCCCAACGGCCACGCCCGGATGCTCGCCCCGCCGCCGCGCACCACCGACCGCGAGCATGTGCGCGCGATCGACAGCCCGCCGGGCTGGCGCCAGATCGAGACCGTCGGCGAGCTTGGGCGCACCTGCACCCAAAGCTACACGCTGTTCCCCAACTGGGTCAGCCCCTTGAGCAACTACTTCGTGCCGCCATTGCTGTTCTGGCCGACCTCGCTGACCACCACACGGCTGGAGCTGGTGACGATGGCATTGGACTGGGGAGATGCCCCCGCGCCCGATCTATGGACGGTTCCGGATGCCTCGCAGCCCAATGGGCGGCAGATGAGCCCGATCATCCTTGAGGACACCCAGTTCGGCGAGGCGATCCAGCAATCGATGCAGGGCTCCGCTTTCCGCTCGGTGCCGTTGTCTTATCAGGAAGCGCGGATCTATTCCTTCCACCAGAGCCTCGACCGGATGATCGGCGAGAACAACGTGCCCGAACACCTGCGGGTTGAACCGGTGATCGGGCCGGAGTGGGTGTGGCCGAACGATCCGCGCGTCGCGCAGATGACCCGGGAGCAAGGGGGCGCGGCTGGCGAGAGCCGGGAAGCGGCGGAATGACGTTACGGAATCCCGCTTTGGCCTGAGCCTGTGGCGCATTTGTCGCAGTTTGCGCAGTTCACTATCGCTTTTGCTGATGGCGCGCATGCCGCTGCTCCATACACCTGTAACCCATACCGGAAGGCGTAATGGAGATGCGCCCCCGGGCAGGGGATAACCGGGTACGCGGGAGAGCCGCGGCCCATTGGGGAGAGAGAGCCATGACTACACTTCGTGCCCGAAATGCGTCCGGCATGCGCCGCGCCTTGCTGTGCGGTGCAGCGCTGAGCGGCCTCGCCGCGATGCCAAGCGTCGCCTACGCGCAGGATGCCGAGGAAGCTGCCGCCGCCGCTGATGACGACAACGTCATCATCGTCCAGGCCCGCCGCCAGAACGAATCCCTGCAGGAAGTCCCTGTCACCGTGACATCGATCGGTGGCGATACGCTGCAGAAGTACAACATCGACAACGTTGCTGACGTCACCAGCCGCGTGCCGACCCTCAACGTGCAGGTCGGCGGCTCGGGTTCGGGCGGCCAGATCTCCTTGCGCGGCGTTGGCTCGTCGAACATCTCGGCAGCGTTCGATTCCGCCGTGGCCTTCGAATTCGACGGTGTGATCGCCTCGAGCATGCGTCTCGTGCAATCGGGCTTCTTCGACGTTGAGCAGATCGACGTGCTGCGCGGGCCCCAGTCGCTCTACTTCGGCAAGTCGGCAACCGCCGGTGTGCTTTCGATCCGCTCCGCCAACCCGACCGCGACCTGGCAGGTCGGCGGCCAGGCGAACTACGAGTTCGAAGAGAAGGGCTACCTCGCCAACGCCTTCATCTCGGGCCCGATCACCGATACCCTGGGCATCCGCGTGGCCGCGCAGTACAACAAGATCGACGAGTTCCAGAAGATGCAGGCCGGCACCCCGGCTGTGAATCAGGAACGCGGCCTGAAGGAATTCATCGGCCGCCTCACCCTTGACTGGAACCCGACCGAACGGTTCCGCGCCAACTTCAAGCTGCAGTATACCAGGAACGAGAACGACGGCGCGATCGGCACCGCGGAAATCAATTGCGGCGCCAACGGGCGGGCGGACTCGATCTTCCTGCTGGGCGGCGGCGTGCAAATTCCGGCGGGTTATGATTGCAACACCAAGGACCAGCGCTACTTCCTTCCGGACGCAGCAGGGCCGCTCGCCGGCGGCGTGCCGACCCCGTCAGCGGCCGCAGGCCGCAACGGCGTGCCGTTCGGCCAAAGCGACATCTGGTTCGGTCGCCTGCAATTCGATCTCGATCTGTCCGACACGCTGACGCTGACTTCGGTCACCGGCCTCCTCAACATCAATGCGGTCGATTTCGACAGCTACTCCTACGGCGGCTTCTTCCCCGGGCCCAACGGCACCAGATTGCCGGGCGGCGCAGGTTCGTCCGACCCGATCAACAAGCTTGAGCAGTATACGCAGGAACTGCGGCTGACGTCTGACTTCGACGGCAGCTTCAACTTCATGCTGGGTGCATTCTACGAAGACCGCACCGTCACCTTCGACACCTCGCAGCAGGGCGTGAACATCTCGTTCGCCGGGGCTGACTCGCCGCGTCCGCTGGTCGGCGGCGGCATCGCCCCCGGCACGGGCTTCACCTATGACTGGGACAAGACCCACATCACCAAGACCGAGGCGCTCTCGTTCTTCGGTTCTGTGCTGTTCGACATTACCGACAAGTTGGAACTGTCGGGCGGTCTGCGCTGGACCGACGAAAGCAAGGTGCAGACGATCTCGGTGCCCTATGTCCACAACTCGCTGGCCTATGTGTCGGCAGGCGGCGGTCTGTTCCGGCCCAGCCCGGCGTTCTTGCAGAGCGGGTTCTTCTCGGGCCCGATCAACTTCAACGACGACAACATCTCGCCGGAAGTCACCCTCAAGTATCAGGCGAACGACGATCTCAACTTCTTCGCCTCGTACAAGACCGGCTTCAAATCGGGCGGGATCGACAACTCGGCGTTGCCGTCCAACAGCCTCAGCCAGGCTGCCCAATCGGGTGACTTCAGCGCACTGATCTTCCAGTCGGAAAAGGCCGAAGGCGGTGAAGTCGGCTTCAAGTCGCAATGGGCTGGTCGCAGCCTCACCTTCAATGCTACCGCGTTCTACTACGTCTTCACCGATCTTCAGGTGCAGAACTTCAACGCGGTGAGCGTGCAGTTCGCAACCAGCAACGCCGGTGAGCTGACCACCAAGGGTATCGATTTCGAATCGCGCTGGACCACCCCGGTGGAAGGGCTGAGCCTGTCGGCCAACCTGTCCTACCTCGATGCCCAGTATACCGACACCTTCATCCAGCCGCTCGGCATCAGCACGGTCGACCTCAATGGTCGCCGCGGCAGCCAGGCGCCGGAATGGTCCGGGAACATCGCGGCCGACTGGAGTATCCCGCTCTCCGATAGCCTCGAACTGTTCCTGTCGGGTAACGCAGCCTACAACTCTGGCTACATCACCGACGAAGCGACGCTGAACGATTATGTCCAGCCGAGCTTCTGGCTGTTTGATACCAACGTCTCGATCGGCGATCCGGACGGCAAGTGGAGGCTCTCGCTGATCGCTCAGAACCTCACCGACGAAATCTTCACCATCACCACCGGCGGGCGTCCGTTCCTGCAGGCGGGCGTGGGTGACGACTTCGTGATGACCCAGAACCGCGGTCGGCAGCTGTTCGTGCAGACCAGCTTCCGCTTCTGATCACCGATCAGGCATGAATAACGGCAAGGGCGGGCTCGAAAGAGCCCGCCCTTTCTCGTTGAGGGCCGGCCCCCTGCGGCCCCCTGCGCCCCCCTGCGCCCCATCCGCGCACAAAAGTGCCAATTGCCGCCCCCTCGCGCCGGGCGCAGAATCACCGCCAGATCCGGGAGAGAACATCATGTCACGCGAAACGCTGGTCGAAATGACCCGCAATCTGGTCGCCCACGGCGCAGCCGATACGATGGAATATGCCGACGATGTCGTGCGCGTGTCCGCAAGCGCCTACACCGACCCCGAACTGTTCGAGCGCGAGAAGGCACAGATCTTCCGCCGCCTGCCGCTGATGGTCGGGCCTAGCTGCGAACTTCCCAACCCCGGCGATTTCAAGGCGATGGACATCTGCGGCGTACCGCTGCTTTTGAGCCGCCAGAAGGACGGCCAGATGGGCGCCTTCCTCAACATGTGCACCCACCGCGGCAACCCGCTCGCCGCGGGCTGCGGCAATGCCAGCCGCTTCACCTGCGGCTATCACGGCTGGACCTTCAAGGCGGATGGCGATCTGATCGGGGTGGCCGATGCCAAGGATTTCGGCGCGATTGACAAGAGCCAGCATTGCCTGACCAAGTTCCCGGTCTACGAAAACGCCGGGCTGATCTGGGTGACGCTCGACCCGCATTCCAAGCTGTCGATCGCCGATTACCTGTGCGGCTATGACGAGCTGCTGAAAGCCTTCGAATTCGAAGGCTGGACGCTGTTTGCAAGCCGCGTGCTGGAAGGGCCGAACTGGAAGACGGCCTATGACGGCTATCTCGATTTCTACCACCTGCCGGTGCTGCACAAGGACACCTTCGGGGCGGACTTCTACAACCGCGCCAACTATTTCGCTTTCGGCCCGCACCAGCGCCTGTCGACCCCGTCGCAGTTCGCGATCAAGGTTTCGGGCGAGGACGATCAGAAGATGGATCTGGCGGCGATGAGCGATGAGGCGCTGCCGCAGGAGGTTCTGGTGCAGGGCGTGTGGACGATCTTCCCGCACATCTCGATCGCCAGCTTCTACGGCGGCGGGCAGCGCGGGGCGCTGATCAGCCAGCTGTTCCCCGGCAAGGATGTCGGCACCAGCTACACCACCCAGTTCTATGTGATGGAGAACCAGCCCGAAACGCCCGAACAGGTGCAGGCGGCCCACGACCAGTTCAACTTCCTCGAAATCGTGGTGCGTGATGAGGATTACGCCACCGGCAAGCGCCAGCAGCAGGCTTTGGCGTCAGGGCTGATGAAGGAGGTCTTGTTCGGCCGCAACGAGAAGGGCGGGCAGGTGTTCCACGGCTGGGCGCAGCGTCTGGTCGCGGCGAGCGACGACGAACTGGTGGAGATCTTCGCACAGGAGCACCGGCAAGCGGCCGAGTAGGGGTTTGGCCCCGGCGTCGGGAGCGGCTGCTTTCGGGATTGCTGGGGTTTGGGCTGAACGTCCGGGATTGGGTGGATTGCAGACAGGCGGCTTGGGGATTGAGACGAACGATAGCCGCCGTTTCTCAGAAGCAGCGACATGCCCATGACGATGCCGTCCTTCATCCTAAAAACGGGCCATGCCTGCCAAGCTTGCAATGCAACTCAGCATTCATTTGGGGCATTGCTGGGCTTCGGACGCATCTAGCTGTGTACGCTGGGCGGCTGCGAACAGCTCGATCCGGTCCTCTGCCAGCCCTTGCGCGTCGCCCCAGCAATTCTTTCGCGCATCGATCCGCGCCGCTGGCGCACTCAGCTTCAGATCGGCCTCGCCATTCGTGGATATCGTGTTGCCGCGCAGGACGACATCGAACTTGCTTGTCTCGGTTCGGCCGGCGGCGGTGATCTGCTTGTTGCCGAACTCGAGACCGGCGCCGCCCGCACCTTCGATGCGACTGTCGGTAATCTTGAGGGCGTAGTGACCGACGGCGGGCGGTGCGCCACTGATCCAAAGCGAGCCGCCCAGCCAGACGTTGGCCGCTTCGTCTTCAAAGCCGTGAACCGCGCCGGCATTGCGAATGACTGTCCGCTCGATCTCGATCGCTATGCGGCCAGCGTTGGCCGGCGCATTCGCCTCTGGCGGCAGATTGAGCAGCGTGCCTTCAACATTCATCTGACCGGCATCTTCAATCACGGAATCGCTGATATAGATGCTGATTTCGGAAGGGCTTTGGACGATGGAACCCAGGATCCCATCCTGTCCGACAGCGCCAGACAAGACACGTTCGATGCGCGCGTCGGCGCGGCTGCCGCTCGCTGCCCTGAGCACAACATTGCGTCCAGACCGGGTCAGTCGGCCCCTGATCACCGAATCCGAAAGCTCCAGATGCGTCTTCGCGTCAGGATCTTTAACCATCGTCGCGACGCCGATATCATGAGAGTTAATTCTTGATCCGCCCTCTACGCGCGTGCCGCGGATGATGAGCCGGACATCGGCCGTGCCTGAAGCAAGGGATGCGATGCCTAATCCCGCCGCTTGGGTTACGGTTGAAGCCGTGACCTCGACACGTGCGGCAGCCTCGCTGTGCACGAGCACGATGCCGCCGTGCGGCACTGGGCGGGAAACCGCGTCTGGCAGCGATGGATAGGAGAAATCCGTGAAGGCCTGCCCGCGATTGGCATCGCTGACATCGACCTTGTCGATCCGAACTTCCGTGACGTTGCGGCCGTAAATGCCGCTGGCGAAGCTAGCCTCAATTCGCACATTCGACACTTGGCTGCCGCTGGCCAACTGAATGCCAACGCCGGCGGTACGTGCAAGGCTAGTGTTGGTGATGACCGGCTTGCGCCCGTCTTTTGCAACGCCGGTCAGCTGCTGACCCGGCTTGAGCGTGATGCCGCCGTCGAGCGGTACATCCCCAACCAAAACGAAGAGTTGATCGCCTGCGGCACTCAGGCGCTCAAGCTGCGCCAATGTCCCGGCAGGCTGGTCAGCGCTGGTGCCTTCGCCGCCAGCACCGGCTCGCACATACCATTGTGTCGGCGTCTCAGGCTCGGCGCTCGCGGCCGTCGCAATGACCAGTGCGACCAACGCTGCGGTGAACTTCATCGTTTGCCCCCTAAATTGCGCAACCCGTTCTGGTTTCGGAAACGGACTGCAGCCGAAGTGAACTCAAAAGGAAAAATGCTTACCACTGACCAAGCCGCCATCGCGGCGAGGCCCACATCATAGCTGCCGCTGGCATCGCGCGTTATGCCCAATGCGCTTGTGCTTATTTGGCTCGCCGAACTGGGCGATAGCGTTTGTACAGCAATTTCCCAAAACCTTTCCCGACCCGGCCCTTTGCACATGGGGAAGGGATTGCGGAACGCACTCGGAATGGCCGGTTTCGGGACGAGGTAGCGATCTACTGAGCGTCCGGAATGGGGTCGTTTGCGGAATGTCGGCTTTTCTCTCATGCGGATGGAAAGCCGCCATTCTTCGTCATCCCAGCTTGCGCTGGGATGACGGGGATGCCGGGAATGGGGTCAATCCTGTTGGACGCCGCAGGGCAGCCCTCGCTCGCGGATAACGCGCCCCAGACCCGGGTTAGACCCTCCCAGACCCCCGTTAGACCCCCCGCAGACCCCCGCTTGCAGCGATGTTTCACGTGAAACATCGCCTTTGGAGGGAAATCAGAACGCAAAAGGCCGGACAGGGACGCTCGGGCCTTTGATGGTGGGGTTGTCGTTGAGCGCAAGCTCGACCAGCGCGGTGTCGAAGAACTCGTGGAGCTCCGCGATCAGCCCGTCGCGGATCGTCAGGATCTGGCAGTAGGTCTGGAGATATTCGTGGCCATTGGTGCCCATGCCGCCGCCGTGCATGATGCCCACCACGCAGTCCTCGTCGGCGCACATGATCCGCCATTGCCTTGAAAACTTGATGGTTTCGGCGACCAGCTTGCCCAGAACACCGTCGGCCACCACCGGGCCGAAGCATTCCGCCTTGCCCACCCAGCGCCCCGAAACGGGCGTGGTGCCGACAAGGTTGAACACCACGTCATCCGAATGCAAGGCGGCGAGCGTCTCGAAGTCGCCCGCCGCCAGTGCCTCGTAATAGCGGGTGACGAGCGCGATGTTCGCCGCGCGCCGCTCGCTCATCGCCTTACCCGAAGGCAGGGCGGTAGTTCGTCTCGCCCCATTCCTGCCGCTTGGTCCATTCGCTCATCGGCTCAAGCTTGCCCTCAAGTTCCGGGAATCGCTCGTAAACATGGTCCATGTCGACCGCGAAAGGCTTGGTCGGGGCATCGTTGTTGTAATCGTAGAAGGCCTCGATGCCCTTGGCGAAATCGGCGCGCATTTCCGCCGGCATAGTGTCACCCGCCGCCTCGACGAGGTAGCGGCCGAACTCTGCCGGGGTGCAGGGATCGTACTTGATCTCCTTGCCCAGCGCCGCCGAAAGGCACTCCGTCACCTGCTTGCCGACCATGCGCTCCGGCCCACCGATGTTGAGCCAAGCGCCCTCCATGTCGGGCCGCTCGAGGCTCGCCAGCATGAAGCGGGCAACGTCGTCGAGGCTGATCCAGTTGGCCTGCAGATTGGGGTTGTGCGGATAGACGTAGCGACCTTCATTGACGATGAAGGGCCGCGCCCAATTGGTCAGCAGGTTGTCCATGAACAATACCGAACCGAACACCGTCCCCGGCGCGCCGCTGCGCCACAGCGCGTTGATGCCCTTGGTGTTTTCGCCATAGGTGAAGGGATCGCCGGGCTTGTCCGGAATCCAGCTCGAGGTGTTCCACACCACGCGCTTGACGTTGAGATGCGCGGCGACCTTGCCCACCTCGCCGATCAGGTAGGCCCGGTCGGCGCGGGCCTGGAGCGGGTGCGTGTAGAAGATATAGTCCGTGCCCTCGAGCGCGTCGGCGAAGGTGGAGGTGTCGTAGAGGTCCATCGCCCGCACTTCGACCTTTTCCACGCCGTCGATCGGAGCGCCTTCCAGCGCATCGGGCCGGCGCGAGATCGCCCGCACGTCATAGCCGGCAGCAAGCGCCTGACGCACCTGCGCAAGGCCCTGCCGCCCACTCGCGCCGATCACTGTGATAAGTGCCATTGGTCTCTCTCCCTCATGTTCTTATGGCGCGAGACTAGGAAGCGCGCCTCTCTGCCGCACCGCGCCAAAGTGATAGCTGGGCGGGTTACGGCCCTAGCGAAAAGGCGGGGTTGCCGTAGCGGCGCTTGGCCCGGACAAACCGCCCCATGGACAACCGCATCTGGCGCATCGCGCGCCGCCCCGAGGGCACCGATTTCGCCGCCGCGCTCGCGCTGGAGGAGGAGAATTTCGCGCCCCTC
>JAIYAL010000118.1 GCA_027489095.1 Erythrobacteraceae bacterium
AGATGGTCGGCGCAAACTTGGCGCGGTACACCACCATGTCGAGGCGACGCTCGAGCAGGCCGATCAGGTTCTGGCTGGTGTCACCCTTCATGCGCGAAGCTTCGGCATAGGTGCTCTTGAACTGCTTCTCGGTGACTTCGCCGTAGTAGCCCTTGAGCTTCTGCTTGGCGCGCAGCTGCAGGCCATAGTCGCTCATCTTGCCCTTGCGACGCTGGCCGTGCTGACCGGGGCCGTAGGAACGCTTGTTCACCGGGGAATTGGGGCGACCCCAGATGTTTTCGCCCATCCGGCGGTCAAGCTTGTACTTGGCGCTTTTGCGCTTCGACATACGTCGTGTCCTTCAATGTGCTGGATCAGCCCTGTGCTGACCATTCAACCCGGCATCGCTCCATCTCGCCTGAGGGGCGGGATGCGGCCACTGCTTCACCGGGGTGCAGGGCCCATTTGCGAAGGCGCGCGCATAGCAGGAACCACGCGGTGGTCAAGCCTTGGTGGGCGGGGGCGGGACGAGATCCGCGCGTCAGTCGCGCCGGTCGCGTTCTATCGTGGTGAGAACACCGCGAAGGGTGCGCACCTCGAGGTGGTTCCAGCCCGGCTTGGTAAGCACGCCGCGCAAGGTGCGGCGGCTTACTTCGGCGCGGGCCTGGGGGCGGAAATAGCCCAGTGGTTCCAGCAGCTTCTCGAAATGCGCCACCAACCCGTCGAGCTCCTCTTGCGGGGCGGGGGGAAGGGTATCCTCAACAGTGGGCTGGACAAGCACCTTACTTGCCCCCGCCAATTCCCGGCCAAGCCGCGCCCACTCGTAGGCCACAAGCACCACCGCCTGGGCGAGGTTCAGGGAGCCGAATTCGGGATTGATCGGGATGGTCAGGATGTTGCGGGCGAGCGCGACGTCCTCGGTCTCCAGTCCAGAACGCTCGGGGCCGAAGATGATCGCGTGACGGCCCGCAAGCGTGTGAACCAGCCTCCCGGCCTCGTCGGCGCCGATCACCGGCTTGGTGACGCCGCGCTTCCTCACCGTGGTGGCATGGACATGGGCGCAATCCGCGACCGCTTCGGCGGTGGTAGCAAAGACCTTTGCCTGCTCGAGCACGATGTCCGCGCCCGATGCTGCCGGGCCTGCCGAAGGGTTGGGCCAGCCATCGCGGGGCGCGACGAGCCGCATTTCGGTCAGCCCGAAATTGAGCATTGCGCGCGCCGCCTTGCCGATGTTCTCGCCCAGCTGCGGGCGCACGAGAACGATCACCGGCTTGTTGAGATCAGCCATCTTCCCGTTATTCCTTGGCGGCTTGCTGAACGGTGCTGGCAAATTCTTCGAAGTCGCGCGCTTCAGAGAAATCGCGGTAAACGGATGCGAAGCGGATATAGGCGACCGAATCGATCTGCCTCAGGCCCTCCATCACCAGCTCGCCGATATGCGAGGAGGGCACCTCGGCCTCGCCCGAGGTTTCGACCTGGCGCTGGATGCCGGAGATCAGCTGATCGAGCCGCTCCTGATCGATGCCGCGCTTGCGTGAAGCGAGCGAGACCGATTGTTCGAGCTTGGCGCGGTCGAAAGGTTCGCGGCGGCCCGGCTCTCCGTTGATGCCTGATTTGACGACCACCACCTCGCGCAGTTGCACGCGTTCAAAGGTGGTGAAGCGCGCTCCGCAGGACGAACACTGGCGCCGCCGCCGGATCGAGGCATTGTCCTCGGTCGGGCGGCTATCCTTTACTTGCGTATCGTCATGGGCACAGAAGGGGCAACGCATTCAGAAGGTTACTTCTTGACCCTTGTGTAAAGTGCGATCCCCGCACCGGCCAGCGCACCGAGGATCGGGCCGCCGACGACCAGCCAGCCAGCGGCCAGACCAATGGCCGCACCAGTCAGGACGGTCGGCGTCGAAGGGTGGTTCATTCCCTCCTTCGCAATCCCGGTCACTTCGGTCTTCACGTCTTCGACCCAGTCCTGGCGTCCGTTCGGTTCGTTCATCGGGAGAATCCTCACATGCCGGGATAGACGGGGAAGGCGGCGCACAGCGCGCTCACCCGCTGACGAACGCTCTCTTCGATCTGCGCATCGCCCTCGGGGCCGTTCTTGGCAAGGCCGTCAACCACCTCGGCAATGAGCTTGCCGACGGTGCGGAACTCCTCGGGGCCGAAGCCGCGGGTGGTGCCGGCGGGCGTGCCGAGCCGCACGCCGCTGGTCACGAAGGGCGAGCGGGTGTCGAAGGGGATGCCGTTCTTGTTGCAGGTGAGCCAGGCGCGGTCGAGGCCCTTTTCGGCGTCCTTGCCGGTCACGTCTTTCGCCGTCAGATCGACCAGCATCGAATGGTTGTCGGTGCCGCCGCTGACGATCCGGAGGCCGTTCTCCTCAAGGCTCGCCGCCAGCGCGCGGGCGTTTTCGACGATGCGGTGGGCGTAGGTCTTGAACTCGGGCCGCAGCGCTTCACGGAAAGCGACCGCTTTCGCCGCGACGATGTGCATCAGCGGGCCGCCCTGAAGGCCGGGGAACACCGCCATGTTGAGCGGCTTGGTGTACTTCTCGTCGTTCCACAGGATGATGCCCGAGCGCGGCCCGCGCAGGGACTTGTG
>JAIYAL010000111.1 GCA_027489095.1 Erythrobacteraceae bacterium
ACTCCGGTGCAGCGTCCGCAGGTGCGCCGTGAGCCCAATTCCTACGAGGCGCTGAAAGCCCATTGGGCCGCCCATCCAGAAGAGCGCCTCCAGCATTCCCACCCGTGGGACGTCAGCCGTTCTGACATCTATTCGGAAGACCGCTGGCAGCCGATCTTCGCCGAGATGCGTGCCGCTGGCCAGCTCCACTGGATCCCGGAAAGCCCCTTCGGCCCCTATTGGGCGGTGGTCGGCCACAAGGCGATCCAGCACATCGAGGCTCTGCCCGAGACCTTCTCGTCGAGCTGGGAACATGGCGGCATCACGATCCTCAATCGCCTGTCGGACGAAGAGCTTGCGACCTCGGGAATGGATCGGCGTGAACTGCCGATGTTCATTGCCATGGACCGCCCGCAGCACACCGGCCAGCGCCGCACCGTCGCGCCCAAGTTCACGCCGTCGGCGATGACCGACATGGAAGCCGAAATCCGCGCCCGCACCGGCGAAGTGCTCGACCGTCTGCCGCGCGGTGAGGTGTTCGACTGGGTCGACACGGTCTCGATCGAGCTCACCACCGGGATGCTGGCGATCCTGTTCGGCTTCCCATGGGAGGACCGGCGCCTGCTGACCTTCTGGTCCGACTGGGCGGGCGATACCGAGCTTGCGACCGTGCGCGAGCTCGACGAGCTGCGCTGGGGGCTGATGATGGAAATGGCCGCCTACTTCCAGTCACTGTGGATCGAGCGCACCATGGACAAGGAGCCGGGCAATGATCTCATCTCGATGATGCTCCACTCCGAAGCCATGAACCAGATGCGGCCCGAGGAATTCATGGGCAATCTCGTGCTGCTGATCGTCGGCGGCAACGACACCACCCGCAACACCATGAGCGGGATCATCCATGCGATGGACAAGTTCCCCGACCAGCGCAAAGCCTTCGAGGAGCAGCCCGAGCTGATCCCCAACGCGGTGCAGGAAATGCTGCGAATGCAGACCCCGCTCGCACACATGCGCCGCACCTGCACCGAGGATACCGAAGTGTTCGGGCAGCAGATCAAGAAGGGCGACAAGGTGGTGCTGTGGTACATCAGCGCCAACCGCGACGAAGAAGTGTTCGACAACCCCGACAAGCTCGACCTCGCGCGTGACAATGCGCGGCGCCACCTCGCCTTTGGCTACGGCATCCACCGCTGCGTTGGCGCGCGGCTTGCCGAGATGCAGCTGCGCATTCTGCTGGAAGAACTGCACAAGCGCCGGATGCGCGTCCATGTCGCGGGCGATGTTGAGCGGGTGCGGGCGAACTTCGTCCACGGCTTCCGCAAGCTTGAGGTCGAGATCACCTCGTTCTGATCCGCCGGCACGGTTGAAACTTCGGGGGCAGTTGCGACGTATACAAGGGGTGCGGGTGAGCTGCCCCGCCTTACGGAGACACCCCCGATGCGCCTGCCCTTGCTGACACGTCGCCGCCTGCTCGCCGCCAGCGCCGTGACGGCTGCGGCTCTGCCCTTCGTCACCGCATGCGGAGCCTCGCCCGCCGAGGCGAAGTCCTTCCCCAAGGGCAAGAGCAACGCCGAGTGGAAGAAGCTGCTCACCCGCGACCAGTATTACGTGCTGCGCGAGGCGGGGACGGAGCGCGCCTTCACCTCACCGCTCAACAAGGAAAAGCGCAAGGGCACCTTCGTCTGCGCCGCTTGCGCCAACCGGCTCTATGCCTCGGCGACCAAGTACGATAGCGGCACAGGCTGGCCGAGCTTCTGGCAGGCGATCGACAAGGGCGCCGTGGGCACCTCGACCGACTACCTGATTGGCTATCCCCGCACCGAGGCCCATTGCGCCGATTGCGGCGGGCACCTGGGGCACATATTCGGTGACGGCCCCCAGCCGACCGGCAAGCGCCACTGCATCAACGGGGCCGCGCTGAAATTCGTGCCGGCCTGAGGGCCTGCGCGCCTTACTCCTCGAGCAGCGCCGGGGCCTGGAGCCGGGCCGCAAGGCGGGCGAAATCACCGAGGGTGAAAGTGTCGTCGAACACCACGCCGTAATGCAGATCGCGCCGCCAGCGCACCTTGGCGCGCACTTCTCGGGGCTTGCCTTCGGTGTCGGGCAGTTCGAGCCGCACGGTCTGGTCGATCGCCAGCAGCCGGTCGCAGGTCAGCCGCGCGCCCTGCTGCGAAAGGTTCTCGACCACCGCCTCGAAAATCATGCCAAGGGTGTTGACCATCACAGGGAAGCACAGGCCGAGCCGTAACCCGCGCTTGGGATACTCCCGCGATTCGTTGATCAGCCGTTCGACCTCGACCGGCTCGACGAAGCTGAATCCGGCCTCGTTGTCGCGCTGCCAGACCGGGCCGATCTCGTAAACCGCGCCGGCGGGCATGTGCAGCGCGAAGGACGAGCAGGCTGGGAGGGTATGGAACAGGCGCACGCTGACCCCGGATTCCGAAACGTCGCGGATAACGCAGACGAATTCGCCCTGCGCCGAGACCAGCTTGGCCGCGCGAATCAGCAACGTAAAGCGCGGCGCGGCGCGCTGCTCCGCACCGGGCACATCGGGTATCGGGTCCGGCACCGCCGGTTTCGTCGCTACGTCCATGTTCCGTGTCCCAACCCGTCAGCCCCTGGTCCTGGCACTGGCGGGACGCGTGAGGCGGGACCCCAAATGACCCGTCTCCACCCGAAAGAGGCTTAGGGTTAAGGCGTTAAGGGCGTGATAATGCCGCGCTTCGGCGCGTCGCCTTTCGTTCGTCCACAGCGGCGACGGCAGAGACCATGGTGCGGGCGGTGGGACTCGAACCCACACGATCAAGGATCAGGGGATTTTAAGTCCCCGGCGTCTACCATTCCGCCACGCCCGCATGGCTGAGACCCTTGCCACAGATTGCCGCCGCAAGACCAGAGCCCCTCTGCGTCCGGCTGCGCCCTCCGACGCCCCCAACGCCCCCAACACCTAAGCTTGCCAGCGCTCGCGCAAGGCCCCATCTGATACGCAAGCTTTCACATCAGCAGGGCAGACATGGCGGGCGAAGCGGCAAACGCGCATTCGGTGGTGGAGACGATCCAGCCGGCGATCACCCTGCTGGGCCTCGGGATCGCGGCCGCGCTGGCGTCGCGCGCGCTGCGGCTGAACCCAATCGTCGGCTATCTCGGCCTTGGGGTGGGCCTGTCGAGCCTCGGCGTGGCGCAGAGCGTTAGCGGGCCGGTGGTCGCGGCGATGGCTGAGGCGGGCGTGATGTTCCTGCTGTTCAACCTGGGTCTCCATTTCTCGCTCGGGCGGATCCGCGCCGAGGCAGGCAACATCTTCGGCTTCGGCTCCTTGCAGATGCTGGTCGCGGGCGGGGCCTTTGCTGCGCTGTTCTGGGCGCTTGGCCTGCCGCCGGCCTTTGCGGTGATCGCGGGCTTCGGCATGGGACTTTCCTCGACCGCCGTCGTTATCGGCCTCGTGCGCGAGCGTGGACAGGAGGATTGCCCGGTCGGCCGTGCGGCGCAGTCGATCCTGATCTTCCAGGACATGGCCGCGATCCTCCTTCTCGTCGCTGCCGGCGCACTGGCAAGCGGCGGAGCGCTGCTGCCCGCGCTCGGCATTGCGGGGGCCAAGGCGCTCGCCGCCTTCGCTGTCGCGGTGCTGTTCGCGCGGTTCCTGACCGAGCCGATCTTTGGCCTCATCGCGCGCGCTGGCACCACCGAAGTCTACACCGCCACCGCCCTGTTCATCGCCCTCGCGGCGGGCTGGGCGACGGGGATGGCGGGGCTGTCGCTCACGCTGGGCGCCTTCCTCGGCGGGATGGCAGTCGCGGACTCGCGCTACCGCATCCTCGTTCAGACCGAGATCGACGCCTTCCGCGGGCTGTTCATGAGCTTCTTTTTCATCTCGGTTGGCCTTTCTATCGATCCGTCGCTGCTCGTCCAGGACTGGCCGTTGGTCGCGGGCGTCGCTGCCGGGCTGATTGTGCTCAAATGCGGCTTCAACGTCATTGCCGCATTGCTCAACCGCTGGTCGGTGCCCGGTTCGATCCAGCTCGGCTTCCTGCTCGGGCAGGGGAGCGAGTTCACGCTGGTGCTGCTCGCGCTGCCCGCTGTCGCGGGGCTCGCGGAAGGCCGGCTGGTCTCTGCGATGGTCACTGCGATTGCGATCAGCCTTGCGGTGACGCCGCCGGTCTCGACCATCGGTCGCAAGCTCGCCGGGCGTCTGCGCGCCGGGCCGCCCGACGCCAAGCTTGCCGGTGACGACGCGCCGGTGCTGGTCATCGGCATGACAGCGGCGGGACGGGCGCTCGCCGATGCGCTGGCCTTCAACGATATCGCATACCTCGCGCTCGAGGCCGATCATGACCGCTTCCAGATGGCGCTTGCTGACGGCTACCACGTCCACCGCGCGAACCCCGCCGACCCGAGGAGCTGGGAAGCGATCGGGGTCGACCGTCGCAAGGTGCTGGTGGTGGCGACCGGCCACACCGGAGTTTCGCGCGAACTTACCCCGCTGGTTGAACAGCGCATGCCGGATGTCACGCGGATCATCGCCGTGCCGAGGGGCGAGGAGATCGAGGAAATGGCCGAACTGGGCCTGGTGCCGGTCGACATGAGCAGGGAGGGCGGGGCCGAGCGCCTGATCGAGCTGGTCTTCGCTGCCCTGGGGGCGACCCGGGAGCTCCCTGTCCCCAGCCTGGCCCGGGACGACCCGATGCCGCGTGCGGCGTAATCTGTGTTCCGCTCGCCCCTCCGGGCGAGCGTCCTCGGCGCGTTTCGAGCCTTTCAGGCTCGAGCACCTGCGGGCGGCCGTTCGGCCTTGCGGCCCGTCCGTTGGCGGGCCGAACTGGCGCGATACTCAATATGATGCGCTGGTATCGGTCGTAAAACGACCGCGAGCGCACGGCGCGAGCCGCAGGTGCCCCGTAGCGAAGCGGAGGGAATAGCACCGAGGACGAAGGCGCGGAGGCGCCTTCGCCACACAAGCGCCCCCCTATTTGTTCAGGCGCTCGCGGATTTCCTTGCCGGCCTTGAAGTAGGGGACGCGCTTTTCCGGCACGTCGACCGTTTCGCCGGTGCGCGGGTTGCGGCCGCTGCGGGCCTCGCGCTCGCGGGTCGAGAAGGCCCCGAAGCCCCTCAGTTCCACCCGACCGCCTTCGGCCAGGCGCTGCGCGATCTCGTCGAAGAAGATGTCCACGACCTGCTCTATCTCGTCGGCGCGCAGTTCGGGATTGTCCTTGTGCAGTTCCTGCAACAATTCGGATCTGATCATGATGATCTCCCGGCGCGGGTCAACGGTCGTCCCGCCCAATCGCGCCGCATTGCGGGTTGCCCCGTCGTTTCCTGTTTTGCCTCCGACCCGAGAGGCTGCCCCTTTAATCGCAGCGCGGGCGCTTACGCAATCCCGCCGCCAACGACCTTGGGCACAGTGTCACAAACCGGGATGTTGCGCAATGTGCATTAATGTCAGTGAGCTGCCGCTCACGCGGTGGGCGCAAGATCCGCCGCGTCGAGCCCGAGGCGCTCCATCCGGCTGCGGATCTCGGGCCATTCTTCGCGCAGGAAAGCCTCGCGCTCGGTCATGCGCAGGCGTTCGGCGGCGCCGCGCACCACATACATCCCCACGCCGCGCTGGACTTCGACCAGCCCGTCGTTCTGGAACTGCTGGTAGGCCTTGGCGACGGTCAGCGGGTTCGCCCCCTGCTCCGCTGCAAGCGCCCGCACCGATGGCAGCATCGCCCCTTCCGCATAGACCCCGTCGATGATCGCCGCAGCGATCTGGTCGCGCAGCTTGAGATAGACGGGCCTGTTGGGATTGGGGCGGTTGGGGTTCATGCGGCGACAGACGTCATTGGAGGTGTCCCTTGCGAGGTGCTTCAGTGCCATAATACAGCCACGCGGTCAAGGTTTGGGAGTTCGGGCCGACCACAGTGGCGCAGACCCATTCCCCCACGATTCAGCGGCCAGCAATTCCACCCTTCACACAAGTGAAACACACGCTAGGGTGCGCGCCCATGGGACCGCGCCGGAGAGAGGCGCACTTCAGGGGAATTCGATACCATGGCCACTGCTGAGCTTCCGCACGGGGATAGCGCCGGGACTATCCTCGGCCACCCCAAGGGTCTGTTCGTCCTCTTCTTCGCCGAAATGTGGGAGCGTTTCTCCTATTACGGCATGCGGGCGCTGCTGATCTTCTACCTGACACAGCACTGGCTGTTCTCCGACAGCCAGGCGGGGGTGATCTACGGTGCCTACACCGCGCTGGTCTATATCACCCCGGTGCTCGGCGGCTATCTGGCTGACAGGTATCTCGGGCAGCGCAAGGCGGTAGCCTATGGTGCGGTGCTGCTGACCTTTGGCCACTTCCTGATGGGCTTTGAAGGCAATGGCGGGCAGGATGCGACCAGTCTGAACATCTTCTGGCTCGCGCTCGCCTTCATCATCGTCGGCTCTGGCTTCCTCAAGGCGAACATCTCGGTGATCGTCGGCCAGCTTTATCCGCGCACCGATGTGCGGCGCGACGGGGCCTACACCATCTTCTACATGGGGATTAACCTTGGCGCGGCGCTTGGCTCGCTATTGTGCGGCTATCTCGGCCAGACCTACGGCTGGGCCTATGGCTTTGGCGCGGCGGGCTTCGGGATGCTGGCGGGCCTCATTGTGTTCATCGTGTTCAAGCCGCTGCTGCTCGGCCGCGGCGAGCCGCCCAAGGCACTTGCCAAGGGGACCGAATGGGGCCTCTACGCGATCGGTGTGGCCGCCGTTGGTGCCTGCTGGTGGATGGTGCAGAACCAGGCGGTGGTCGGCACGCTGCTCGGCGTCGCGGGCGGAGTGCTCGTGCTCTACGTGCTCTACACCGCAGTGGCGAAGCTTCCGGCCCATGACCGCGACCGCATCTTCGCGGCGATGTTCCTGATCCTCGGCTCGATCCTGTTTTGGGCGCTGTTCGAGCAGGCAGGTTCCAGCCTCAATCTCTACACTGATCGCTATGTCGACCGCGCGGGCGTGCCTGCATCGATGTTCCAGTCGGTCAACGCGATCTACATCGTGCTCCTCGCACCGCTGTTCGCCACGCTGTGGACGTGGCTGGGCCGCCGCGGGCTCGAGCCTTCGGCCCCGGCCAAGTTCGGTCTGGCGCTGATGCAACTGGGCGCGGGCTTCCTGGTGCTGGTCGCGGGCGCTGCGACCGGGGACATGACCCCGGTGCTGTTCATCTTCCTCATCTACCTGCTGCACACCACTGGCGAGCTGTGCCTCAGCCCCGTCGGCCTGTCGGCGATGAACCGCCTTGCGCCTGCGCACATGGCCAGCCTCATCATGGGCACCTGGTTCTTCGCGTCGGCAACAGGCAACTTTGCGGCCGGCCTGATCGCTTCGGCGACCGGATCGGAAGCCGCTTCGGGCGAGGGTGCGGCCAAGGAAGTCGTTCTCGGCGTCTACAGCCAGATCGGCTGGGTGGCGATCGCGGTCGGCGTTGGCGTGCTGGTGGTCAGCCCGCTGATCAAGAAGCTGATGCACCTCGACACGCTGCAGGACGATGATCAGCAGTCGGAAGCCGAGCGCGTGTTCGGCGAAGGCGATCCCGCCATTCGCCCCGCCGCCTTCCCGAGCGAGTAAGCCCCGCCTGACACGCTAATCGTCAAACGGCATGGACAATCCCCCCGTTTCCCGTCACGTTAGTGACAGGGAAACGGAAGGGGTTTTTCATGCAATCACACACTCCGCTGCGGGCGCGCAGGGGCGCGCTTGTCACGCTCGCCGCCGCGCTGGCGCTCTCGGCCTGCGCTACCACCGGAGGGTCGGCTAAACCGGCCAGCGCCTCGGCCGAGACCAAGGCCGACAAGAAACTCGCCGCTACCCCGGCGGGCGATCCGGTCTACGCTTCGACCTACAAGCCCTATCCCGGCGTCGCCACCGCGATCCGCGGCGCGACGGTCTATGACGGCAAGGGCGGCAAGATCGAAAACGGCGTCGTGTTCATGAGCGGCGGCACAATCACCTCGGTCGGCGGCCCGGACACGCCGATCCCGGCCGACATCGCGGTGATCGACGCCGCCGGCAAGTTCGTCACCCCCGGCATCATCGATATCCACTCGCACCTCGGCGACTATCCCTCCCCCGGGGTCGAGGCCAATTCGGACGGCAACGAGGCGACCGATCCGACCACGCCCGAAGTCTGGGCCGAACATTCCGTCTGGCCGCAGGACCCCGGCTTTTCCCGCGCGCTCGCCAATGGCGGGATCACCGCCCTGCAGATCCTCCCCGGCTCGGCCAACCTGATGGGCGGGCGTTCTGTCACGCTCAAGAACGTGCCGGCGCGCACCACGCAGGGGATGAAATTCCCCGGCGCCCCCTATTCGATGAAGATGGCCTGCGGTGAGAACCCCAAGCGGGTCTACGGCGGGCGCGGGCGGATGCCGTCGACCCGGATGGGCAACCTTGCGGTCAACCGCCAGACCTGGCTCGACGCGATCGAATACGCCAATGACCCGAAGGCCAAGCGCGATCTCGCCAAGGAAACGCTGGCGGGTGTGCTGAAGGGCGAGATCCTGATCCAGAACCACTGCTACCGCGCCGACGAGATGGCGCTGGTGCTCGATATGGCCAAGGAGATGGGCTACAAGGTCGCCGCCTTCCACCACGCGGTCGAGGCTTACAAGATCGGTGACCTGCTCAAGGAAAACGACGTCTGTTCCGCGATCTGGGCCGACTGGTACGGCTTCAAGATGGAAAGCTATGACGGCATCCGGGAAAACGCAGCCTTCCTCCAGCGCGAGGGTGCCTGCGTGGTGATCCACTCGGACGACGCAAACGATATCCAGCGATTGAACCAGGAAGCGCGCAAGGCGCAGAAGGCTGGGCTGAGACTGGGGATGAACATTCCCGACGCGACTGTGATCCAGTGGATCACCTACAATGCCGCCAAGGCAATGGGCATCGGCGACAAGACCGGCAGCCTCGAGACAGGCAAGATGGCTGACGTTGTGCTGTGGAACGGCGATCCGCTGAGCGTCTATTCGCGCCCCGAAAAGGTGTGGATCGATGGCGCGCTGATGTTCGATGCGATGAACCCCAAGACGCGGCCCGTCAGCGACTTCGAGCTTGGCCAGCCCGGTGAAGGAGATGTGAAATGAAGCGGTTTTCGAGCTGCGGCCTGACCGCCATCGCCTTTTGCGCTGCGGCCGCCGCACCCGCGCTGGCGCAGGACATCACCATCACCAACGCCAAGCTGGTGATCGGCGACGGCAGCGAGCCGATCACGAACGGGACTGTCGTCGTGCAGGGCGGCAAGATCGTTTATGCCGGGCCGGAGCAGGCGGCGGCCAATGGCAGCGCCCGGATCGACGCGAAGGGCGCGTGGGTCACTCCCGGCCTGTTCGCCACCGTCACCTCGCTCGGTCTTGCCGATGTCTCGGCGGTCGACGAAACGAACGACATCTCTGCGCGCGGCACGCCGTTCAGCGCGGCGCTCGATGCTGGAGCCGCGGTCAATCCGACCTCGCAAGGCATCCTCGTGGACAAGGCGGCCGGGATCACCCGCGCGGCCACGACCATGCGGCCCGCAGGCTCGATTTTCGCAGGCCAAGGCGCGATCATCGATCTCGATGGTGATGCCCGGCCGATCGTGCAGGCGCGCGCTTTCCAGATGATCAGCCTCGGCGAAGGCGGGGCCAACCGCGCGGGCGGCAGCCGCGCTGCGGCCCACACGCTGCTGCGCGCGGCGCTGCGCGAGGCGCAGGCGTTGGTAGGTAAGCCGGGGATCCCCGAAACGACCGAGATCGGCAAGGACGATGACGTGCTCCTCAATCGCTTCGATGCCGAGGCACTGGTGCCCGTGGTGACAGGCAAGCAGAAGCTCTACGTCGATGTCGAGCGGATGGCTGATATCCGCGCGGTGCTCGCCCTGAAGCAGGAGTTCCCCAAGCTCGATCTGGTGCTGGTCGGTGCGACCGAAGGCTGGTTGGTGGCGGGCGAGATCGCCGCGGCGGGCGTTCCGGTGATCGCCAATGGTCTCATCGATCTGCCCGAAACCTTCGAGCAATTGGGCGCCACCCAGTCCAATATCGGGCGCCTCGCCAAGGCAGGCGTCAAGGTCGCGATCAACGCCGCGTCGCTCAACGATCCGCGCCGCCTGTCGCAGGTTGCGGGCAACCTCGTCGCGCTGACGAAGCTGCCGGGTGCGAGCGGGCTGGAATGGAGCAAGGCCTTCGCCGCGATCAGCTCCGTCCCGGCCGAGATCAGCGGCATGGGCGGCAAGGCGGGCGTGCTCAAGGCCGGCGCCTTTGGCGATGTGGTGATCTGGGACGGCGATCCGCTCGAACTCGGCACGATCCCTCGCCAAGTCTATATCGGTGGGGTTGAGCAGGACCTCACCAACCACCAGACCCGGCTGCGCGACCGCTACAAGAGCCTCGACGAAAGCAACCGCCCCAAGGCCTACGACTGGTAGGCAACGCTGCGCGAAGTGTTATATCTCCCGGACAACAGGATTGTCCGGGAGAGACAGCATGGACGCAAGCCTCGTCAAACTGATCGCGGCGAATGTCGCCTTTGTCGGCTCGCATTTCGCGATGTCGCATCCCTTGCGCGCCCCGATGGTGCGGGCGTTGGGGGCCGGGGGCTTCCAGATTTCCTACACGGTGGTCAGTTTCGCCGCACTCGCGTGGGTCTATCTGTCCTTTAGCGCCGCACCAGGAGCCGACCTGCCGGGTTCGGGCGACATTGGCTGGATCGCCGCGAGCCTCATCACGCTGCCGGCGATGATCCTGCTGGCAGGTTCCTTCATCGGCAATCCGGCGCTGCCGACCCCGCTTGCCGAAGCGCAGGCCCGGGCGGAGCCGCGCGGCGTGTTCCGTGTCACCCGCCACCCGATGATGTGGGCGATCGGCCTGTGGGCGCTCTCGCACCTCGTGCTTTTCTGGAGCACACGGACGATGATCACCGCTGCGGCGATGGGCATTCTCGCGCTGGTCGGCGCGCGGTTGCAGGACAAGAAGAAAGAGGCGCTGATGGGCGATGCCTGGGCGCAATGGGAGAGCCGCACCTCCTATTGGCCGCGCTGGGGCCAGCTCCTGTCGGTCGGCCCTGTGCCGCTGCTGGCGGGCACCGGCCTGTGGCTGGCGGGAAGCTGGCTCCACCTGTGGCAGGCCGGCATTCCGGCGGGCGTGTGGAAGTGGCTGGCCTAGGCTCCTCCGCGCCTACTCGCCCTTGAACACCGCTGCGCGCTTTTCGATCAGCGCGGCGACGCCTTCAGCATGGTCGGCGGTGGTATGCATCATCGCCTGCGTGTTCGCCGCGAGTTCCAGTGCGGTGTCGTAGCTCGTCTGCTGGCCCTGCCGGAGCAGGTTCTTCGTGTGGCGCAGCGAGTGCGGGGGGAGCAGCGCGATCTTGTTCGCGAGCGCGCGTGCCTCGTCCATCAGCGCCTCGGGAGCGACAACGCGGCTGACGAGGCCCCAGTCCTTCGCCGTCGCGGCGTCGATCACGTCGCCGGTGTAGAACAGCTCGGCCGCGCGGCTCATGCCGATCACGCGGGGAAGGATCCAGGTGCCGCCATCGCCGGGGATGATCCCGAGCTTGAGGAAGGTCACGCCGAACTTGGCGCTCTCGGACGCGATGCGGATGTCCGCAAGGCAGGCGACATCGCAGCCCAGCCCGATCGCCGGGCCGTTCACGGCGGCGATCACTGGCACGCGCAGGCCATACAATGCGCGCAGCATCAGGTGGATATTGTCGCGGTACCCGTCCGAGATCGCCGGGGTGGTGCCGCCGAAGGTGCCGGTCTTGTTCTGCATCGCCTTGACGTCGCCGCCCGCGCTGAAGGCCCGTCCTGCACCGGTGAGGATCACCACCCGGCATTCCATGTCGCGGTTTATCGCATTGGCAACACGCACGAACTCGTCACCGTCGCCCGGCGCGCCGAGCGGGTTCATACTTTCGGCGCGGTTCAGCGTTAGGATCGTAACGGGGCCTTCTTGGGCAATCTGGATCAGGGACATGGGGGGGTCTAGCGCCTTATCGTGTCGGGAATTCAGCTTGCCTAAAGGTCACGTGCGTAAAGGGCAAGAATAGCGCAGACGCCTGCGTGACACAGGGCGAGGGAGCCGGAGATGGCCAGTGCAAGGTCAGAGAAGGGAACTTGATGCCGAGCTTCGCGCTAATCGCCGCCTCGCCCTCGTTGCTGAGCGCCGCCCTCGCCGCTGCCGCGCCCGAGACGCCGCCGCGGATCGTCTTCGATCCCGCGGCCCTGAGCGTCGCCGTGGTCCAGCAAGTGGCCGGTCAGCAAGCTCCGGTGCCGGACGCTGCGCCTCCTCTCCCCGATGTTGCCAATGAGGCCGAGGCACCGCTGAACGAAATCGTGGTCGAGGGCGAATACGGCCCGCCCAAGAGCGATCCGCTCGAGAGCGTCAACGAAGATAGCTACCGGATCACGCAAGCGGTCGATTCGGCGGTGATCGAGCCGGTCGCCCACGCCTATCGCGACGGCCTGCCCGAGCCGATCCGCGATGGCCTCGGCAATGTCGTGCGCAATCTTGGCGAGCCGAGCAATGCCTTGAACTTCCTGCTGCAGGGCAAGGTTGGCAAGGCCTTCAAGACCTTGGGGCGCATGGCGATCAACACCACTGTAGGCGTCGGCGGGCTGTTCGATGTGGCGGGCAAGCGGGCCAAGCTGCCCTATCGCCGCAACGGCTTTGCCAACACGATGGGCTTCTACGGCGTCGGGCCGGGGCCCTATCTCTACCTGCCGGTGACCGGGGCGACGACGGTGCGTGATCTGATCGGCAGCACGCTCGATCAGGCGCTGCTGCCCTTCGCGGTGGGCAAGCCCTTCAACAAGCCCGCCTATGCGGCGACCTATTTCGTGGTGAACGGTCTCGACCAGCGGCTCGCGTTCGACGAGGAGCTCGCCCGGATCGAGGCCTCGGACGATCCCTATCTGATGCGCCGCGAGACGTATCTCGCCAAGCGCCGCCGCGACATCGCCGCGCTGAAGGGCGAGGTGATTGCGGAGGGCGAGGATGAAGACGGGTTCGCCGCCGGGATATCGCCTGACGCTGCACCGGCACCTGCGCAGCAGGCCGACGCTGCGGCCGAGCCTTCGGGCGGAGCGCAAGCCGTCGTCATCACCCGCCCGCGCTGACCCGCCCGTCTGGGCGCGCTATCACGAATCCCCGAGGGCTGCGTCTTCCAGAATGGCGAGCTTCTTTTCGAACTCGGTCATCGGGCGATGCGCCCAGATGGCCCGGATAATGGCATCGACCGGCTGGTCGAGATGGGTCGTCCAGATCCACACATCACCGAAGAACTCGCGCGCGATGCTGCCGTTGAGACGGTAGATGAACCTGCGGTGCCGGGTCTCGATAGGATATTTGGCAGGCTTGAACAGGAAGATGGCGAGCTTCGTCATGTCCCGTGAGACATCGTCCGTGCGCATCGTGTTGATCGCGCGCAAGGCGATCCGTTTCTCGCCATGCGAGCGGACGTAAAGCCCCTTGTTGTCGATGATCACCTGCGGCCGCCGGTCAAACATGCGGACGGCGAGAATCGCGGCGATCCCGCCGAACATCAGCGTGCCTGCCCCGCCCACCAGCAAGGTGTATGCGCCCTCGCCGCTCAACGCCATGAACAGGCCCGCCGCCCCCATCCCGCCTGACAGGGCGACCCAGACAAGCAACCGGGGAATCGAAAAGCGCGACACGAAAGGCTCGGCCGCGCTCTCGGTCATGGCTTCAGGCCCGCACTTCCTCGGTCGTGATCCCCGCGCTGTTGTGCTTCAGTGCCTTCAGCACCGTGTCGACGATCTGCGGCGCGTTGAGCCCGGCTTCGTCGTATTGTTTCATCGGATCTTCGTGATCGATGAAGATATCGGGCAGGCGCAGCGTGCGCACCTTCAGGCCGTTATCGGTGAGCCCGGTATCGCTGGCGAAGGTGAGCACGTGCGCGCCCAGGCCGCCGATGGAGCCTTCCTCGACCGTGACGATAACCTCGTGCGTGCGCATCAACCGGGCGATCAGGTCTTCGTCTAGCGGCTTGGCAAAGCGCAGATCGGCAACGGTGGTGGAAAGCCCCTTGGCCTCCAGCGTGTCGGCGGCCTTCAATGCCTCGGTCAGGCGTGCGCCGAGCGAGAGGATCGCGACCTTGGTGCCTTCTCGCACCACGCGGCCCTTGCCGATTTCGAGCTTCACCGGAACCTCGGGCAAAGGCACGCCGGTGCCGTTGCCGCGCGGGTAGCGGAAGGCGATCGGCCCGGCGTCGTACTCGGCGGCGGTGTAGGTCATATGGACCAGCTCCGCCTCGTCGGCGGCGGCCATCACCACCATGTTGGGCAGGGTGGCAAGATAGGTAATGTCGAACGAGCCGGCATGCGTCGCCCCGTCGGCGCCGACCAACCCGGCGCGGTCGATGGCAAAGCGCACGGGCAGGTTCTGGATGCACACATCGTGCACCACCTGATCGTAGGCGCGCTGGAGGAAGGTGGAATAGATTGCTGCGAAGGGCCGCATCCCTTCGGCAGCGAGGCCTGCGGCAAAGGTGACCGCGTGCTGTTCGGCAATGCCGACATCGAAGGTGCGCGTCGGGTGCGCCTTGGCGAACTTGTCGACCCCGGTGCCCGAAGGCATCGCGGCAGTGATCGCGCAGATTCGCTCGTCGGTTTCGGCGAGCTTGGCCAGCGTCAGGCCGAACACATCCTGATAGGCGGGCGCACTCGGCGCGCTCTTCGCCTTCTCGCCGGTGACGACGTTGAACTTGGGCACGCCGTGATACTTGTCGGCGGAGTTTTCAGCCGGGGCGTAGCCCTTGCCCTTCTCGGTCACGACATGGATCAGCACCGGGCCTTCCGATGTGTCGCGCACGTTCTCCAGCACTGGAAGCAGGTGATCGAGGTTGTGCCCGTCGATCGGGCCGACATAGTAGAAGCCCAACTCTTCGAACAAGGTGCCGCCGGTCACCATGCCGCGGGTGAATTCCTCGGCTTTGCCGATGGTGTCGTGCAGACGGCGGCTCATCTTCTTGACCGCGCGGCTGGCGAGGCTGCGAATGCCGAGATACTCGGATGACGAGACCATCCGCGCGAGATAGGCCGACAGGCCGCCCACCGGCGGGGCGATCGACATGTCGTTATCGTTGAGGATCACGATCAGGCGGTTGCCCGCCGCCGCGGCATTGTTCATCGCCTCGT
The DNA here is from genome assembly GCA_027489095.1 of Erythrobacteraceae bacterium. Taxonomy (GTDB): domain Bacteria; phylum Pseudomonadota; class Alphaproteobacteria; order Sphingomonadales; family Sphingomonadaceae; genus Erythrobacter. Next base: position 15,122 of record JAIYAL010000111.1, read on the forward strand.
AGGCCATGCCCGCGCTCATCGATCCATCGCCGATCACTGCGATGCCGCGACCTGCCTCGCCCTTCAGCTTGTTGGCGATGGCAAAGCCCAGCGCCGCCGAGATCGAGGTCGACGAGTGCGCCGCGCCGAAGGGATCGTATTCGCTCTCGGACCGCTTGGTGAAGCCGCTGAGACCGCCGCCCTGGCGCAGGGTGCGGATGCGGTCACGCCGGCCGGTGAGGATCTTGTGGGGATAGCACTGGTGCCCGACGTACCAAAGCAGCTGTTCCTGCGGGGTGTTGAAGACGTAGTGGAGCGCGACGGTAAGTTCGACCACGCCGAGGCCTGAACCAAGGTGGCCTCCGCTGACGCTCACAGCGTCGATCATCTCGCTGCGAAGTTCGTCGGCGAGTTGGCGGAGCTGGTCTGGCTTGAGGCGGCGCAGGTCGTCGGGAGTGTCAACCTGATCGAGCAAAGGCGTGTAAGGCGGTTGTGTCATAACCTTCAGCCTTACACCCGGATTTCCGGCGTGTCGATGCAGGGTTGAGGCAGATCAAGGAAGCACCGGCACGCTCAGGCGCAGGCTTTGCAAAGGCCCCTGATCTCGAGCACCGGGCGTGTCGCCTTGAAGTCGCGGGCGGCGGCGATGGCGCGGACGGCGCGGCTTACCTCCTCGTCATCGACATGCGCGGCTTCGCCGCATTCGTCGCAGACCAGGAAAATGCAGTCATGTGCGCAGCCCGGGTGGGTGTTGGCGAGATAGGCGTTGGCGCTCTCGACCCGCATCGCGAGGTTGTTCGCCACGAACACGTCGAGGATTCGATACACCGAATTGGGCGCGACCCGCTTGCCGCGCGCGGCGGAAAGGTTGTCAGCGATGTCATAGGCCGAGACCGGGCGATCGTGCCGGGCGAGCTCGGCAAATACCGCCTCGCGCATCGAGGTCCATTGCTCGCCTGCTGCGACCAGCGCCCGCGCGGCCTCGTCGACAAGTCCCGGGCCGGTGTGTTCGTGGTGGCTGTGTGCGTGCTGTCCCATTCGCCGTGATATAGTGACGCCCGGGCCGATAGCAAAGCTGGCTTGTGTCAGGCCGTCAGCCGGCATCCTTCAGGAAGCTCGCCCGGTACATGGCCGGGAACATCGTCTTGAGCGCGGACACCTTGGGCGCGTCCCAGCGCAGGATGTAGCCGTGCTTCGGGTTATTGAGCATGAAGTCCTGATGGTAGCCTTCAGCCGCGTAGAAGGCCTTGTAGGGCTCGACCTTGGTGGCGATCGGCTTCTTCCACAGGCCTGCCTTGCCGAGCTGGGCGAGGTAGGCCTTGGCAACCGCGGCCTGTTCGGCGTTGGTTGGAATGATCGCGCTGCGGTATTGTGCGCCGACGTCAGGGCCTTGCCGGTTCTTGAGCGTCGGGTCGGCGACCACCGAGAAGAAGATCCGCAGCAGCTGATCGTAGCGCACCACAGCCGGATCGTAGGTGATCCGCACCGCCTCGGCGTGATCGGTCATGCCGCTCGATACGACTTCGTAGTTTGCGCTCGCCTTGGTGCCGCCATGGTACCCGGAAGCCGCAGCCGTCACGCCCTTGACGTGGCTGAACACGCCCTCGACCCCCCAGAAGCAGCCGCCCGCGAAGATCGCGGTCTTGAGGCCTTTCGCCTCCTTGGCAGGCTTGGCAGCAGCGGGGGCGTTGACCGGCTCCTCGGCGGCAATGGCAGGACCGGCGCAGGCACTCAGCGCCAGCGAGCCGGCGGCGAGAAGAACGGCGAATTTGTGCATGGCGGTTTAGCCTTTGACAGGCGCGATCACGAATTCCGCCGTCGGTTCCGGGGCCTTGACGACTTCGGCTGCCTGCGCGGGCGAAGCCACGGCGCCGTTCCCATCCCTCGCGTTCGCGCTGACGACGATCAGCAGCGCCCCGAAGGCGAAGCCAATGCCGAAATTGCGGAACAGGTCAGGAGAGAAAAGACGCATGGGGTGCTCGTGATTAGCGTGTGTTCCGCAGGTCCCTGCCCGACGCCGAATTGCGGTGGGATGAACGTGGCGGCAGGGCTGTATTGGGTCTTGGCCCTAACCTGGTTACGAAATTGCCCAAGGAAAAGCTTCGATCAGGGGCAAGGCACGCCGAGCCGTGCCGCGAGTGCGACGGGGTGCGGGCGGGATCAAGATACCAGCATTCCGGGCCTATTTCGGCCCAAGGGGCCGCAAGGCCACGCGGCCGCCCGCTCGCAAAACAAATCAGTGCCGGAAATGCCGCATCCCGGTGAACACCATTGCTAGGCCAGCGGCGTCGGCGGCGGCGATCACTTCGTCGTCGCGGATTGAGCCACCCGGCTGGATCACCGCGGTCGCGCCCGCTTCGGCAGCTGAGATCAAGCCATCGGCGAACGGGAAGAAGGCGTCCGAGGCAACCGCGCTGCCGACCGTGCGCGGGGCGGCCCAGCCATGGGTCTCGGCGGCCTCCGCAGCCTTGATGGCGGCGATCCGGGCCGAATCGCGGCGGTTCATTTGGCCCGCGCCGATCCCGGCGGTGGCGCCATCCTTGGCGTAGACGATGGCGTTGGACTTGACGTGCCGCGCCACGGTCCAGGCGAACAGGCAGTCCTTCAATTCCTGGTCGGTCGGCGCGCGCTTGGTGACCACCTTGAGGTCGTCCGCTGCAATCGCCCCGGCATCGCGCGACTGGATCAGAACACCTCCGGCGATGGTCTTCATCGTGAGCCCGGCCCGGCGCGGATCGGGCAGGGTGCCGCATTCGAGCAGCCGCAGGTTCTTCTTCTTGGCGAAAATCTCTCGCGCCTCGGCGCTCACCGATGGCGCGATCACCACCTCGGTAAAGATCGCAGCTATCGCCTCGGCGGTGGCGGCGTCGAGCTCGGTGTTGACCGCGACGATCCCGCCGAAGGCCGACACGCTATCGCAAGCCAGCGCCGCTTCCCACGCAGCCAGAAGCGAACCGCCCTGCGCCACGCCGCAGGGGTTGGCGTGCTTGACGATCACCACGGCAGGCTCCTGCCCGGCAAATTCCGCCGCCAGTTCGAGCGCTGCGTCGGCGTCATTGAGGTTGTTGTAGGACAGCTCCTTGCCCTGAAGCTGGGTCGCTTGCGGGACGCCGGCAGTGCCCGCCATCTGCGGAACATAGATCGCTGCCGACTGGTGCGGGTTTTCGCCGTAGCGCAGCGTATCGGCGCGCTTTAGGGCTATGGGCAGCGTCTCGGGGAACAGCGTCGGCGCATCACTCGCGGTGGGCGAGAAGGCGAACCAGCTGGCGATGGCGCTGTCATAGGCGGCGGTACGGGCATAGGCTTTGCCCGCCATCCGGGTGCGGAAGGCCTGCGTGGTCGCGCCGCCGTGGGCGTCCATTTCTTCGACCAGCGCGGCATAATCCGCCGGATCGGTGAGAATCGTCACGAAGCCGTGGTTTTTTGCCGCTGATCTCACCATTGAAGGCCCGCCGATGTCGATGTTCTCGATGATCACCTCGCGGCTCGCGCCCTTGGCCACGGTCGCCTCGAAGGGGTAGAGGTTGACCACCACCAGATCGATCGCGCCGATCCCGTGGGTATCCATCGCGGCGACGTGTTCGGGATTGTCGCGCAGCGCCAGCAGCCCGCCGTGGACTGCGGGGTGGAGCGTCTTGACCCGCCCGTCCATCATTTCGGGGAAACCGGTGAGGTCGGAGACGTCCTTCACGCCAAGGCCCGCATCGCGCAAGGCCTTGGCGGTGCCGCCGGTGCTGACCAGTTCAACGCCCCGCTCCGCGAGCGCGCGGCCCAGCTCGGCCAAACCGCTCTTGTCGGACACTGACAGCAGCGCCCGCCGGATCACACCTTGCGTCATGATGGATTCTACCCTGTTTTCCGTAAGCGCCAGGAGAATTGCCCCCCGCTGCGCAATGCCAGTCCTTCGATCACCAGCTGCTCGGTGGCATGGGGCCGGCCGTCGCCGTCGACCCACAGGCTGTCCTCGGCAGACAGGGTGATCTCGTCGGGCCCGGCCCTATCGCCGCCGAGCCGGAATTGCCAGAGCCGACCGTCGGGCAACAGCAGGCTCGCCCCGCGCTTGTCAGGGGCAAGCTGCACCTCGACCCCGCGGCCCAAGTGGAAGCGGATCGCGAAGGTAATCTTGCCGCGCTTGCCGTTCTTGCTGGTGGGGACGAGAATGTCCTCGCCGCCCAGCTCGGTGCCATCGGCGGAAAGGGTCAGGATGCGCCGGTGGGTGAGGCCGAAGCGGCTGGCATAGCCATCATGCGCGGCCTCGATGCGGGTCGCTTGTTGTGTATTCGGGCGCGCGCCCTTGCCCACGACCATGCGGCGTTCGGACTCGACCGTCTCGACGCCCTTGCCGAGCTGGCCGTGGAGGAGAACGGCGGTGGAGTTGGCGTTGTCGAGCACCAGCGTCGAGAAGGCGGCCGAGGCGCGCAAGCCCTGCCCGATCCGCGCCGGCAACTGTCCGCCGACAAGCGCCGCACCGCCGCAATTGACGACGATCCGTTGCGGCCCGTCGGACAATTCGAACGCAAGCGTCGAAGCGCAACCGGCACGGGCGTGCCTGGCGCGCGGCGGCGGGGCGGTGTCGAATTGGAGCAGCGTGTCGCCTGCCTTGATGCGCTGGTAACCCCAGCCCGCCGCCTGCCCGAGCGGGCGGGTGCGCACGCCGCTCGCCTCGATAACGGCATTGACCCGGTCGGCGGGGATCGCGCCCTGTCCTTGCCAGCTCCCCAGCGCGCCGTCACCGTGACGCAGCGCCAGCAGCGGCGGAACGAGCAGCTCGCGCATCACGGCGAGTGCCGGGGGCGGGACGATCTTGACCGCCTCGTAGCAGGCGATGAGGTCGGTCAGCAGCTGGATCGCGCCGAGTTGCGCGGCGGGGCAGCGCGACAGCACGCCGCCGTCTTCGCCGACCATATCGCCGAGCGCTGTGACCAGCCCGGCCTCGCCGTAGAGTCGCCGCGGTTTGCCGTGCGGGAGCAGGAGCCCTGCCGCCACAACGCCCGCCCAGGCAGCGACCTGCCCGAAGCCGGCGGTTTCGCGCGGGGCGCGTTTGTCGAGCCAGCTGGCGGTCTCGGCCATCGCGGCGAGGAGGCGCGTGCGCAGCCCCTTGTCCTGCCCGCCCAGCAGCAGCGGCGCGTGGACGAGCCAGGCGACAAGCCGCAGGCCTGCCAGCTCTGCCTCCCATGCAGGCCCCTTGCCGGGCACGGCGTTGCCGCGCAGCCACTGGGTAGCGATCCGCTCGGCCGCTCCCGCTCCGTCGGCCCGCGATGCGCTTGCGGCGAGATCGGCCAGCCAGGCGAAGGAATGGATCACCCGTTCGACGCCGGACGCATGGTGCGCGTTGGGCGAGAAGTCGAAACTTGCGATCGGCAGGCGCGTGGCCTGGATCAGGAAGTGCCCGGCACGCAGCGCTGTCCCGGCCGCACGGTCGCCGCGATTGGGACTGGCGGCGGTCGCCAGCAGGCGCAGCGCTTGCGGACGGCGGAACGGCTGGCTGAGCACGTGGCCGGGAACGCCGAGGCGATAGGCGAGCCGGATCAGCGCCTCGCCCGGGCCCGAGCCGACCGTGATCACATCGGAAAGCGCAAGTGCGCGCGCCGGTTCGACGATCTGGGGCTCTTCGGGCGGCGGCGTGGTCGGTTCGGCGAGGGCGCCCGGCTCTGCGGCGCTCGCTCCCCCGTTCGCAAATGGCAGCAGCGGCGCATCGCCGACCCGCTCCACCAGTGCATCGGCGCGGGCCGAGGCCGGGGTGCGCAGCAGCGTCGTCATTGCCTTGCGCCCTTCAGCGCGGCGATATTCGCCGCGTAGGCATCGGCCCCGCCCTTGAAGGTTGCCGAGCCCGCGACCAGCACGTCGGCTCCCGCCCCGATGCACATCCGCGCGGTTTCGACATTGACCCCGCCATCGACTTCGAGATGGATGGCGCGGCCCGAGCGGGTGATCATCGAGCGGATGCGGGCGATCTTGTCCAATTGCGAGGTGATGAAGCTCTGCCCGCCGAAGCCGGGGTTCACGCTCATCACCAGGATCAGGTCGGCCAGGTCCATGAGGTTGTCGAGCACCTCGACCGGCGTGCCGGGATTGATCACCACGCCCGCCTTCTTGCCGAGCGCCTTGATCGCTTGAAGCGTGCGGTGGATGTGCGGGCCGGCCTCGGGGTGGACGGTGATGATGTCCGCCCCGGCCTCGGCGAAGGCCTCGAGATAGGGATCGACCGGCGCGATCATCAGGTGGACATCGAAGGGCTTCGTCGTGTGCGGGCGCAGCGCCTTGACCACCGCCGGGCCGATGGTGATGTTCGGCACAAAATGGCCGTCCATCACGTCGATGTGGATCCAGTCCGCTCCCGCCGCGTCGATCGCGCGCACTTCCTCGCCGAGCCGGGCGAAGTCGGCCGAGAGGATCGAGGGGGAGATCAGGGGCGTGGGCATGGCGCTGGCAATCTGCCTTTCTGGGACGCTTTACCGGACATAGGGGCCCCGCGAATCGCGCGACAAGGCGGATTGGCCGCTTTTCCACTATGGAAGGGGTATGAACCTCGCGGAATTGGCCAATTAAGCCGCAATTCAGGCAGATTGCGCCATTACCGCAGTTCTCATCCGCTGGCGCGCGGCCCTCTGCCCCCTCTGCCCCCTCGGCCCAGCTTGCGCGCCTGTTTTGCTGCACCTACCTTAAGAGCTTGCCCATGACCGCCTTTTTGCCCCGCTCCACCCGTTCTGCCCGCCGCCTTGCGGCCGGGCTGGCGCTGGTCGGCGTCCTCGCCGCGCCGGTCGCTGCGCAGGTCCATGCCTACGGGCGCACCGCGAGCAATGATCTGTCGCAATGCGATGCGGGCAAGGGGCCGGCGGTGCGGATCACCGTGACGGGGCTAAAGTCTTCGTCCGGCAACCTGTTCGTCCGCGCCTATCCGGCCTCCAGGGCCGACTGGCTGGTGAGCAAACGCTACGTCGTGCGCGTCGACGCGCGGCCGCAGCCGGGGGGCATGACAGTGTGCGTGCCGCTCCCCCAGACGGGCGATTTCGCGATCGCGGTCCAGCATGACGCAAACGGCAACCGCAAGACCGATATCTCGACCGACGGGGCTGGGATGTCGAACAATCCGGGGGTCAAGAAGATCCTCGGCCTCATCCCGCAGACGCCCTCAGTCGAAAAGGTGCGCTTCACTGCTGGCCCGGGGGTCACGCGGATGACGATTTCGATGCAGTATCTTTAAGGCGTGTCGGGCCTGCGTCAGGTGCGACGCTTGTGGTGCCACAAATCAAACAGCACCTGCGGCGCGGCCAGCAGCGGGAAGCGTTCGCGGAAGCGGGTGATCTTGACCGGCATCCCCGTGTGCCGTTCGATCTTCCACGCGGCATAACGCGCTGCGCCCTCGAAGGTGGTGCTCGCCTTGACCAGGCGTAGCAGGTTCAGCGGCTTGCCCAGACGGCGGCGGCGTTTCCACCAGCCTAGAAGGCGCGCGCGCTCGGCCGGCATCAGGCCCGGGGTGAGGATCGCGCCGTGGAGCCCGGGGGCGATCCCCGCCGCATCGAGCGCGAGCGGCAGCAGCCCGGCGAAGTGATCGGCATTGACCGAGAGGATATCATCCTCCCGCCCGCGCTTCTCGACCCGGAACTCGGCGCTGTAGGTGGCGCGGAACAGCGCGCGCCAGTAATCCTCAGCGGTGCCGCTTGCCGGGCCCAATGCCGCAGCAAGGCGTGCGGCGGTGGCCGAGGCGGCGACCAGCGCGGCGATAACGTCGTCGCGTGCTGCCTCATCGGCGGTCCAGACGAGGGCGCTCGGCTGGACGAAGCGCGCCCAGATCGTGGTGTCGGCAGTCTCCCCGCCGGCGGCGCGGGCGAAGGTGGTGAGCCGCATCGTAGCGACCTTGGCGCGCAGCATGGCACCCTCATGATCGCGCTCGTGATAACTGACCGTCGGCCAGATCGCCGCTTCCCGGGTGCCGGGCAGGAGGATGTAGAAATCGAGCACCCCGTCCAGTGATCCGGTGCGCAGGTTCGATCCGTAGAACAGCACCGCCCGCGCGCCCGACGCATCCGCCAGAGCGCCCGCGAAAGCCGCGATGGCAGGGTCAACAGGAACGGCGAGGCGCGCGGCGATCCGTCCAGGCAGCGCTGGCGAGCCTTCGCTCATGTCGCGGCGTTCATGGCGTGACGAAAGCGAGCTCCGGGCCCTGCTCGATCCGGTAATCGCCCGCCGGGAAGGCCTCGCCATCGAGGATGAACGGATCGTCGATCGACAGGCTGAACTGGCTCGCGGCCAGCTGGTGGATGCCGCGCTGGCGCAGGCCACTGCGGACGATGCCGATCATCACCAGCGGCACCAGTGCAGTGGTGCGGCGCGAAATCTGGTCGAGCGCGACCAGTTTCAGCCCGCTCTTGAGCGCGCCGAACGGCTTGATCCCGGCCGGCAGCCGTTCGAGCGTGGAGGCGAACAGGAGCTGGCGCATCCCCGGATCGCCCTGCCCGCTATGCGCCATCGGCGCACCGCTCGCGCCGAGGCCGATGCGCATGCCCGAGCCGCGCCGCCAAGGGTTGGAGCGGCCGGCGAACAGTGATTGCAGCAGCCCCCAGAGGCCCGTCACGGCCACGACCATCGAATCGAAGGCGCCAAGCTTGTGCGCGCTCTGCCCGGCCTGGGTCGCCTTGGTGAAGGCCCCTGCGCCGAGCACGAAGCCCACTGCGCGCGGCAGTGTCTCGCCCTTCGCGCCGTCCTTGACCGCCGCTTCGGCCGGGGTGACGGTCAACGGGCGGCGCCGCACGCGGCCGCCATGGTCGAGCGCGTCGATCGCATCCTGGAGAGTCCAGTCCTCGGGCACGCCAAGATCGACGGTGAGCGCGTTGGTCTTGCCCTTGGGCAGCACTGCAAGCGCGGGCCATTCGTCGCCGAAGATCGCCAGTCCGCAAGTCAGAACGTCGCGCACTGTGCCGTCGCCGCCGTTGATGACGAGGAGGTCGATGCCGCGGCCTGCGAGTTCGGCGAGCGCCTGCGGCAGCTGCCCGCGTTCGCGCGGCTGGGCGATGTGGACATGCGGGCAGATCCCGCAATCGAAATCGGCGCCGAGATTGCGGTGGCTGCGCGGGTTGTAGATCACGCCGATCGTCGGCGCCTGGCCGACATCACGCACCCGTCGCACCCGCGCACGCGCCTTGGCCGCGGGGTCGAGCCGCGGAATCTGGGCAAATTCGAAGATCGGCGTGGCCATAAAGGTCCTATACCTGTCGGGAAACTAACTTTCTACTGCAATCCTGACCCTGAACTGTAACAGAACGGGAAGCGCCAGTTTGGCGTTCCGCGCCGAAAAACAAGGGTCTTGCGACAAAACCTAGCCGACGTGGGACGAGTGTCTTTCACCGTCTTGCCATGCAGTTGTCATATTTGCCGCAGATCGCGCGGGGCAGGCTCAGTCGCCGCCTTCCAATGTGCGGATCGTGAACTGGCTGACCAGCCGCTGCACCCCGGGGAGCGCGGAGAGGATCTCGCGGTGGATGCGCTCGTAGCTGTCGCTGCTCGGTACCAGCACCTTCACGAGATAGTCCGACGGCCCGCTCATCAGATAAGCTTCGGCCACCTGCGGCGTTCGCGCCATCGCCTCTTCGAAGGCAAGCATGGTCGCCTGCCGCTGGTCGGTGAGGGTGACCTGCACGAACACCGTCGAGGGATTGCCCCGCGCCGCCTTGGACAGGCGCGCGCGGTAGCCGATGATCGCCCCGCTCTCCTCCAGCGCCTTGACACGCCGATGCGCTGCGGAAGGGCTCAGCCCGACCCGCTCACCGAGCTGCTCGCCGGTGAGACGCGAGTCCGAGGCGAGAATGGCGAGAATATTCCGGTCAATGCGGTCCATGCGCCAGACTGATGCGCCAGTAGCAGTCCACACGCAAGATTTTCGCGTGCGACGCGCCTCGTCAGCCGATCATTGCGAAGATCGCGCATCGTGCTCCTGCTAAACCGCATCGCCAAGGATACAGCAGGAGAGACCCCATGCGCATCGGCGTTCCCACCGAGATCAAGAACAACGAATACCGGGTCGGCCTGACCCCTGCGGCGGTCGCCGAGCTGACCCGTGCAGGCCACGCGGTGGCGGTGCAGAGCGGCGCGGGCCTCGGGGTGGACTTTGCCGACGCCGCCTATCAGGCCGCCGGCGCGCAGATCCTCCCCGATGCCCCCGCAGTGTTCGCGGCGGCCCAGATGATCGTCAAGGTCAAGGAGCCGCAAGCCACCGAGATCGCCATGCTGCGTTCCGATCACCTCCTCTTCACCTACCTCCACCTCGCCGCCGACAGGCCGCAAGCCGAAGGCCTGATGGCAAGCGGCGCGACGTGCATCGCTTACGAGACCGTCACCGCGTCCGATGGCTCGTTGCCGCTGTTGAAGCCCATGTCAGAAGTCGCCGGGCGGATGAGCGTGCAGTGCGGCGCACATTATCTCGAAAAGCACCAGGGCGGGCGCGGTGTGCTGCTGGGCGGGGTGCCGGGGGTGGAGCCGGGCAAGGTCGTGATCCTCGGCGGCGGAGTTGCGGGCGTGAACGCGGCGCAGATGGCCGTTGGCCTGCGCGCCGATGTGACGATCTTCGATATCTCGAACCGCCGCCTCGCCGAGCTCGACATGGTGTTTGGCAACCAGCTCAAGACCGCCTTCGCCTCCGCCCATGCGATCGCCGAAGCGGTGCGCGAGGCCGATCTGGTGATCGGCGCGGTGCTGGTGCCGGGGGCAGCGGCGCCCAAGTTGGTGACCCGCGCAATGATCAAGACCATGCGGCGCGGCGCGGTGCTGGTCGACATCGCGATCGATCAGGGTGGCTGCTTCGAGACAAGCCGCGCCACAACCCACGAAGACCCGGTGTTCGAGATCGACGGGGTGATCCACTACTGTGTCGCCAACATGCCCGGCGCGGTCGCGCGCACTTCGACCATCGCGCTCGGCAACGTGACGCTGCCCTTCGCGATGAAGCTCGCCAACTTGGGCGCGCAAGGCGCGATGGCCGCCGATCCGCACCTTGCCGAGGGGCTGAACGTCGCGGGCGGGAAGATCACGCACGCCGCGGTCGCCGAGGCGTTGGGCCTGCCGCTCGGCTGAAGCGCTTAGCCGGCCCGACGAAAGGGGCTTCCATCCGGTCCCCCGCTCCCGCTAGTCAAGCGGGCAAGCGGACGCCATTTGCGCGGCCGCAAGGGGACCAGCCATGAAGCACACGATCACCGCCAGTCTGGCGCTGGCGCTCGCCGCCGCACCTTTCACCGCCGCACCGGCGCTCGCGCAGGCACCTGCCGCCACCACCGCGAGCGAGGACGCGCGCCTTACCGCCTTTCTCGACGGGGAATTCGCCGAATACTTGAAGACCCAGCCCCAGCTTGCCACCCGGCTCGGGCTGAAGGAGGGCGGCGACAAGTGGAACGACAATTCCGATGCCGCCGCCAAGGCCGAGCTTGAATGGCGCAAGGCGAGCGCGGCGAAGATGAAGGCGCAGTTCGACCGGGCGAAGCTCTCGCCCGAAGCGCAGGTCAATTTCGACATCTGGGCGCTCGAAGCGACCCGCGCCGAGCAGTCCTTCGCCAACCGCATCTACCGTCCGCCGTTCTACTCGCGGCTCTATTCGGCGCACAGCCAGCTGCCCGATTTCCTCGTCAACACGCACTCGGTCGCCGAACCCGCCGACCTAGCAAACTACATCGCCCGCCTGCGTGGGATGCCCGCAGTGCTCGATCTCGCGATCGCGCGCACCAAGGCGAGCCAGGCCGCCGGGATCAACCCGCCACGCTTCCAGATCGAGACGATCATCGCTGGCAGCCGCCAGCTGACCGCGGGCGCTCCTTATGGAGAGGGCCCGGACGCCGCGCTGTGGGCTGACGTGCAGGCCAAGACCGAGGCCCTCGTGGCGGGCGGCAAGCTTTCGCGCGCCGAGGCCGACAGTCAGCTCGCTGCGGCGCGCTCGGCGATCCTCGCGCTCGCCCCGGCCTACGAGCGGATCATCGCCTGGGCCGAGGCCAGCCTGCCGACCGCGCCCAGCGGCAAGGTGGGCGCGCTGACGCTGCCGGGCGGGGAGGCCTATTACGCCGCCGAATTGAAGCTCAACACCACCACCGACATGACCGCAGTTGAAATCCACGCCATCGGGCGAGCGGAAGTTGCGCGGATCGAGGCAGAGCAGGACGCGCTGGCCCGCAAGGCGGGCTTTGCCGATCGCCACGCGTTCTATGCCGAGCGCAAGCGACTCTATCCCGCGCGGCAGTTCGATGATGCGGCGCGCAAGGAATACCTCGACACCGCGAATGCGTTCGTCGCGCGCACCCGCACCTTGCTGGCGCCCTATTTCGGCACCTTGCCAGCCTATGGCATCGAGGTGGTGCGCGAGCCCGCCTTCTCCGAAGTCGCAGGCGGCGCGGCGCACGCCTCTGCGCCCAGCCCTGACGGCAAGCGCCCGGCCAAGACCTACGTCCACCTCGCCGGCACCGTGCCCGACCCTGCGGCCATGTACACGTTGATGTGCCACGAGGCGATTCCTGGCCACAACATGCAGGGCGACATCCAGGTGCGCCAGCAGGGCGGGCCCAAGTTCCGCTCGGTCACCGGCTATGTCGCTTTCGGCGAGGGCTGGGGCCTTTATGCCGAAGCGATGTGCAAGGAGATGAACGCCTTCCCCGACGTTGCCGCGGATTTCATGCGCCTTGATGCCGAACTGTTCCGCGCCGCGCGGCTGGTGGTCGACACCGGCCTCCACGCGCTGGGCTGGAGCGAGGACGAGGCGGTCACCTACATGAACACCACCGGCCGCCAGCCGATCGAGCGGTCGCGCTCCGAAGTGCGGCGCTACATCACGCTCCCCGGGCAGGCGACCGGCTACAAGATCGGGATGCTCAAGATCATGGAGCTTCGCCGCCGCGCCGAGGCGAAGCTGGGCGACAGGTTCGACATCAAGGGCTTCCACGATCTGCTGATCGCATCGGGCTCGCAACCACTCTCGATCCTCGAGCGGCGGGTGGACGCGTGGATCGCCAAATCCGCTATGAACTGATCCAAACCAACAAGGCCCGCCCCCTCTGGTGAGGGAGCGGGCCTTGTTGGCGCACCCGACAGGATTGCTGCGCGGCTGCGCCGCTTCGCCATCTCCGCGCTGCGCGCTGCGCGCTGCGATTCCGAACGAGGTTCGCTTCGCCATGATACGCCAAGGGGGCGGCCCTCCTTTCGGAAGACCGCCCCCTTGGCGCACCCGACAGGATTCGAACCTGTGACCTCTGCCTTCGGAGGGCAGCACTCTATCCAGCTGAGCTACGGGTGCATGGTGCCATGCGGCGCGCGCATATTGTCGCGCGGCGCGCGGCGCTTAGCAAGAGGGGCCGCGGCGCGCCAGTCAATTGTTCGGCGCGCCTCGTGGGTGCTTTGGGGGGCGGTTTAACCTTTCGGCAAGCATACCCCCATAGGCTCTGTGGCATGGCTACGATCCCCCCTGTGCCGATTCTCCCGCACGCCCCCACCGTAGAGGCGGACGAGGTTGCGCCCGAGGCAATCGCCGAGGCGCTGGTGGCGCTCCACGGCAAGGCCGCGGCGGTCGCGCTGCTCGCGCGGCTCGCTCCCGAGCCGGTCGAGATTCGCGGTGAGATCGGGGCGGTGATCGCCCGCGCCCGGCCCGCGCAGCGCGTTCTGGTCGCGCAGACTATCGGCGATTGCACGGCGATGCTCGACACCGGGCTCATCGCGCTCGGCACGCTGTCACGCCGCGGGCAGGATGCCTCTGCGCCGGCACTGGTGCTGTGGCGCGAGTTCCACGCGGCCCGCGCATCGCTGGTCGCGGTGCTCGGCCGCGAGACCGCCTGACGCTTCGCGCCGGGTTCGCCCGCGCTTGACTATGTTCCTCTTACGTTCCAACGCTGAGCCATGTCCGGCAGCGCGCTTCCCCTTTCTGATTCGCTGGCGCTTGCCGCGCGCGATGTCGCGCGCGGGATTGGACGGCTGTTTGCGCGCAACGACATCTGGTGCCTTCCCGAGGTGCCGCTCAGGAACGGTCGCCGCGCCGATCTCATGGGGATCGATGCCAAGGGGCTGATCGTGATCGTAGAGATCAAGGTCGCCCGCGCCGACCTGCTCGGTGATGCCAAGTGGCCCGACTATCTCGATTTCTGCGACCGTTTCTACTGGGGCCTGCCCCCGGGGCTCGACCGCGCGCCGCTGGAGAGTGACGCGTACCGCCCCGAAAGCTGCGGGGTCATCGTCGCCGATGGCTATGATGCCGAAATCCTGCGCCCCGCCGCGCTTGAGCCGCTCGCGGCGGCGCGGCGCAAGACACAGGTCGAGCATCTCGCAAGGATCGCGATGCGGCGGCACATGGCGCTGCTCGACCCGCTGTGCACCATGCCGGACGCGCTGACCTGACTTAGCCCTGTTTTGCCGCACACATTTGCGGCATAGTCTGCGTGCAATGATCCCTGCCGACACCCCCGTCCCGCTGGCGCTGCTGATCGTCAGCCTCACCGTCACCGCGATTGTCGGCTTACGCTATGTGCTGACCAGTGGGCTGTTTGCCTTGGTGACGGCCAAGGTGCGACCCGGCCTCTATGCCGGGCGCGCCGCTCAGATCGGGCGCGAAGTGCGCTGGTCGCTGCTTTCTGCGGCGATCTACGGCACGCCGGCGGGCATCGTGCTGTGGGGCTGGCGGCAGCACGATTGGACGCTGCTCACCGCTGACTGGAGCGCGCTGCCGCTGTGGTATCACCCGCTCTCGCTGCTGATCTACCTGTTCGTGCAGGACACCTGCTTTTACTGGAGCCACCGCTGGATGCACCGGCCGAGGTGGTTCCGGATCGCCCACGCGGTTCACCATGAAAGCCGTCCGCCCACGGCCTGGACCGCGATGAGCTTTCACCCGGTGGAGGCGGTGACCGGCGCGGTGGTGATCCCGGTGCTGGTGTTCCTCGTGCCGATCCATATCGCGATCCTCGGGCTTGTGCTGACGGCGGCGACCGTCATGGGCGTGACCAATCACATGGGCTGGGAGATGTTCCCGCGCTGGCTTGTTCACTCGCCGTTGGGAGAATGGCTGATAACCGCCAGCCATCACGAGCGTCATCACGAGGAATACAGATGCAATTACGGGCTCTATTTCCGACTGTGGGACAGGCTCTGCGGGACGGACAAGGGCCTGTCGGCGCGGATCGTGGCCGAGGCCGGGCACGGCCCGCAGGTTCGGGCCCAATGAGTGTGGGTCATGTGAAGGCGGGCGCGCTGGCGTTGTTCGGGATGGCGGCGAGCCTCGCTGCGGCCGCTCCGCCGCAGACCGGCGACGTCGTCATCACCGTTACCGACCTCAGGTCTTCCAAGGGCGTGGTGCGCGCCTGCATGACCACGCGCGCGGACATCTTCCCCAAGTGCATCAAGGACCCGGGCGCGTTCCGCGTGGTCGTCCCGGCAAGCGGCAAGGTCGAGATCCGCTTCACCGGGGTCAAGCCCGGACAATACGCGATCGCCTTGCTCCATGACGAGAACAACAACGGCAAGGCCGACCGGGCGATGGGGATGATGCCCAAGGAAGGCTACGGCTTCTCGCGCGATGCGCCGGTCAACATGGCCCCGCCCAAGTTCAAGGATGCGGTCTTCGCTCTGGGCGAAGGCACCAGCCGCGTCACCATAAAGATGCGGTATTTTCTCTAAGCCAGACAGCTGGAGTCCGCGCCGGCTCGGCTGGCCGCAAAACGGTTCTCCATTTACGTGATGTTTACCACGCCGCGCCAGAACCGGCTGACTAAGGTTCACCAAGGGGCGGATTCACAGCCATGGACACTCTGCGCGGCACCTTCGATCCCGACGCTAACGCGGATCGAAGCTGGGACGCTTCCGAAGAGGAAAGCGCCGAGCCCGCCCATGCGCGCGACGTCCCGCCCGAATCGATCGGCCGCGACGAGCGGCGCATGCAGGTGCGCGCCTACAACCACTGGGCGAGCCTGCTCGGCGAGCGGATGTTCCCCAACATCGCAGACCTCGAACCGGCCGAGCTTCCCGATTTCGGCCCGCATTCGGTGCTGCTCGATTTCACTCACGGGATCGAGAATCCGGCGGTGCTGTTCCTTGGCGAGAAGCTGGCGAAGGAATGTTCGCCCCCCGGCGTCATTATCCGCCTCTCGGACGTGCCGCCGCGCTCGCTGCTGAGCCGCATCACCGATCACTACATGCAGATCCTCGCCAACCAGGCGCCGATCGGGTTCGAGGCCGAGTTCGTCAACCACGCTGGAATCGCGATCCTCTATCGCGGCATCCTGCTGCCCTATTCGAGCGATGATGCCGCAATCGACTTCATCTATGGCGTGATCAACTGGAAGGAGATGGCCGACCAGCTGACTGCGGACGAGCTGCTGCTCGAGATTGATCAGGCGCTTGAGCTTGATGGCGCGCTGGAGCTGGAAGACGAACCCGCAGCGCGTAGCGCCGAGCCCGTCACCGACTGGGCGGATTCGCCCGCGCACGAGAGCCCTGAGGAGGCTGGCGCCGGTTATGCCGGGCACTATGCCGATGCCCTCAACGATTTCGACGCGGCGATCGACGCTGGTGCCCCCCTGCCCGAAGTCACCCTGCCCGACTTCAGCCAATACGCCCTCGACGACGACGATGAGGAGTATGACGAGGACGAGGGCGACGGCGAAAGCGATAGCGCCGGCTACAGCTTCGCCAGCCTCGCCGACTATATCGAGGCGCCCACCAAGAAGGCGATCGACCTGACCGCCTTTGAGCCCGAGACCCTCATGGAACCTGAGGCCGGCGAGGCCGAGGCTTACGCCGAACCCGCGCCCGAATTCGTGCCTGATTATGCCCACACGCCCGCGATGGAAGACGCGGTGGAGGAACCGGCCGAGGAACCAGAGGCATCCGACCTGCCAATCGCCGCTCCGCTCGGCGCCCCCCTGCCCGACGTGGTCGATAACGCGGCCGATGACGCGGCCGATGACGCGCTTGCCCCCGTTTCGGCGGACGACCATGCTTTCGCTGACGACCATGCATTCGCTGACGACCTCGCCGAGGATCACAGCCTCTATGATTGTCTTGCGGCCGCACGCGAACTTGCCCGCGCCGCCGACAGCACCGAGGACCGCAGCCGCACCGCGCTCTATGCCGCGGTGAGCCGCGCCTACGACTTCTCGCTTGCTGCGCAGAACGCGCCGCAAGACTATGCCGAGCTGATCGCCGATGCCGGGCTGACCGTGCAGGACCGCGCGCCGATGACCCCGGTCGTCAAGCTCGTGTTCGGCCATGATTACGACAAGACGCGCCTCACCGAATATGCCGCAGTGCTGACCCACGCGCACCGCATCGGGCTCGCCCCTAGCCGCCTTGCCGTCTACCTCGCTGAGACCGAGGGCGGGGTGAAGGCGGTGGTCAAGGCCGAACGCCGCCTGCGCCGCGGGGAGCAGGGCAAGCCGGTCGAGGATGCCCGCACGATGCGCGAGGCTCTCGCGCAGGCGCTGCGCGCGCTGGAGGCGATCACGCTTGAGGATCTCGACGGAGCCGGGCCCGAATTCGCGCTGGTGCTGGTTCGCCGTGACGAGATTGGCTGCGCGGAGATCCTCGCCGAACTCCCCGAAGATTTCGCCCAGATCGCGTCCGCCGCGCGCAAGATTGTCGGGTAATTGTCGGTCGCGCTGATGCGCGATGCAGACCGCCCGCCCCGCAACCCGGCCCTCGCTTCACATTGCGTTCAGCCGGGACTCCGGTAGGATCGCCGCGATGCGCGGTCGCCCTTTTTTCCTTGCCTATTGTCTCGCGCTGCTGGCGAGCCTCGTCGTTTCGGCCGAGCCGGTCGCGGCGCAATCGATCCTGCGTGATGCCGAGACCGAGCAGCTGCTGAAGGACATGCTCGCCCCGCTGGTGGAGGCGAGCGAGCTTGAACCCGGCAATGTCGAGATCGTGCTGATCAACGACCCTTCGATCAACGCCTTCGTCGCGGGCGGGCAGGCGATCTACGTCCACAGCGGGCTTATCAGCGCCGCCGACACCGCCAACGAGGTGCAGGGCGTGCTCGCTCACGAGCTCGGCCATATCACCGCCGGCCACGCGGTGCGCTTTGAAGAGCGGACCAAGGTCGCAAACAAGATCTCGATCCTCTCGCTGCTGCTTGGTGTTGGCGCGGCACTGGCCGGTGCGGGGGATGCCGCGATGGGGATCATCGCCGCCGGACAGCAGGCCGCGATGGGCAGCTTCCTCTCCTTCAACCGCGATCAGGAAGCCGCGACCGATCTTGCCGGGGCGCGCTACCTTTCGGGCGCGGGGATCAGCGGCAAGGGCATGATCACCTTCTTCGAGAAGCTGCGCGGAAACGAAATCCGCGCCGGCTACAGCCAGACCGCCGAGGCCGCCTATGCCCGCACCCACCCGCTGACCGGCGATCGCATCCAGGTGCTGCGCGGGCTGGTCGACAAGAACCCGGGCTGGGACACCCCGCCCGATCCTGATCTCCAGCAGCGGTTCGTGCGCGCCAAGGCCAAGCTCTACGGCTTCCTCAACCCGCCCGCCCGCACGCTGACGACCTTCCCGCTCACCGATCAGGGCATCCCGGCGCACTACGCCCGCGCCTATGGCTATCACAAGGACGCACGGGTCGACCTCGCGCTGGCCGAGACCGACGCGCTGCTGGCGATCGAGCCTGACAACCCGTGGTTCCTTGAGCTGAAGGGGCAGGTGTTGCTGGAATCCGGGCGGCCGCGCGATGCGCTGGTGCCGCTGCGCCGCGCGACCGAGCTGACCAACGCCCATCCGCTGATCGCCGGGCTGCTCGGCCATGCGCTGATCGCGACCGAGAACGCCGCCAACTTCGCTGAGGCCGAAACCGTATTGCGGGCTTCGGTGCAGCGCGATCGCTACAATCCCTTCGCGTGGTACCAGCTCGGCGTGGTCTATGCCGAGCGCGGCGACATGCCGCGCGCGCAGCTGGCGAGCGCGGAGCAGCAGGTGATGAACCGGCTCTACCCCGAAGCGCTGCGCAGCGCGCAGGCCGCCGAAGCCGGGCTGCCCTATGGCTCGGCGGACTGGATCCGCGCCCAGGATGTCGCGCTCGAAGCGCGCGGCGAACTGGAACGGTTGAAGAAGAAACGCTAGGCTCCGCGCGGAAACCTGCCAGAAAGCGCCCCATGTCCTCGCACCCGCCCGCCGCCGACACGCCCTCCGCCCTGCGCCACACGCTGCTGACCGCGCTGCTGGCGCTGACCTTCGGCTTTCTCGGCGCGGCGGCGTGGTCATACTCGGGGCTCGCCGACAACCGCACCCGCAGCTTCCTGATGGCCCATCCCGACATCCTGCCGCAGATGGCGCAGGCTTACGAGGAACAGGAGGCCGCCAAGCGCCTCGCGCAGATGGGCGGGCAAGTGTTCGAGCCTTTCCCCGGGGTGATGCTCGGCAATCCCAACGGCAAAAAGGTGCTGGTTGAGTTCACCGATTATAACTGCCCCTATTGCGAGGCGAGCCTCAAGGACGTGAACCGGCTGATCGCCGAGGATCCCGAACTGAAAGTCGTGATCCGCGAATGGCCGATCTTCGAAGGCAGCGACATTGCCTCGCGGATGGCGCTGGCGGCGGGCCTGCAAGGCAAGTACCGCGCCTTCCACGACACGATGTTCGCGACCAAGGACGTGGAGATGGCGGCGCGCGCGGCCGGGCTCGATATGGAGCGCGCGGCGCGCGACGCGGCGTCGGAAGCGGTCTCGACCGAGATCGCGCGCAACCTTGATCACGCCCGCGCACTGGGCTTTTCCGGCACCCCGGCGTGGATCGCGGGCAACAAGCCGTTCGGCGGGGCGGTCGGCTTCGACAAACTGAAGGCCGCGCTCGGCGACGCCGTCCGGCCGAGCTGAGGGGGCGGGTTGATGCGCGCTCTTGCGCTGGCCCTATGGCTGGGATTGGCGGCCAGCCCGCTCGCCGCGCAGGGCGTGCGCCCGTCGGGCATCGATTACGCTGCCGAGCGCGCGGCGATTGCTCGCTACCAGGATGCCGATCAGCGGTTGCAGGATGTGGGCTGGACGCTCGCCAAGGGCAATGTCGCCTTTTGCCCTGTCCGTGTCTCCTCGATTGGCCTGCAACTTCAGGACATGGCGAGCTATGGGGAGCCCGGCGTGGCGCGCAAGGCGCTCGGCCTGACGGGCAATTTCGCGGTGCAGACCGCCGCGCGCGGCTCTCCGGCGGAGTTCTCGGGCAAATTCACCCGCAACCGCGAGGTCACCCGGCTTGCTGCGCTTGATCCCAACACCATGTCTGCAAAACAGCGATTCGAGTGGCAGCGGCTTGCGACGGTGCATCAACACGTCGAATTCCTGCTCGACCTCAAGGGCCATATCGACATCGGGTTCGCCGATGGCGGGACGGCGTTGATCGAATCCGTCCCGGTCTGCGCCACGCGCTTCGAACTGATGGGCGAAACCGACACGGCGGTCGCCGACGGCAGCCGCGTGGTGATCGGCATCGGCTTTCCGGCCTTTGCCTATCCCGAGGAGCCGGTGTTCGCGGCGGTCGTCGCGCACGAGCTGGCCCACAACGTGCTTGGCCACGATGCCTGGCTTGATCGCAACGGGCGCCGACCCGGGAACGTGCGCCGGATCGAGCGTGAGGCCGATCGGCTGATCCCATGGCTGCTCGCCAATGCTGGCTATGATCCGCAGGCCGCAGTGACCTTCATGACCCGCTGGGGGGCAAAGCACGATTCGGGGCTGCGTTTCCGCACCGGGCACGAGGGCTGGGACGAGCGCGCCGAGGCGATCGCGGCCGAAGTGGCGCAGGTGAAGGGCCTGATGTCGCGCGAGGGCAAGGCCGACTGGGCGGCGCATTTCCGCCGCGAGATCGACCCGGCAGGCGGGCCCCAGCGCAAGGCCGCGCGCTGACCGTTCGGGCATGGTGATGCGCCGAGCCGTTGCCGGCCCAAGCCCATGTGACCAATTTGCAGTGCCGTTTGCGACGAAATGCGGTAGACCGTTCGCCTTATGGCAGTGCTCCAGATCCAGGCGGCGCCGTTCTTCGCCAGCAAGAACCGGGCGTTCTGGAACCTCCAGCTCGCAGGCTGGGGCGCGGCTTTCCTGCTGCGCGCGGTCTCCGCGCTCGCCAACGAGCAGCCGCTTGACCTGCTCGCGCTGATCCTCGTCACCACCATCACCGGCTTTTCGATCAGCCTGATCCTCTCGGTGATCTACCGCAAGCTGATCCACCAGCAGCCGCTGGTCACCTGGGGCGTGACCGCGCTGGTGCTGATGTTCGCGGTGTTGCTCCACGCCTCGATCGATGCCTGGGTGCAGGGGGTCTATTACGCCGGCACCCGCGAGACGACCTTTGCCCAGCGTTTGATCGGTCTGCTGTATCTGCCGATGACCCTGCTCGGCGGGTGGAGCGCGCTTTACTATGCGATCAACTTCTTCCTCACTGTGGAACAGCAGGCTGACCGGCTTGAGCGGCTGGAAGCCCAGGCCACCGCCGCGCAGCTCGCCATGCTGCGTTACCAGCTCAACCCGCACTTCCTGTTCAACACGCTCAACTCGATCAGCACGCTGGTGCTGCTGAAACAGACCGAGCCCGCCAACGCGATGCTCACGCGCCTTTCGGGCTTCCTGCGCCACACGCTGGTGGCAGAGCCGGGCAGTCAGGTGACGCTGGCGCAGGAGATCGAGACGCTCCAGCTCTACCTCGATATCGAGCGGATGCGGTTTGAAGAACGGCTGCGCACCCAGTTCGAGATCGAGGACGCGGCCCTCCCCGCACAGCTCCCCGCGATGCTGCTTCAGCCGCTGGTCGAAAACGCGATCAAGTATGCCGTCAGCACGCAGGAGGAAGGCGCCCAGATATCGCTCACCGCGCGGGTGATCGGTGACCGGCTGCGGATGATCGTCGAGGATACCGGCCCGGGCCTTGACGATAGCCCGCGCTACGCCTCGCCTTATGGCGAGCCTGTGCCCGGCCAGCCGGTTTCGACTGGTGTGGGACTTGCTAACATACGTAATCGCTTACGCCAGGCTTATGGAGACAATCACCTGTTCGAGACCCGATCCGAAGCTGGGGGCGGCTTCACCGTGCTGATCGAGATACCGTTCACTCGGGCCGAAAGAGCCCAGGAGGCGGCAGCACCCGCCGTGGCAGCCATCGGGGCTGCTGCTGGCGGGAGCGACAACATCATCCCCCTCAACCCCCCCCAAAGAACCATCGGAACCCCCGCATGACCATCAGAACCATCCTCGTCGACGACGAAAAACTCGCCATCCAGGGCCTCCAGCTGCGGCTCGCACCGTTCGAGGACGTCGAGATCATCGACACCTGCGCCAACGGCCGCGAGGCGATCCGCAAGATCAAGACCGAGAAGCCCGATCTCGTGTTCCTCGATATCCAGATGCCCGGCTTCGACGGCTTCTCGGTGGTGAAGGGCGTGATGGAGATCGAACCCCCGCTGTTCGTCTTCGTCACCGCCTACGAGGAACACGCGATCCGCGCGTTTGAGGCCAATGCGGTCAATTACCTGATGAAGCCGGTCGACGAACAGAAGCTTGCCGACACGATCGAACGCGTGCGCCAGCGCCTTGCCGAGAAGAAATCGGCCGAGGATGCCGGGAACCTGCTCGACGTGCTGGCCGAAGTCGCGCCGGACCGCGCCGCGGATTTCGTCGACACCGCCGCGCCCGCAACCGAAAGCGCCGACCGCTTTGAAAAGCTCATCAATGTGAAAGACCGCGGCCAGATCTTCCGCGTGGAAGTCGACACGATCGAGCATATCGAGGCCGCGGGCGATTACATGATCATCTCCACCGGCGACAATTCGCTGGTGCTGCGCGAGACGATGAAGGACCTGGAACGCCGCCTCGATCCGAGGAAGTTCCAGCGGGTGCACCGTTCGACGATCGTGAACCTTGATCTGGTCCGGCAGGTGAAGCCCCACACCAACGGCGAATGCTTCCTGGTGCTGGAAAGCGGCGCCGAGGTGAAGGTGTCGCGTTCCTACAGGGATGTGGTGGCGCGCTTCGTGCATTGATGTGTTTTTGATGGCGAGGGCGCCTCCGCGCCCTCGTCCTCGCTCGACGCGCAGCAAAGCTGCGCCCGCTGCGGGCGGCCGGTCGGCCTTGCGGAGCCTGCGGCTCCGTTTATTGTGCCAGTCATGACCCAATTCACCCTCCCCGGCGTCGACCTCGCCAAATTCATCCGCGAGACGCTCGCCGAAGACCTGGGCGAGGGCCTCCCCGGCGGCGGGCGCGATGTGACGTCGGAGAGCGTCATCCCGGCAGACGCGCGCTTCACCGGGGTGATGGACAGCCGCGATGCCATCGTCGTCGCCGGCCTGCCGCTGGCCGAGGCGTTCTTCCGGCACCTCGATCCCGACTGCGTGATCGAACCGCTGGTGCAGGACGGCGACCAAGTTCCCGCCGGCACCGACCTGATGCGCATCGAAGGCAGCGCCCGCGCTCTCCTCACCGCAGAGCGCAGCGCCTTGAACATCGCCCAGCACCTCTCCGGCATCGCCACCCTGACGCGCGCCTATGTCACCGCGATGCGGGAAGGCAGTGCGACCTGCACCCTGCTCGATACGCGCAAGACCATCCCCGGCCTCAGGTTCCTCGAAAAATACGCCACCCGGCAGGGCGGCGCGCAGAACCACCGGATGGGGCTGTGGGATGCGGCGATGATCAAGGACAACCACGTCGCGGTCGCAGGCTCCGTCGGCGAAGCGGTGCGCCGTGCGCGCGAGGCGGGGGTCGAAAAGATCATCTGCGAGGTCGACAGCCTCGACCAGATCGAACCCGCGCTCAGCGCAGGCGCGCATCACCTCCTGCTCGACAATATGGACCCCGCCACCCTCACACAGGCGGTCGCGCTTGTCGCAGGCCGCGTGCCGACCGAGGCGAGCGGCGGGGTGAACCTCCAGACCATCGCGGCCAAAGCGGCGAGCGGGGTCACCTACATCTCGGTCGGCCGCCTGACCCAGAGCGCGCCTGCGGCGGACATCGGGCTGGATTTCAAGCCGGCATGAAGGTTCGGCAAGGCGCGCGGCCGCTGGCGATCCGGGCTTTTGCGGCCTGCCTCTTCCTGTTCGCGCTGCTCAACCTCATCGCGGGTCTTGCCGATCTCAGCACGTCCGAGGCGATTCTTGCGGACTTTTGGCCCTCACTCGAATGGAACCGCGATCTGACCATCGTCGCGCTGTTCACGCAGTTCACGATCGCGCTGATCCCACTGGTGTGGATCTATGTCTTTGCGGCGGGCTTTGCCCGATGGTTCGTCTTTTCCTTCGGCCTCGCCAAGCTCGCCTGGGTGCTGCTCAATTTTCTTGCCGCCCTGTGGTTTGGCGAAGGCGAGGTGCTTCGCTTCATCTTGGCGGTGTTGCTCGGCAGCGCGCTGCTGCTGCTGCTATTGCCGGCCAGCCGCCATTGGCTGGCGCATAAGGGGGAGGATGGCTCTGCGGTCGTCCAATAGCCTCGCTGCCGCGCTGATGGCCGCTATCGCGCTCGCCCTGCCAGCCACTGCCCACGCGCAGGCCTATCAGTGCCGCGCGCCGCAGGTGTCGAGCGTGCCGAAAGTCACCCCCGACGGCCCGCGCCGCCAGAGCGCGATCACCGGCTACACCCTCGCCTTGAGCTGGAGCCCCGAGTTCTGCCGCACCCGCAGCGAGACCCGCTCGCAAGCCGTGCAGTGCGGCGGGGACAATGGCAGTTTCGGCCTCATCGTCCACGGGCTCTGGCCTGAAGGCGACAGATCATCCCCGCAATGGTGCGAGGCGAAGAACGCGCTCACCCCCGCCGATGTGCGAGGGAGCATGTGCCTGATGCCGTCAGACCGGCTCGTGGCGCGCCAATGGGCCAAGCACGGCAGCTGCATGGTCAAGCGCCCGGCGAATTACCTCAAGGTGATCCGTGTGCTCTACGGCGGGCTGCGCCTGCCCGATTACGATCGCATCGCGCGTGAGGACGGGCTGACGGCGGGCCGCATCCGTTCAGCCTTTGCCGATGCCAATCCGGGCTGGCCGGAAAGCGCCATCGGCATCGAGCTTAACCAGCGCGGCTGGCTTGAGGAACTTCGCCTGTGCTATTCCAAACGCTTCCGGCCTGTGCCCTGCCCCGCCGGGCGGCGCGGCGCGAAGGACGGGACGCGAGCGACAAT
This sequence comes from Erythrobacteraceae bacterium, assembly GCA_027489095.1. Classification (GTDB taxonomy): domain Bacteria; phylum Pseudomonadota; class Alphaproteobacteria; order Sphingomonadales; family Sphingomonadaceae; genus Erythrobacter. The sequence goes on from JAIYAL010000111.1 coordinate 40,181, forward strand.
CTGGCGGGGGCTGTGATGATGGCGCAGGCGGGCAGGACGGGACGGCAAGCGGCGCTGGCCTTCGCAGCGATGCTTGCGATGCTGGTGCCTGCCGCGCCCGCCGCTGCCGATCCGGGCGCGACCATGTTCAAGCGCCTCACCGATAACATGACCCGCGCGCGCAAGGTGCAATTCTGCGCCTATGTCGCGGCGAGCGGCACCGCGCTGGCGGGCGAATCGCCCGATCCCGCCAAGCGCGCCGCCCGCGCCGCAGCCGCTGCCCGGCTTGCCGCGCGCTTTGCCCCCGATCTTGCCAAGGCCAACGCCGGGCTCTCGCCCGATGACCTTGCGGCAATCGAGCGCGAGAACAACGAGGTGATGGGGCTCCTCTCCTACGCGCCGTCCGACGAGCTTGCCGCGCTGGTCGAGGCCGAGGGGGAGGATGCGGATATCGTCGGCCTGTTTGCCGATGGCTGGATGCGGCGCTGCGACGGGTTGGCCAACAAGCTGAAGCTGCCCCCCGCGCCCGCCATGACCATGCCCGCGCCCGCTTTCCGCTGGCGCGGGATCTCTGCCGCAGAGGCTTTCGCGAACACCGGGCTTGCCCCCTTCGCCGACAGGCTCTGCAAGGGCGAGGCGCTCGCCGCCGCCGATTTCGCGGGCGCGCCGTTGGAGGAGCGCGGCAAGGACGGAGTCTCGCTCATCGACTGGGCGATGGCCTGCGGCGACAAGGCGGGCTTTGCCGCGCTGCTCGCCGCCGGGCTTGATCCGGCGACGCCCAGCTTTTTCGGCAATCTGATCCTTGTTCGCGCGGCGGAGAAGCGCGATCTGTTCTATCTCGAAACGCTGCTCGCCGCCGGGGTGAAGCCCGATGCCTTGGGATCGGCCGGAACCGCGCTGAAGGCGGCTTACGACACGATGGTGCCGGACGGCGGCAAGGCGTGGCAGATGCTGCGCGCAGGCGGGGCGAGCCTGAACTTCCCCGCCTATGACTGGTCAATGTGGAGCACATGGGGGCTCTATGCCGATTGGGAGGAGATGCTGGCCCATTGGAGCGAATTCGGCAGCGACCCTGTCGCGCTTGCCCGGTCGATCAGCATGGATCTTGATCGCAGCGGCGGCCCGCGCGGCAATGCTGCGGCGCTGCAAGAGATCAAGGCCCGCCTGATCGCGGAACACGGCGTGTGTTTCCCGGTCGGCCCGACCTTCGGCGCACCCAAGGACGAACGCGGCTATATTCTCCAGCCCGATTGTCCGACCGGGCGGCGCTGAAACCTGCGTGGTTCCAGAGGATGCTTCGAGGCGCCCAGCCCCCCCTCCAGCCGCGTCCAGACTCCCGCTAGACCCCCTTTAGACCCCCGCTAGACCCCTGCCAGAAGCGGTGTTTCACGTGGAACATTGCTTGAATGGGGCCTCAGCGGCGTGTCCGGAAGAAGCCGCGCAGCAGATCGGCCGATTCCGCTTCGCCGATGCCGGTGTAGACCTCGGGGCGGTGCAAGGCCTGGGGTTGCTCGAACACCCGCGCCCCATGCTCGACCGCGCCGCCCTTGGGGTCGGAGGCGGCGTAGTAGAGGCGGTTGATGCGGGCATGGGCAATGGCGCCGGCGCACATCGCGCAGGGCTCCAGCGTGACCCATAATTCGCAGCCCGTGAGGCGCTCGTCACCCAGCGCCTGGGCGGCGCGGCGGATCGCGAGGATTTCGGCATGGGCGGTGGGATCATGGTCGGTGCGCGGCGAGTTGTGCGCCTCGGCAATCACTACGCCGTCCTTGACGATCACCGCGCCGATCGGCACTTCGCCCATGTCCGCCGCCGCCTGTGCTGCCGCGAGGGCACGTTGCATCGGCAGAGGGAGCGGCCAGTGGGTCATCCGCCTGCGGCTAGCCGGGGCAGGCCGGACGCGCAACTTGCTTGACGATTCGGGTCTGCCCCGTTATGCGCGCCGCTTTCCTTGCCTAGGCCTGAGCTTAGGCCCGTTTATTACGAGAAGAGACACACCATGTCGCGCATCTGCGAACTGACCGGCAAGGGCCGCATGACCGGCCACAATGTCAGCCACGCTAACAACAAGACCAAGCGCGTGTTCCTGCCCAACCTGCAGAACGTCACGCTGATGAGCGAGAAGCTCGAGCGCAGCTTCAAGTTCCGCGTCTCGACCCACGGGCTGCGCTCGGTCGAGCACAATGGCGGGCTCGACAACTGGCTGCTCAAGACCAGCGACGACAAGCTCTCTGTGAGCGCGCTCAAGGTGAAGCGCGAGCTCGTCAAGGCGCAGGCGGCAGCCTGATTCCTGCCCGTCCTTCGGGGCGTAAAGCGGATCGATCAAGCGCTCGGGCTTCCGGGCGCTTTTTCGTTTGTTGGCCCCCTTCGGCGGCCTGACAGCGCAAAGCGCTTTCATCACCCCGGCCAATCAAATCTCACCAGCAGGCTGCGCTGGAAGATCGAGAGATTGTCGTCGACGATCAGCCACAGGCTGCCTTTGGCCGGGTCCTGCGCGGAAGGGATGTAGGCGATGCCTTCGAAATTGTCGGCGAAGATCCCGCCATCAAGGCGTTCGATGATCCGCGCTTGCCAGACTGCGCCCGCCCGGATCGCACCTGGATCGGCGATCGCGATGGCTGTGTCGAACCTTGCGGGAATGGAGTAGCGCACCCGCCGGAGCAGGATCAGCAAGCGCCCGTCGGGCAGCTGCGTGACATCGACCGGATCGTAGTCTTCCGGCGCAGCGAAGCGGGAAATCAACGGCTTGCCCCCTTCCACCGGATCGCCGGGAAAGAGCAACGCATCGTGCAGTGTATTGCTGCCGTCACTGAGGCCCTCGGAGATCACCAGGAAACGCCCGTCAGCAAGGCGCCCCATTGTCTCGGGGCCGCTGTTTTTGCCCCAGCCCTGCATGTCCGGCGGCGCGCTGATGGTGGGGGTGCCATCGAGGGCGTAGCGGACGATGAGGTTGTCAGCTTCGAACCCGGCCCACAACGTGCCCGTAGCAGGGTCGCGGGTCATGGATTCGATGTCGACGAACCCCTCACGCGCGGGCGGCATGATGCCGATGAATTGGAAGCTGCCCGGGACCGCGCGCGGCATCGTCCCGGACAGATCGAGATCGAGCCGGAAGGCGCGGTCGGTCGTGGCGATCAGCGTGGGGCCGTTGCCGGGGGTTAGCGCCGAAAAGCCGCCGACCCACCCATGCGGCGAAGTAAGCTCCCACACGCCGGTGAGCGTCAGCGGACCCGTTACGCCCTCGCGCTTGGCGAGCGGGGACACCGTCACCACGGCCGGGTCCCAGGAAAAGCCGATATCGCTGCGCAAGAAGGTTCCGGGCGCGAGCCCGGCAACAACAAGGGCAAGAAGAAGGAAGCGCCGCATCCGCGCAAGGCCATCGGGCCTTGCGGCGATCCGGTCAACCGCGAAGGCTGGGCCGGTCAGACGATGCCGAGCAAGCGGCGCGTGGCGATCTCGGGCGAGGCATAGGCTTCCTGCCGCTCGGCGCTCCAGTAGCGCAGCTCCTGCAGCGCGATCGGTTCACCGGTCACCGCACACAGCACGTGGCTGCCGGGGCGCAGCACCCGGAAGCTGGAGGGGCCATAGTAGAGCTTGGCCGTCTTGTCGGAGGAATTCATCAGCATGAGGCCCGTGATAGCACCGCGCGGCTAACCGAACAAATCATCTTGGGTGGGCGAAGCGGAAAGCGTGCGTTTGCGCGGGGCCGGGGCCGGGGCCGGGGTCGGGGTCGGCGGAGCTGGCGGCGCGCTGCCGAGCGGCGCCGCTGCCAGCGTCCCATCGCGGAACTGCACTGCCAGCAGCGCCTCGCTGGCGGCTTCGGCGCGGCTGGTCAGCGCTTTGCCACTAGCATCGCGGATGATGGCGTAGCCGCGCTCCAAGGGCCTTTCCGGGTGGAGCTGGCTCATCACCCGGGCGAGCGCGGCGAGGCGGTCAGTCCGCTCGCGCAGGGGGCGCTCGATAAGTGCGAGGGGCATCCGCGCGCGGTCGAGCCGGCGCTGCGCCTCGGCAGCAGAGCGGGAGAGCAGGCTGGGGGAAAGCCGCGCGGCGACGCCGCTGAGCCGTTCACGGCCTTTCGCCGAACGGTCGCTCAGCGCGCGCCGCAGCCGCTCCGATAGATCATCGAGCCGCTGCGCCTGGGCCGCAAGCAAGTTCTCCGGGCGCGGCAGCAGGCGGACGCGGGCCGCCAGCCGCTCGCGCCCGAGTTCGACGGGGCGATAGACAGCGCGGCGCTGGCGGGCGGCGAAATCGGCGAGGGTGAGGGCAAGGTCGGCGCGCACCGGCACCGCCATTTCGGCGGCGGCCGTGGGCGTTGGCGCGCGGCGGTCGGCGGCAAAGTCGGCAAGCGTGGTATCGGTTTCGTGCCCGACCGCGCTGATCACGGGGATCGAGCATTCGGCGATGGCGCGCACCACCACCTCCTCGTTGAAGCTCCACAAGTCCTCGACCGACCCGCCCCCGCGCGCGACGATCACCACGTCTGGACGCGGCACTGGCCCGCCGGGTGCAAGCGCAGAAAACCCGCGCACCGCCGCCGCGACCTGCTCGGCCGCGCCCTGTCCCTGCACCAGCACCGGCCAGACGAGCACCTGGCTCGGGAAGCGGTCGGCAAGGCGGTGCAGGATGTCGCGGATCACCGCCCCGGTGGGCGATGTTACCACCCCGATGACCTGCGGCAGGAACGGCAGGGGACGTTTGCGCTCGGGCGCGAACAGGCCTTCGGCAGCTAGCCGCGCGCGGGTCTTTTCCAGCAGCGCCAGCAGCGCGCCTTCGCCCGCAAGCTCCAGAGAATCGATCACGATCTGGTATTTCGAGCGCCCCGGATAGGTGGTGAGCTTGCCAGTGGCGATCACCTCCAGCCCGTCTTCCGGACGGAACGACAGGCGCTGCGCACCGCCTTTCCACATCACCCCGTCGATCACCGCGCCTTCATCCTTGAGCGCACAGTAGAAATGGCCCGAAGCGGCGCGCTTCACGCCCGAAAGCTCGCCGCGCAACCGGACGAAGCCGAAGCGGTCCTCGACCGTGCGCTTGAGCAGCGCGGATATCTCGCTGATGGTGAGGGGCTGGGCGTTGTCGCCCGGTCTGGTCTCGGCAATCATGTCAGACATATCGGGGCTTCCATGTGCCGGTTAGCTGTGACCAAAGAAGAACGGCCCTTCGACAGGCTGAGGGCGAACGGATAAGGGGATGCCTCAATACCCGTTCGCGCTGAGCCTGTCGAAGCGCCGTCCTGACTTTTGCGCGAGGTTTCGCACATGAATATCCTTCTCCTTGGTTCGGGAGGCCGCGAACACGCCCTGTCATGGAAGCTGCGGGGGTCGCTTCAATGCGACAGGCTTTACGCTGCCCCTGGAAATCCCGGCATCGCCGAGGAAGCCGAGCTGGTGGCGATCGAGGCGACGGATCATGATTCGGTGATCGCCTTCTGCCGCGAGCACGACATCGGTCTCGTGGTGATCGGCCCTGAAGCGCCGCTGGTGGATGGGCTTTCGGACAGCTTGCGCGGGGCAGGCCTGCCGGTGTTCGGACCCTCGCAGGCAGCGGCGCAGCTTGAAGGCTCCAAGGGCTTCACCAAGGACTTGTGCGCGCGCGCGGGCATCCCGACCGCCGGTTACGTCCGCACCGCCTCTCTGGAGGACGCCCGCGCCGCGCTCGCCCGCTTCGCCGCGCCCTATGTGCTGAAGGCCGATGGCCTCGCGGCAGGCAAGGGCGTGGTGATCGCCGAGACCCTTGCCGAGGCCGAGGCCGCACTTGCTGACATGTTCGGCGGCGGGTTCGGAAGCGCAGGCGCTGAGGTGGTGATCGAGGAGTTCATGCAAGGCGAGGAGGCCAGCTTCTTCGCGCTCACCGATGGCACCGCGATTGTTCCCTTCGGTTCGGCGCAGGATCACAAGCGGGTGGGGGACGGCGATGTGGGGCCGAACACCGGCGGGATGGGCGCCTATTCCCCCGCCCCTGTGCTCACGCCCGAATTGCAGGCGCAGGTGATGGCCGAGATCATCGAACCCACCGTGCGGACGATGCGCGAGGACGGGAACCCCTATTCGGGCGTGCTGTTCGCGGGCCTGATGCTTACGGCCGACGGCCCCAAGCTGATCGAATACAACGCCCGATTCGGTGACCCGGAGTGCCAGGTGCTGATGATGCGTCTGGAGAGCGATCTCGTCGACATCATGTTCGCCTGCGCGCAAGGGGCGCTGGCGGGGATGGAGACGCAGTTCCGCCCGCAGACCGCGCTGACCGTGGTGATGGCTGCCCGCGGCTACCCCGGGACGCCGGAGAAGGGCGGCGGAATCGCGCTCGGCGAGGCTGAAGCAGCCGGCGCCAAGGTGTTCCACGCCGGCACCGCGCTCGCGGACGGCGCGCTGGTGTCAAATGGCGGCCGCGTGCTCAATGTGACGGCGACGGGCGCAAGCGTCACCGAAGCGCAGGCGCGCGCTTATGCGGCGGTCGATGCGATCACATTTCCGTCCGGCTTCTGCCGCCGCGATATCGGCTGGCGTGAAGTGGCGCGCGAAGCCATGGCCAAGCGCCCGCTCCAGAATTGAGCGCCCACAGCGCATGACGACCGCTTTGCGGTCATCCCTTCC
>JAIYAL010000067.1 GCA_027489095.1 Erythrobacteraceae bacterium
ATCGATGTCTATTCGATGCGCCAGCCGCTCGGCATCGGGGTCGGCATCACCCCGTTCAACTTCCCGGCGATGATCCCGATGTGGATGTTCGGCATGGCCTGCGCTGCGGGCAATGCCTTCATCCTCAAGCCCTCCGAGCGTGACCCGAGCGTGCCGGTGCGCCTTGCCGAACTGTTCCTCGAAGCCGGCGCGCCCGAGGGGCTGCTGCAAGTCGTCCACGGCGACAAGGAAATGGTCGACGCGATCCTCGACCACCCCGATATTGCCGCGATCAGCTTCGTCGGAAGCTCGGACATTGCGCAATATATCTACGCGCGCGGCACGGCGAACAACAAGCGCGTGCAGGCCTTCGGCGGCGCGAAGAACCACGGCATTGTGATGCCCGACGCGGACCTCGATCAGGTCGTCAACGACCTCACCGGCGCGGCCTTCGGTTCGGCGGGTGAGCGTTGCATGGCGCTGCCGGTGGTAGTGCCGGTGGGCGAGGAGACAGCCGAGCGCCTCAAGGCCAAGCTGCTTCCCGCCATCGCCGCCCTGCGCATCGGCGTCTCCAACGATCCCGACGCGCATTACGGCCCCGTCGTCACGCCCGAACACAAGGCGCGGATCGAACAGTGGATCACGGTTGCCGAGGAAGAAGGCGCGGAAATCGTCGTCGACGGGCGCGGGTTCACGCTGCAGGGCCACGAGAAGGGCTTCTTCGTCGGCCCGACGCTGATCGACCATGTCACCCCGCAGATGAAGTCCTACCAGGAGGAAATCTTCGGCCCCGTGCTCCAGATCGTGCGTGCAGCGGACTTCGAGGAGGCCGTGCGCCTGCCTTCCGAACACCAGTACGGCAACGGCGTCGCCCTGTTCACCCGCAACGGCCACGTCGCGCGCGAATTCACCGCGCGGGTCAATGTCGGGATGGTCGGCATCAACGTGCCGATCCCGGTGCCGGTCGCCTATCACTCCTTCGGCGGGTGGAAGCGTTCAGGCTTCGGCGATATCGACCAGTACGGCACGGAAGGCCTGCGGTTCTGGACCAAGAACAAGAAGGTCACCCAGCGCTGGCCCGACGGTTCGCCCGACGGATCGAACGCCTTCGTCATCCCGACGATGGGGTGATCCGGTTGCGTGCGCTTCTGCTGATGCTGTGGGCAGCGATCCTCGCGGTCGCTGCCCCGGCGCTCGCGCAGGACAAGCGGATCGCGCTCACCTTCGATGATGTGCCGCGCGGCGCGGGGGCGTTCTTCTCTCCCGAGGAGCGCTCCGAGCGATTGATCGCCGCCCTGCGCGAGGCGGGCGTGGCGCAGGCCGCGTTCTTCGTCACCACCGAGAACCTCGACACCCCCGATGGCGCGGGCGGCGAGGCACGGATCGCGGCCTATGTCGCCGCCGGGCACGTCATCGCCAACCACAGCCATTCGCACTGGCATACCGATGAGACCGGAGCTGCTGATTACCTCGCCGATCTTGACCGCGCCGCCGCGTGGCTGAAAGGCCGCCCCGGCTACCGCCCGTGGTTCCGTTTCCCCTTCCTCGACGAGGGCGGGCGCGATGCTGAGAGGCGCGATGCCCTGCGCGCAGGGCTGGCGGCGCGGGGCCTCAGAAACGGCTATGTCACCGCAGACGGATCGGACTGGCATCTCGAGCAGCTGACCATCGACGCCAAACGCGCAGGCAAGCCGATGGACATGGCCGCGCTGCGCAAGCTCTACCTGCAATCGCAAATGTCCGGGATTGCCTATCACGATGCGCTCGCGCGGCGCACTCTGGGCCGCTCGCCGCCGCATGTGATGCTGCTGCACGAGACCGACCTTGCCGCGCTGTTCATCGCCGATCTGGTCGCCGAATTGCGCAAGGATGGCTGGACGATCATCACCGCCGACGAGGCCTATGCCGATGCCGAGCTTGCCGCCGCCATGCCGACCGTGCCGCACACCTCGGGCACGCTGACGGGCATGATCGCATGGGAGCGCAGCGTGCAGCCGCCCTACGCACCGCTGTGGATGAGCACCGAGGTGATGAGCTGGCTGTTCGAGGCCAAGGTGCTGCCCAAGGCTCCCTAAGCCAGCTGCCGCGCCAACGCCTTGCCGCATTTGCTGCGAACCATTCGCTATCCGCGCTTGGCTAAAGCTGCGCTTTGCGGCTAAGGGCGCGGATATGCTTAACCCGCCCCTGCCCGCCTCGGCGCTCTGTTAGGCCTGCGTTGCGCGCATCATGAAGCGGGTTTTCGCCAACATGGGCTGGCTGCTGGGCGGCCGCGGTATCAACGCGGTGCTGAGCCTCGTCTACCTCGCCATTGCCGCGCGCACGCTGGGGACCGAGGGATTCGGCTATTTCGCGCTGATTATCGCGCTGGGGCAGGCGGTCACCGGCTTTTCCAGCTTCCAGACCTGGCAATTCATCGTGCGCTGGGGGGCCGATCCCGACAAGCCCGGCGTCGACATCGTCCGCGCGCGCGAGGCGACCGGGTTTGCGGTGGCGCTTGACGGGGTGTCGGTCGCGGTCGGCACGCTCGCTTCAACGGTGCTGGTGCTCACCGCGCCGCTGTGGCTCGATGTGCCACAGAACCTGATGGTGCTGACCTTCGCCTATTGCGTGATCTCGCTGATGACGATCCGCACCACGCCGACGGGGATGCTGCGCCTTCATTCCGAATATGGCCTCGCGACCTGGGCCGAGGCGGTGCAGCCGATCATCCGCGCGGGCGGCGCAGTGCTGGCGTGGTGGCTGATGCCCGATGTGACCGGCTTCATCCTCGCCTTCGCGGCCTCGGAAGTGGGCACCGCGATTGCGCTGTGGATCGTGGCGCTGCGGGTGCAGCCGGTGAACCTCGCCTCGATCAGCCTGCGTGCCATCCCGGCGCGGCACAAGGACGCGTGGCGCTTCGTGCTGTCGACCAACATGTCGGGCAGCCTTGCGGTGGCGGGCAAGCAGGTGATGATCCTGCTGGTCGGCACCTTCGGCGGGGCGTACCTTGCGGGGGGCTTCCGCATCGCCAACCAGCTGGGCGTGGCGCTGATCGCGCTGGCGCAGACCATCTCCAAGGCGATCCTGCCCGAGCTGGTGCAATCGCGCGACACTGCGGTAGAGATCGCGCGGCGCATGGCCAACATCGCCGCCATCGCAGGCGTGGCGGCGGTGGTCAGCGCGATCCTGTTCGGCCGCCCCGGCATCGCGCTGATCGCGGGGGAGCAGTTCACCGGCTTCTACTGGGCGATGATCATCCTCAGTATCGCGGGCGCGGTCGAGCTGGTCGGCGCGAGCCTTGAAAGCCTGCTGATCTCGGCGGGCAAGCCGCATGTCGCCTTCCTCGTCCGGCTGTTCCCGACCATCCTGGCGCTTGTCATGCTGGAGATGGCGATTGACTGGAAGGGCGCGCAGGGCGCCGGGTTCGCGGTGCTGGGGTCGAGCGTGCTGACGGTGGTCGGCTTCTACCTCGCCATCGTCAACCTCAAGCAGTTCCGACTGGTGGTCGAGGAGCCGAAGGAAAACGGCGAGGCAGACGCAAAGCCCGCCTCGCCGTCCAATCCTTAGCCTTCAAACGCGAGCTTGGGCTTCCTTGCCGCGCCCGTTTCATCAAGCCGGCGGCGCGGGGCGTAGTAGGGCGCCTGCTTCAGGCCCTCGTCACCCTCCAGCGCGCGTTCCACCACCGCGCGGAAGGCAGTGATGAACTGATCGATCGCCGCCTTGCTCTCGGTCTCGGTCGGCTCGACCAGCATTGCGCCGTGGACCACCAGCGGGAAATAGACCGTCATCGGGTGATAGCCTTCGTCAATCAGCCCCTTGGCGACATCGAGTGTGGAGAGCCCGTTGGTGAAGTCCTTGTCGCCAAACAGGGCTTCATGCATGCACGGGCCGCTGCCTGCGAAGGGCGCATGGAGAATGTCCTCCATCGAGCGCAGGATGTAGTTGGCGTTGAGCACCGCGTCCTCGGCGACCTGCAAAAGCCCGTCGGCGCCGTGGCTGAGCATGTAGGTCAGCGCGCGGGTGAACATCCCCATCTGCCCGTGGAACGCGGTCATCCGGCCAAACGAAGGCCCACGCTCCTCACGGTTTTCTTCCTCGACAAGGTAGAAGCTGCCATCGTCAGCCGCGCGCACGAAGGGCAGCGGCGCATAGGGCGCGAGCGCTTCGGACAGCACCACCGGCCCCGAACCCGGGCCGCCGCCGCCGTGCGGGGTGGAGAAGGTCTTGTGCAGGTTGATGTGCATGGCGTCCACGCCGAGGTCGCCCGGGCGCACCTTGCCGACGATGGCGTTGAAGTTCGCTCCGTCGCAATAGACGTAGCCGCCGACGGCATGGACCGCATCGGCGATCTCGCGGAAGTCCTTCTCGAACAACCCGCAGGTGTTGGGGTTGGTGATCATCACCGCTGCGACGTCCGGCCCGAGACGGGCCTTCAGCGCGGCCACGTCCACGCGGCCCTCGGGTGTCGCCGGGATATCCTCGACGCGGTAGTTGGCGAAGGCAGCGGTGGCGGGGTTGGTGCCGTGGGCGCTTTCGGGCACCAGCACCACTTCGCGCGCATCACCGCGGGCCTCGTGCGCGGCGCGGATCGCGAGGATCCCGCACAGCTCGCCATGCGCGCCCGCCTTGGGGCTCATGGCGACAGCCGGCATGCCCGTGAGCGTGCACAGCCAGTGGCCGAGCTGGTGGACCACCTCGAACGCACCCTGCACGGTGCTTTGGGGCGCGAGCGGGTGGATATCGGCAAAGCCCGGGAGCCGCGCCATCTTCTCGTTGAGGCGCGGGTTGTGCTTCATCGTGCAGCTGCCGAGCGGGAAGAAGCCGAGATCGATCCCGTAGTTCTGGCGGCTGAGGCGCGTGTAGTGGCGCACCGTCTCGGGCTCGGTCAGGCCGACAAGGCCGATGGCTTCCGAGCGCGCAAGCCCGCCGAGGCGCGTGGGCGCATTGGCGTCCACGGCGGGCAGATCGACGCCGGTCACTTCGGCACGGCCGATCTCGAACAATAACGGTTCTTCCAGCATCAGCGCGCGGTTGCCGGTGGTGGTGGCGGGGCCGTTGTGCATCCCGTCTTCGGAAAGGGCCATCTCGGGCTTCCAGCCGGACTTGTTGGGGGCGTTCATGCTGCGTGCTCCTTGATGCTGGCTTCCAGCTCCTGGGCGAGGCGCTCGATATCCTCTTCAGTGGTGGTCTCGGTCACGGCGACGAGCAGCGCATGTTCAAGCGCCTCGACCCCCGGATAAAGCCGCCCGAGCGACACTCCGCCAAGCACACCGCGGTCAGCGAGGTCGCGGACGATTTCGCGCGCGGGCTTGCCGCCGAGCATCAGGGTAAACTCGTTGAAGAAGGCATTGTTGAGCACTTCCACGCCCGGCACCCTGGCGAGGCGGTCGGCTGCGATGCAGGCGAGGCGGTGGTTCTCGGCGGCAAGCTCGCGCAGGCCGCGCTCACCCAGCAGCGTCATGTGCACAGTGAAGGCCAGCGCGCAGAGCCCCGAATTGGTGCAGATGTTGCTCGTCGCCTTCTCGCGGCGAATGTGCTGCTCGCGGGTGGACAGCGTCAGCACGAAGGCACGCTTGCCTTCGGCATCGGTGGTCTCGCCGCACAGACGGCCCGGCATCTGGCGCACGTGCTTGGGATCGCGCACGGCGAACAGGCCGAGGTAAGGCCCGCCGAACTGGAGGCCGACGCCCAATGACTGGCCCTCGCCCACCACGATATCCGCGCCCATCTCGCCGGGCGACTTGATCGCACCCAGCGCCACCGGCTCGGTATTCACGACGACCAGCAGCGCGCCCTTGGCATGGGCGGCTTCGGCAATCGGGGTCAGGTCGCTGATGCGGCCGAGGATGTCGGGATATTGCACCACGACGCAGGCGGTGTCCTCGTCGATGCGGGCGATAAGGCCCGAAAGCTCGGGATCAGGGGTGATCGCGGGAAGCGCGTCGGCGATGGTGTCGCCGGTGAAGTGCGCCATGGTCTTCACGACCTGCGCATAGTGGGGATGCAGCGCGCCCGAGAGCACCGCGCGCTTGCGCTTGGTGACGCGGGTCGCCATCGCGACCGCCTCCCAGCACGCGGTAGAGCCGTCGTAAAGCGAGGCGTTCGCCACCGCGCAGCCATAAAGCCGCGCGACCTGCGTCTGGAATTCGAACAGCATCTGCAGCGTGCCCTGCGCGATTTCCGGCTGGTAGGGCGTGTAGGCGGTCAGGAACTCGCCGCGCTGGATGATGGTGTCGACGCTGGCGGGCACATGGTGCCGGTAAGCGCCCGCGCCGAGGAAGAAGGGCACCTCGCCCGCGACCAGGTTCTTCGCCGCAAGCTTCTTCATGTGGCGTTCGACCGCCATCTCGCTCGCATGCATCGGCAAGCCATGGATCGGGCCGTCGAGCCGGGCAACCTCGGGCACGTCGACGAACAGGTCGTCCACGCTCGAAGCGCCGATTTTCGCCAGCATTGCCTGCCGGTCGGTATCGGTGAGGGGAAGGTAGCGCATGGGAGAGGTATCCGTGGCTGGTGGGGTGGGAGGGAGAGGCGAGAGGTGTTCAGC
>JAIYAL010000143.1 GCA_027489095.1 Erythrobacteraceae bacterium
AGCGCGCCGAACAGTACCAGCCCGTCGTCGAGATGCCGACCGGCATCGATGTCGAGATCGTGTTTCTCGACGGCGTCTTCGTGAGGAACAGCCAATGACCCCGATCCCATCACCGCGCCCCCGGCCGTTCACCCACGCGGCGGGCGTGGCCAGCCTCATTGCGCTCTCGGCAGCGACCGGATGGGCTGCGGCCTACCTCGCCTCGCCGGCCCATGCCGCCGCCGATACCGCCAAGGTCCGCGCCGCGCTCCAGCTGCGCCTGCCCAAAACGCCGATCGACGCGATCGACTGCAAGGGCCTAGGCGGCCTCTGCGAAGTCGCCTCGAAGACCACGCTGTTCTATGTCGATGCGCAGGCCAAGTACCTCGTGATCGGCCGCGTCTACGACATGGAAGCGCGTCAGGACCTCACGGCAGCGCGGCTGCTTGAGCTCAATCCCGATCTGCTCGCCGCCGGCGCCGCCCACCGCGACGATGCGGAAGATCAAGCGCCCGGTCGGCCACAGGCTGCCCCTCCGCCGCAGACGGTTTCGCTGGCAGGCCTTCCCGAGAACGGGGCGATCCGCTGGGGTCCTGTCGAAGGCCCCAAGGTCGTTGTCTTTTCCGACTTCCACTGCGGCTATTGCAGGAAGCTGTCAGGTGAACTCAAAGCCATCGGTGCACGCGTCGAGGAGCGGCCGATTTCTATCTTCGGGCCGGAATCGCGCAAGGACGCTGAGCGCGTGCTCTGCTCGCCTTTCCCCGAGACCTCGCTCCACGCCGCCTATGCGGGAACCGCGCTTGCTAATCCCAGGCCCTGCGACACGCGCGGGCTCGACGCCAACGAGGCCTTTGGCAAAGCGCACGGCTTCTCCGGAACGCCGGTGATCGTGCGGCCCTCCGATGGCGCGGTCCTCGAAGGCTACCGCCCAGCCTCCGCGCTGCGCGCCTTCCTGACCGTGTCCGCTTCGCAACCTCCTGCATCGAACAAAAGGTGAATCTTATGTCGCAACACTTGCGCCTTGCCACCGCACTCGCCCCGCTTTGCCTGTCGCTCGCCGGCTGCGTCGGCCTCGGCACCAACGTCAAAGGCCAGTTCACCTGCCGCGCCCCGAGCGGGACTTGCGCGCCTTCGCGCACGATCGACGAGCGCGCGACGAAGGAAATTGCCTCGCCTGATCCGGACAGCGGCTTCAGCGCGGCGCGCCAGCGCGCCGGGATCGCGGCGCCGGTGGGCAGCGATGATCCCGCCCGCACAGCAGAGCGCCGCCTGCGGGTCGTGTTCCCCGCGCACGTCGACGAGAGCGGGATACTGCACGACGAAGCTGTCGCCTGGACCGTCATCGAAGCGCCGCACTGGGCCGCAGAGCTTGGTGCGAACAGCCCGCCCTCGTCCGCACCGCTCGCGCGCCAGATCGGTCGGCAGCTCAAGGCGGCGCAGGCCGCCACAAAGTCTGCCGATCAGCCGTCCACCCTCTCGAACAGCACGCAGTCACTCACGCCCAGCCCGTCTGCGCAAGGCGCGGACGACACCCCGCCCTTCGAGCTTGCCTCGCCATCGGCCCTCCCCTCCACGGTTGGCGAGGCAATACCCGGCGTCCCCCCGCCGGTGGCCGAGGGGTCCGACATGCCCGCCACCCCGCATGATCGGACCTCTCGGCCTTCCTTCGATCCGCCGCAGTACCCCTCGGCCGCCGCGATCGATGCCGCGCGCCGTGCTGCCGCTGCCAAGACCACTTCGCCAAAGGAGCCGCGCCCGTGAGCCTCTCGTTCCGCACCCTTCGCGATGCCATGCTCGGCGGGCTTACCGGCGATGCCGAGCACACCGAAGCCGCCCGTCCCCGCCTGATGCTCGACATGCTCTCGGACTGGCTGCCCTACCGCGTGTGGGATCCGCGCCACCGCCTCTATCTCAATGCCCGCTCGAAGGGCTTTGTGCTGGGTGTGACGCCGCTGATCGGAGCCGACGAGCGCACCGCCGAGATCCTCGGGGCGTTCTTCTCCGAAGGGCTGCCGGGCGGCGCCTGCCTGCAGATCCTGCATCTCGCCTCGCCGCGCATCAGCCGGATCGTCGGCCCATGGTTTGCGCCGCGCTACCTCCAGGGCGGGATCTACGAGGCCATTGCCCGGCACCGCGCGCGACAGCTCTACAAGATGGTCTGGCGTTCAGGCTCGGACGAAGCGCCCTTCCACGCCCGGCATCACCAGGTCTTCGTCTCGGTTGGCGTGCCCGAGCACAAGTCCGTCAGCGCGCAGGAGCTGGTCCAGGTCCGCGAAGGGCTCGTCGCCATGCTGAAGTCGCTCGGCCTAGGCGTTGCCGAACTGGAGCCCGAGGGTCTGATCGCGCTGATCGACGACCTCACCTCACCGACCACCGCGCCGCAGGAAGACGCAGTTCCTTACAATCCCGAGGACCCGATCGCGGCGCAAGCCATCCGCCGCGATATCGAGCTCGTCGTGCGCGAAGACCGGCTGCTGCTCGCGACCGAACGTTTCCGCCCGACCGGTGAGATGGCGGACGGCTCGCCGGTCATCGGCGAAGTCTATCCCGACCGCTTTGATCTCCGCCATTTTGCCGTGCGCGCCTATCCGCCGCGCTGGGCACCGCACGAATGCGCGCGGCTGATCGGCGATCTCTTCACTGACAAGCTTCGCTTTCCCTGTCCGGCGGCGACCATGCTCTGCCTCGTCTACCCCGACCAGGAAGCGGCCGCCGCGCGCGCGGGCTACAAATTCATGCGCACGACGAGCCTTGCCGATACGCGGAGCGCGCGGTTCCTGCCGCGTATCGGCGAGCAATCGGC
>JAIYAL010000066.1 GCA_027489095.1 Erythrobacteraceae bacterium
CGGTGACAGCATCACGGTGGCCCCGGCGCTGACGCTGACCGACAAGGAATACCAGATCATGCGAGGCGCGAGCATCGCGTGCCTGCGCGAGATCGGGGTGGAGACGGGGGGCTCCAACGTCCAGTTCGCGGTGAACCCCGCCGATGGCCGCTTGATCGTGATCGAGATGAACCCGCGCGTCAGCCGCTCCTCGGCGCTGGCGTCCAAGGCGACCGGCTTCCCCATCGCCCGCGTCGCCGCCAAGCTGGCGGTTGGCTATACTCTCGATGAGCTCACCAACGAGATCACCGGGGCGACGCCTGCGAGCTTCGAGCCGACCATCGATTACGTCGTCACCAAGATCCCGCGCTTCGCCTTCGAAAAGTTCAAGGGCGCGGCCAATGACCTGTCGACCGCGATGAAGAGCGTCGGCGAAGTCATGGCAATCGGCCGCAACTTCCAGGAATCGATGCAGAAGGCGCTCCGGGGCCTCGAAACCGGGCTCGACGGGTTCAACCGCGTGATCGAGCTGGAGGGTGCGGGGCGTGATGTCATCACCGCGGCGCTATCCCGCCGCACGCCCGACCGGCTGCTCAAGGTCGCGCAGGCCTTCCGCGAGGGGCTCAGCGTCGAGGAAGTTGCCGCCGTGACGTTCTACGACCCGTGGTTCCTGCGCCAGATCGAACAGATCATCGACGCCGAGCGCGCCATCCAGAAGGACGGCCTCCCCCGCGATGCCGCAGGGCTGCGCCGCCTGAAAGCGATGGGCTTCTCCGACAAGCGTCTCGCCACCCTTGCGGTGCGTTCGGTGGGAGTCGCAGGCGGCATGGGCGAAACGCAGGCCAAGCGTTCGGGCCTGCTCCACGATGCCCTCGTCGCGATGGCAGGGGCCACCAGCGCCGAGGAAGTTCGCGCGCTGCGGCACAAGCTCGGCGTGTTCCCCGTGTTCAAGCGCATCGACAGCTGCGCCGCCGAGTTCGAGGCGATCACGCCCTACATGTATTCGACCTACGAGGCCCCGAGCTTCGGCGCGCCCGAGTGCGAGGCGATGCCTTCCGATCGCCGCAAGATCGTGATCCTCGGCGGCGGGCCCAACCGGATCGGGCAGGGGATCGAGTTCGACTATTGCTGCGTCCACGCCTGCTTCGCCTTGGCAGAGCAGGGGTTCGAGACGATCATGATCAACTGCAACCCGGAAACCGTCTCGACCGATTACGACACCTCCGACCGCCTCTATTTCGAACCGCTGACCGATGAGGACGTTCTGGAAATCCTGCGCGTCGAACAGCAGAATGGCACGCTGGTGGGCGTGATCGTCCAGTTCGGCGGGCAAACCCCGCTGAAGCTGGCGCAGGCGCTGGAGGATGCGGGCATCCCGATCCTGGGCACCTCGCCCGATGCAATTGACCTTGCCGAAGACCGCGAACGCTTTGCCAAGCTGGTCAACAAGCTGAAACTGAAGCAGCCCGAAAACGGCATCGCCCGCAGCCGTGATGAAGCCGCCGCCGTGGCCGCCCGGATCGGCTACCCCGTGCTGCTGCGCCCGTCCTACGTGCTTGGCGGAAGGGCGATGGAGATCGTCGACAGCGAAGCGCAGCTGGACAATTACATCGCCACCGCGGTGAACGTTTCGGGCGATAGCCCGGTGCTGATCGATCAGTATCTGCGCGATGCGATCGAATGCGATGTCGATGCGCTGTGCGATGGCACAGAGGTGCGCATCGCGGGCGTGATGCAACACATCGAGGAAGCGGGCGTCCATTCGGGCGATTCCGCCTGCACCCTGCCGCCCTATTCGCTGCCGCCCGAAATCATCGCCGAGATGGAGCGCCAGGCCGAGGCGCTGGCCCATGCGCTGGGTGTGGTGGGGCTGATGAATATCCAGTTCGCGGTCAAGGATGGGCTGGTCTACCTGATCGAGGTCAACCCGCGCGCCAGCCGCACCGTGCCGTTTGTCGCCAAGGCGATCGGGCAGCCGGTCGCCAAGATCGCCGCACGGGTGATGGCGGGCGAACCGCTCAGCAATTTCGAGCCCTTCAAGCGCGATCTGCCCTACATGGCAGTGAAAGAGGCGGTGTTCCCCTTCGCGCGCTTCCCCGGCGCCGATCCGGTCCTGAGCCCCGAAATGAAATCGACCGGCGAGGTGATGGGGATCGATACCACCTTCGAAGCCGCCTTCCTCAAATCGCAGCTTGGTGCCGGGATGATCCCGCCGCAATCGGGCACGGTGTTCGTCTCGGTCAAGAACACTGACAAGTCGGTCATCGTCGCAGGGGTCAAACGCCTGATCGAACACGGCTTCCGGATCATCGCCACCGGGGGGACCCAGACCTATCTGGCCGAACAGGGGCTGGCTGTGGAGCGGGTCAACAAGGTCGCCGAGGGGCAGCCGCATATCGTTGACCGGATCATCGACGGCGATATCGCGCTGATCTTCAACACCACCGAAGGCTGGCAGTCGCTGATGGACAGCAAGTCGATCCGGCAAGCAGCCCTTGCGGGCAAGGTGCCTTATTATACGACAGCGGCGGCTTCTGTGGCGGTAGCGGCAGCGATTTCGGCGATCCGGCCCGAGTCGCTTGAAGTCCGCTCCTTGCAGGACTACTATGCCAGCTGATTGAAACTCCCCCCGACATCGAGAGTGCCTGACGCCGTGCGGATCGGACGGCGGGGGCCTCTTTCTCCCTTCTTGCGGGACGGGGGCGGGACAAGAGAGAAAGACGAGAACGATGGCGACGGTGGAAAAGGTCCCGATGCTGGCCGAGGGTTACGAGCGGCTCACCGCCGACCTCAAGGTGCTGCGCGAGGAACGCCCGAAAATCGTCGAAGCCATCGAGGAAGCGCGCGCCCACGGTGACCTTTCCGAAAACGCGGAATACCACGCCGCCAAGGAGCGGCAGGGCCAGGTCGAAGCCATGATCGGCGAGATCGAACACATGGTCAGCCGCGCGCAGATCATTGATCCGACGATGCTTTCGGGCGACAAGATCATCTTCGGCGCGACCGTCACCCTGCTTGACGAGAACGATAAGCCGATCCGCTACCAGATCGTCGGCCAGACCGAGGCGGACGCCAAGAAGGGCCGCATCAGCTACAACTCGCCGCTCGCCCGCGCGCTGATCGGCAAGCAGGTCGGCGACGATATCGAGGTGACGGTGCCGTCGGGCGAAAAGTTCTACCACGTCGACAAGATCGAATTCATCTGACGCCTGATCTGGGGGACACACGATGGCTGTTGTTCCGGTAAGGGCTATCGCCGAACGCAAGGTGGCGGAGCATTTCGTCGAAGCGGGCGCGGTGAGCATGGCTGATGCCATCCGCTTCGACCCAGCCCGGCCGAGCCGCGAGCGCGCTTTTGCGCGGATGAAGGGTGCGGACATCCTCAGGACGGATGGCAAGGGCAAGTGGTGGCTCGACGAGGAGCAGTGGAACAAGCGCCGCTCGGATCGGCGCAGCCGCGCGGTCTGGGCGTTGCTGGCGATTGGCGTGGCCGCTGCTGCCGCGCTGCGGTGAAGCGCAAGACAAGCTTCCGTTCGCGCTGCGCTTGTTGATCGGGCGTCGTTCTTTCCCGCGCAGTCGCGAAGGTGCCGTGCAGTCCCCCGGCAAGCTCAGGACGAACGCGGAAACACGGTTCTTGGTAGCCCCCCGTCAGCGCATGCCAGAACCCCGCCAGATTCGCGCTAGACCCCGGTTAGACCCCCTCTAGACCCCCCTTAGCCCCCCGTCCCAGCGATGTTTCATGTGAAACATTGCGCCGAAGCGTCAATCGAGCCGCTTTGCCATCGCATAATTGTGGATCGCGATTTCTCCCGCCTCGGCCGGTATCGCAAAGTCGCGGCGATGGCGCAGATCATAGCCCGCCCGCGCAAAGACAGGCCGGGCCAGCTCGCTCGCTTGGGTGAACAGATGGGTGACGCCCTCGGCCCGCGCGGCGGCCTCCGCTGCGGCGAGCAAGGCGAGGGCGAGGCCCTGTCCGGTGTGCGCCGGGTGGCAATAGAGCATGTCGATGTGCCCGCCCGATTCCAGCCCCGTTTCAAGCACCGTGTAGGCAAGCGCCCGATCATCGGCGTCCACCGCGACGAGGATCACGTCGCCCTTGGCAGCCCCGTCCAACAAGCGCTGCACGTTGTAACGGCCTGCCCAGGCTTCGACCTGCGCGGGCGAATAGGCCCTGAGCGCCGTGATGCGGATCGCCGCCAGCGTGAGCGCGGCGATCACCTCGGCATCATGAGGTCGGTACGGGCGGATCGCCGCCACGAGAGAATTAACCCTCGGGAGTCAGCAGCTTGTGGATGTGGACGACGACATATTTCATCTCCGCATCGTCAACCGTGCGCTGCGCCTGCGCGCGCCACGCATCGACCGCGGCGTCATAGGAGCTGTACACGCCGACGACGTGAATGCTCTCCGGGTCCTGGAACTCGATCCCGCGCGGGTCATTGACGCGGCCCCCCATGACGAGGTGGAGCCGCTGGGTGGGGGTGGTTTCTGCCATGTGCTAAGCCCTTGGGGAGGAACGATGCGCGCCCCATTAACGCCTCGCGCGCTAAGGGCAAGCCTTCCCCGGCTCAGGACGGTTCAGCCCTTGGTCTTGCGCCGGATATCCCGCACCACGCCTGCGGCGACATCGGCCGTCTTGCGGGCAAGGGCGCGGGTGCTGTCCGCCGCCGATCCGGCCGCGTCCGATGCGTTGGCGGAGAGCCGCTTGGCCTGCGTCCCGGCAGCATCACCGAGCCCGACCGCCTTGTCCTGCTCGGCGCGCGCGGTCTCAAGCAGCTCGTCGATCGCGGTCATCAGATAGGTGATCGCAGCCTCGCCGATCATCTCTCCGATACGCGATCCGCCGCGTAGGGAGATGGTCTTGACGCCCGACGAAGCGCTTGAAGCTGCATCGGAAATTGCCTCTCCGGCAGAATGGAGCGCCTGCCCTGCAAACCGCCGTCCGGGGCGGGTGAGCAGGCCTATCACCAGGCCCAGCGCCACGGCCCCGCCGACCACCGCCAGCGGGTGAGCGCGGGTGTATTGGGCCGCAGAACTGGCAGCCTCGCGGGCCTGATCGGCAAGGGTGCGCTCGGCATTGCGGCGTTCGGCGGCCTCGATGCGTGCGCGCAGGGCGTCGCGCTTGTCGGGGGAGGGGGAATGATCGTTCATGCGGGGTCTCCTGCAGATGCCGCTTCGGGCGAGGCGGCGTCTTCCGGTTGTTCGGCAGCTTCATCGGTATCACCGAGAACATCCTGAAACCATGCGAAAATCGGTTCCCGGGCAAACCACAGGATGATCGCCCCCACCAGCATCGCAAGCACACCCATGCTGTCCGCAGCCTGAGCCTTGGCCTGATCGAGCACGTCGCGCGCGCCGGTACGGATGCGGCCCCCGATCGAAGAGGTCACCTCCGATGAGACGCGGCTCGCGATGCCTTGTTCGCCGAGACTGCCCTGCAGGCGCGCGATATCCTCGGCGAGCACGGCGCGCGCTGCGTCGCGCAGGCGTCGATCCTCGATGAAGCGATCGGGAAGCTGGGTCATGCATCGTCACCCGAACCAAACATCGCGCCGAGCGCACTGCCCTGGGACGCGGCGGCGATCACCAGCAACACGACGCCGATCAGCAGCACCCCGACCACGATTGCGATCGCCCCCCAGATCGTCACCAGCGGGGCAAGCGCAATCACCGCGCCCACGGCAAGCGCGATCAAGGCGAGGTTGAGGAGCACCAGAGCAAGCACCAGAAACACCAGCGCGAGGCCCGCCTTTTTGCCGACAAGCCCCGCGCGGGTCTTCTGGAAGGCGATTTCCGCCGCAGCATAGGTCCGCGCGTCCTCGACCAGCGCGGTCAGATCGTCCTTCAGCGCGGAAAAGCTGGGGCTGTTCTCGTCGGCGATTTCCGCCGCGAGTTCGGGCGCTGCAAGGCCCTCGTCCGCCGACCGCGGCGAGCCGGGCTCGATGTCAAGCATGGCAGGTCGTGCCTCCAGCTTCTATCGGCGCCGCCCGCCGCCCAGGATCCGCGCGAGGAAGAAGCCTACGACCGCCGCGATTCCAACCGCGACGCCCGGGCTCTTGCGGACCATCTGGCGGGCATCCTCGCCCAGGTCTTCGACGCTCTTGGCATCGAGCTTGGCCGATGTTTCCACAAGCGTGCGCGAGGCCTTGCGGGCATAATCGCCATATTGTTCGCCAAGCTTCTCGTCGATCTGCCCGGCGGTATCGCCCACCACCTTGCCAAGCGAAGCGATGGCGTCGCTGGCGACGTTCTTGCCTTCGACCGCAAGTTCACCGGCCTTGCTGAGCGCCTGTTCGCCATAGGCCTTCGCATCAGCGACCATGTCACTGCTCTTGTCCTTGGCTTGGCCGCTCACGGTGGTAAGACGGCTCTCGGCCTCGGTGCGCAGCGCAGCCGCACCCAGCTTGGCCTCTTCGAGGGCGGCGTTGAAGCGGCTCTTGGCCTCGGCGACGGGAGCGGAAACGGCGGGCGCAGCATCAGGCGCGGCCGCCACCGCGGCGGTCTTGCGCGACGCGGCCTTGACCGGGCCTTCGCTCTTCGCGGCACCGCCTTTGGCCGGCTTCGCGGGGGTTTTCTTTGCGGGGGTCGGGGTGTCTGCCATCAAACTGCTCCTTGTCCTTCGGCGTTCTTCTGCATCGTTGACCGGTCCGGCGTTTCAACCGCGCCATCCGCTTGCACGAGGGCATCCCCGCGCATAGGGACGTCACGCGTCCGGTCGGTCTTGGTATGAAAGTGCCAGAATCATGCCGTTCCCATTACCATAGCGACGAAGTGTGCTAACAACCTAAACCACTTTACAGCCGGAGCCAAACATGACCGCCATCATCGACCTGCACGGGCGCGAAATCCTCGACAGCCGCGGCAATCCGACCGTCGAAGTCGACGTTCTACTCGACGACGGCAGTTTCGGCCGCGCTGCGGTGCCTTCGGGCGCATCGACCGGCGCGCACGAGGCGGTGGAGCTGCGCGACGGTGATGCTTCGCGCTATCTCGGCAAGGGCGTTCTGAAGGCCGTTGAGGCGGTGAACACCGAAATACGCGAACTGCTGATCGAGAACTTCGATGCCGAGGACCAGCGCGACATCGACCTGTCTTTGATTGCGCTTGACGGCACCAGCAACAAGGCGCGGCTTGGCGCCAACGCGATCCTCGGCACCTCGCTGGCGGTCGCCAAGGCGGCAGCCAACGCGCGCGGCCTGCCGCTTTATTCTTACCTCGGCGGCGTTTCGGCGCACATGCTGCCGGTGCCGATGATGAACATCATCAACGGCGGCGAACATGCCGACAACCCGATCGACATCCAGGAATTCATGATCATGCCGATCGGCGCCGACAGCCTTGCCGAGGCGGTGCGCTGGGGTGCGGAGGTGTTCCACACCTTGAAGAAGGGCCTCGCACAGAAGGGCCTGGCCACCAGCGTCGGCGACGAGGGCGGCTTTGCGCCCGATCTTGCCAGCACCCGCGCCGCGCTTGACTTCATCATGGAGAGCGTCGCCCAGGCAGGCTTCACGCCAGGCGAGGACATCGTTCTGGCACTGGACTGCGCCGCGACCGAGTTCTTCAGGCAAGGCAAGTACGAGATTTCGGGCGAAGGTCTGAGCCTTTCCCCGCACGAAATGTCCGATTACCTCGCCAAGCTTTGCGCCGAATACCCGATCCGCTCGATCGAGGATGGCATGAGCGAGGACGATTTCGAGGGCTGGGCAGCGCTCACCGCACAGCTTGGCGACAAGGTTCAGCTGGTCGGTGACGACCTGTTCGTCACCAACCCGGCGCGCCTCAAGGACGGGATCGGGCGCGGCCTTGCCAACTCGCTGCTGGTCAAAGTCAACCAGATCGGCACGCTCACCGAAACGCTCGCTGCGGTCGATATGGCGCACCGCGCGCGCTACACCTGCGTGATGAGCCACCGCTCGGGCGAGACCGAGGACGCGACGATCGCAGACCTCGCGGTCGCCACCAATTGCGGGCAGATCAAGACCGGCTCGCTTGCGCGTTCAGACCGGCTCGCCAAGTACAATCAGCTGATCCGCATCGAGGAAGAGCTGGGCGATAGCGCCGTCTATGCGGGCAGGGCCTGTTTCGGCGCGCGCGCCTGAGGCTTACAGCCCCAGTTCAACCGTTTCGAAGAAGCGTTCCATCGCCGCCTGCCCGGCCGGAGCAAGCCTGACGAGCACGCGGCGATGATCCTCCGGATCGTTTTCGCGCACCACCAGGCCTTCTTCCGCCAGCACGCCGAGCCAGCGCAGGCCGGTGGTGGCGGGTGCGGCAGAGCCGATGCAGGCGCTTGAGACTGATACGGTTTTGCCTTCGCCAGCTGCGATGAACAGGTCGAGCAGGATGTCCCAGGCAGGCTCGCCGAACAGATCGGGATTGCCGAAGATGCCAGAGCGTTTGCGCCTGAGGGCGTAGGTCCTGCGGGCCAGGGCAAGCGCCCCGCGGGCGGGCCGAGCCGGGCGTGGTGCGGCGTGTACAGCGCCCGGCTCGGCGTGCGGGGCACCGACAGCGGCGCCGCGCAGGCGGACCGCAATCGCCATCAGCTCGTCAGCCAGCGGGTGCAACTGCGTCGCCGGGCCGTGCAGGCTCTCGCCTCCCGCTTCTCCTTCCGAACGTCGCGCCATGTCGCCCAATCTGTCGCCCTCAGGGGTGCGCCAGCTCATTGAGCGGCCGGTTCGCCCCGCTGCGTCTGATAGACCTTTTGTGCGGTCCTGGCTTTAAGGGTTTCTACGCAGGACATTCAAATTGCAGCAGAAACGCTATCCAAGCGCCGCGCCTGATCGAGGCGCAACTGCTGGATCGCGGCGTCGCAATGTGCTGCGGCGATATGCGCACCGATGTGGTCAAGCGCCGCGAGCTGCCGCTCAAGCGCCGCAAGGATGGCAGCCACGTCGGAGGTTTCCGGCGCGGCCGGGTCAAGGTTGTGCAAGGTCAAATCCCACTAAAGCGTCACTGGACTGCTACCCGTCACCTGAGGTGGGCGACAGCAGAAGCTGGTCGGATATCGCGTTAATCGCTTATGGAAATCCACTGAGGGAAAATGCGTAGTGGATGTACCTGCACCGTCACGGGACGCTGGCGCTTGCGGATATTAACGGCTGTCGAAGCGATCCTGCAGCGCCAGCAGCGCGAGCGCCGCCTTGGCCGCTTCGCCGCCCTTGTCCTTCTGCGCAGGGTCGGCGCGGACCAGCGCTTGCTCCTCGTTCTCGACCGTGAGGATGCCATTGCCGATGGCGATACCGTCCATCGTCAGCGCCATGATGGCGCGCGCGCTTGCGCCCGCAACGATCTCGAAATGGTAGGTCTCGCCCCGGATCACCACGCCGATCGCGACGAAGGCATCGTAGCGGTCGGCTTCGGCGGCGAGCGCGATGGCCCCGGGGATCTCGAGCGCGCCGGGGACGGTCAACACCTCGACCTTGTGGCCCTTGGCTTCCAGCGCGGCGCGGGCGCCGGCGACCAGCATGTCGTTGAGGTGGGCGTAGAAGCGCGCTTCGACGATGAGGATGTCGGCCATGGGGGGATTACTCCGGAATGGGATGGAAGTCGGTGATGGTGAGGCCGTAGCCTTCGATCGCGATAAGGTCGGGGCGGCTGTTCGAGAGCAGTACCATATCGGAAATCCCGAGATCGACGAGGATCTGCGAGCCGATGCCGATATTGCGCAACTCCTCGCCGGGCGACCAGGCGCCGGTGCCGACGCGGCCTGTGAGGATCACTATCACGCCCGAGCCATGCGTGCCGATCGCCTGCATTGCGCGCTGGAGGGTGCGCTTTCGGGGGCCGGGGGCGCCCAGCACATCGTCGAACACCGAAATCGGGTGGACGCGGGCGAGGGTGGGCTCTCCGGGGATCACATGGCCCTTCTGAAGGACATAGGCCTCGCTGCCCGCCACGCGGTCGCGATAGGTAATCATCCGCCACTGGCCGCCATAGTCCGAGGTGAAGGCGCGCTCGCTGAGGCGCTCGACGAGGTGGTCATTGCGCATCCGGTAGGCGATGAGATCGCGGATCGTGCCGATCTTGAGGTCATGCTTGCGGGCGAACGTGATCAGGTCATCGAGCCGGGCCATGGTCCCGTCCTCGTTCATGATCTCGCAGATCACGCCCGAGGGGTTGAGGCCGGCCAGCCGCGAGATATCGACCGCCGCCTCGGTATGCCCGGCGCGTACCAGAGTGCCGCCGTCGCGCGCCATCAAGGGAAAGACGTGGCCGGGGGTTACGAGGTCGTCCGCGCCCTTGGCCGCGTCGATAGCGACCGAAATGGTGCGCGCGCGGTCAGCCGCCGAGATGCCCGTGGTGACGCCCTCTTTCGCCTCGATCGAGATCGTGAAGGCGGTTTGCATCGATTCCTTGTTATTGCGGCTCATCGGCTGCAGCCCAAGGGTATCGACCCGGTCCTTGGTGAGCGCGAGGCAGATCAGGCCGCGGCCGTGCATGGCCATGAAGTTTATCGCCTGCGGTGTCGCCATCTGCGCAGGGATAATGAGATCGCCTTCGTTCTCGCGGTCTTCGTCGTCGACGAGGATGTACATCCGCCCGTTCCGCGCTTCGTCGATGATCTCTTCGATGGTGGCGAGGACGGGCCGATCAGCATTGGCAGCTAGGAAGGCGTCGAGCTTGGCGAGGGTCTCGGAAGTAGGGTTCCAGCTATCCTCGGTACAATCACGCAAGGTGTTGGCATGCAAGCCGGCGGCGCGGGCAAGGCCTGCGCGGGTCATGGTGCCCGATGTGACGATTTCGCGGACTCGTGTGATGAGTGATGTGTTCATGACCTTCATCTATCACATTTCGATGTGAGTTCAAGAGTCCGCGTTGGTGTGACTATCGCCAGTTTCAAGGCTTGTCCGGCCGTCCTATTCTATCGTCAGAACAGGGGGAGGCTCGCATGGCTACCACATTCTCGCGCGTTCACGCGCCCGACCATTCGCCGATCGCTATCCGCAATTTCTCCAAGGAGCGCTATATCTCGCCCGATTGGATGGAGAATGAGCGTACCGGCCTGTGGGCAAACAGCTGGCTGGTCGCAGGGGTCGCGGCTGATGTGCGCGCGGCGGGACAGTTCATTACCTTCGATATCGGCGCTGAAAGCGTGATCATCGCCCGCGGTGCAGACGGGAAGCTGCGCGCCATGCACAATGCCTGCACGCACCGCGGCACCCGGCTTGTAACGGAGCCAATGGGGGTGCTCAGGAAGTTCGTGTGCCCCTATCACGCCTGGGTTTACGGCCTCGACGGCGCGCTGGAAAGCGTTCCGGGGGCCGCGCGCTTCTCCAATGGCTTGCCTAGCGAGAAGCTGGCGCTGCGACCCGTCGAGGTCGAGGAGGCGCTCGGTCTGGTCTTTATTCGCCTGACACCGGGCGCGCTTTCGCTGGCGGCGTTTCTTGCCCCGCTGCGCGACGCGATCGGGGCTTATCACCTCGATCTGATGGACGTCACCAACGATCAGACCGTCTCGCACCTTTGCAACTGGAAGGCGATCATCGACAATTTCGCCGAGCTTTATCACGTCCCTTTCCTCCACCCGATCCATCGCCGCATGTTCGAATGCGCCACCGCCCCGATCGCGCTGTTCGAGCACGGGCACACGGCTGTCTATGTCGAGGGCGGAGTGACGGATTCAGGCTTCCCGACGCCCGAGGTGCCGAGCGACATGCAGGCGATGCAGCTTGAGGCGTTCGGCCTCGATCCGGCGGCGTTCCGGGGGCGGGTCGGGGATGTCCGGGATGCGCTGCAATGCGCTAAGCGCGCGCTCGCGGCGGAGCAAGGCCTTGCCTATGACGGCTTCACCGACGCGCAGCTTACCGATGTCTGGCAGTTCAACCTGTTCCCCAACGTGATCCTCTCGGTGACCCCGGAGAGCGCCTGGCTGATGCGCTCACGGCCCGATGCGGCGGATCCGGCGAAAAGCATGTTCGACATGATCACGCTGGTACGGTTCCACGGCGAGGAGAGCCCGGATGCGGGTGGCGGCGACGGGGAGGACGGCGCCCGCATCGGCACCCATTTCCGCCTCAACGGCCCGCGTCCGGCCGGTTATGCACGGCCGCCGCGCGATGCCTTCACTCACGAAGACATCCTCGCTGGACGCAAGACCATGACGGTGACGATCGACGAGGACATCTCGCTGCTCGGGCGCGTCCAGCTCGGTATGGCCTCACGCGGGTTCGAAACAGTATGGCTCAGCGACGAGGAATGCCGCGTTCAGCACTTCCACGACGCGCTAGACACGTGCCTGGAGGCTGGAGGCGGCTAATGCCAATGGAAATGGATGGTGGGCGCACTTGGGCTCGAACCTAAGGCCCGCTGATCAAGGGCGGTTTTCAGTCTGCGCGCTTCCATAGCTATCCGCAGACATGCTCCACGCCTATCTGAAGCCGCCTCTTACGACCTTTAGAGCGTCAACTTTCGGCTATTCATCTCGGCTATGATCAATCGCACGTAGCCCAAAATAGCCAAGTCCACGCAACTGCAGCATACTCAATACCCCACAAATGCTGGGATTGGTGCCGAAGCACTGCTCCGGCAGTCTCGGGCGGTTGTGGAGCATCATCACCCTGTTGGCGCACGAAAACGGAACGGCGTGGACCGATGATCGAACGACCTACCATTGTTGATATCGGCTACATCATCGGTGGCGATGAAGGCCATTTACTGGTCGAAATGCTGCTTGGCATGTTCACTGCCTGGGCGGAGCGGCAGGGGCTGGCCTTTGACGTGCTGGAAAAGGCGCCGACCTTTGACGGTGGTCTGAGATCGGCGAAGCTCGGCATACATTGTGTGGACCGCGAGCAGTTTGCGGCGCTGCACGAAGGTGCACACACTATGATCCGCATACCTCCAGGCAGTCATGAGCAGCGCCGCCAAATGTCCTTCGTCGGCGTCCGGGTGTCAGACCGTGACGACTTGCCTTTACCCCAAGAAATGGGCGATTGGGGAGATGAACGGCGGCGTTACTTCTTTGATCCTGATCGCGCGATCACTGACTCACGGCTCGGGCGGTTGGAGATTGACCCGGATGTGATCTTTGCGGGCGACTTTTCGGCATTTGGGTTCCTGTGACACGCTATAGTGTTCGGGCGGATCACTGGATTGGAGACCGCATTGCCGCCCACCTCGGTGATGTGTTGGAGCGATATCTGGGGCAAGATTTCGGACTGGCAAATTCAGACACGCATCGAAACGGCATACGGCATTTCGCCGTCCGGCATAGCGGCGATGAGCATGGGACCTACTTCACTATCGCGTTCTCCAAGTTGAAGCGGATTGGCGTTGAATGAAACAGCCTCAACAAATGATCAAAAAAAATGGATTCTGGCAACGAAGACCTCTGTACCTATATCGAACTCATAAAAACCCGGCCAGGGATGTATGTCGGTGGGCTGTCCGTTACTTTGATCTGGTACCATATCGCTGGCTATGAAGCCGCATGCCGTTGGAAGTGCGTCGAGGAAGAGCTTGATCCGCCTTGGTATGATTTTCATGAATATGTGCGCGGTAAGACCGGATTTGAAGAAAGTACAAGCGGCTGGAGCAACATGCTGCTTGAATTTAATCGAGGTGACGAGGCTAAGGCCCTTGAGATGTTTTTCGCGATGTTCGACGCATTTCGCGAGTGCGCCAAAGCCTAGCTGCCAATGTGCCCCACCACTGCAGCCGGGCCGGATGATGCTTGACGGCCCCATGAAGAACGACGCGTTCGGATCGCGAAACCGGTCACCGCCCTTATTCATCCCACAATCCATAGGCGTATTCATGAACCGGCTTGGGCTCACCTTCCGCCCAGCGCAGGAACAGCCGGAACCGTTCATGTTCAAGGACTTCGAAGGTTTCCTCGTCTTTTGTAAAGCTCAGCATCTCGGCAGCGGCCTTGCTGATTGCGCGGTCAATCGAACCATTAGGCGGAATGACCGGAGGAGCAAACATGGGTTCGGTGCGGGTCTCATCGGTGGCCTCGGGCAAGGGCAGCAGATCCAAGCGGAGTTCTTGCTCGCTGGAGAGAAGCCGCTGACCATTGGCATCGCACCAGTTTAGGCTGATGGATTGCAAATCTTCTGCAATCGAGAACAATATGGCCCGGCCCATTACCGCAACCGACGCCTTCCGGTTCATCATTTCCAGCCGATCAATGGCAAAAAGCAGATCGTTGGCTAGTTCCTGCCAGTTGACAGCATGGCTGTTCAAACGCTCCCTCGTTGTCACTGGTTCTCGATCGCGTCGATGGTGGCGCTGATCCGGGCGCAATTGGCCTGTGCCACCTCAATTCCCTCATCATGGGCCCACAGGGTAAAAGCCAAATGGGCGTCAGTCGCGATGTCGAGCGCACTTCTGGCCAGAGCGGCATCGCCGGTCAGCTCTCCCTTCAGCGCCATGGCTTCGGACAGGTTCATGCGGACCTGCGCGAGATAGAGTTCCTCTTCCATGCCGTCCAATCCGGCAAGACGGTTGGCGACCTGCTGGTAATATCCAATGGCATCGTCGAGATGCGCAATGTCGCAACGCTTTTCGGCCAAACTATGCAAAGCATAAGCTAGCTGAAAGGCGGTTGAAAGCCACCCTTGGTTGTCCTCTGCTTCGACAGCAACGAGCGCCATGCGGGAGGCGGCAACCGACTGCAATAATTCGGCCTCATCATCGATGTTCTTTGCCTCTGTGCGCAGGCCATCGGACTGCAACCCAGCAGCCAAAGACAATTTGCCGATAAAATGCTGGACCCAGCCATAGTCGGGATTTTCGGACGGAAGTTCGAGTGCCACCAATACATCCCGCACCTTCGAGCAGGCAGTTTTGGCATCCTTATGTTCAGACAGCTGTTCGATCCACGGCTCGATCAATTCCATAGCTGCGTCCCAATAGCCGAGGGTGTCATCAGAGCGGCGCTGTGGATCCAGGGCCAGCTTCAACGCGTTTATCCAATAGTATAGCGGATCAATGTCGGCCGTTTCGTGCTCGGCAAGCGCTTCCTTCGCCTGGGCCAGCAACGCGGCAAGCTCGGCCGCTTTTGCATGCTGGGTGAAGCCCAGACGCCCATCCCGCAAAGCCGGAATCAGCGCATCAAATTCGTCGCTGGCAGCGGCGAGCATTTTGGCTTCAGCCTTGGCCTTGCCCGCGTCAAGCCTTGCATGAGCAAGCGCGGTACGGCACAAAATTTCGGCGTGCGTCCAACCGCGATCCTGAAGCAAAGCGTTGAGAGCATTTTCAAAAGCGCGAATCCGATAGTCATGCAGTTCGGCCGTGTCGCCAGCCTGGAGCATCTTGGTCAGGGCAATGCCTTGCAGGTACAGCAAGTCCGACTCATCTTTGTTGCTGAACGCATATGTTAGCGCTTCAAAAACAAGAGCCGCGGCGAATTCAGGCCTGCCAGCGTCCAACGCCGAAGAAAATTCGTGTCGGATATCTGACATCCACTCGTCGTTGGACTCGCGGTCTTGCCAACTACTAAAGGCAGAGAGCTTGGCGTCATCCATGATGTGTTTTGGGATCAATCCGGATTCATCAATTGCGGTGTCAAGGTCCATTGCGGTTTCCTGTAGACATCACACCACCACCCGCTGCAACCGGCTGGTTGTGCCTTCGAACAAATGGTAAACTTCATAGGGTTCAGCGTGGCCGGATCGCTCTGCTGCGATCTGCATGTCCTTCACCGCCACGTAAATCGCACGACGTGTTTGCCGGTCGAAATGACCCGCACCATCGCGATGTTCCTCGGATTCCTGCCACAGCTCCCTTAGTTCGAGATAATAGGGCGGCCAGTCGTCGCTAAAGGAGAAAGCTCCGCCACCCTTTTTGTCCCAAAGGAACATCATATGGCCGATGGTGGCATTGATATCGATGAATATCGCTTCCTCCTTCTGTTGGCCCTGCGCCACCCAATCGGCTTCCATCCGCGCGATCAGCTCTGTGATTGCGCCAGCAATTTCACGGAATTGGGTCGCTGTGCACATCAGCACAGTTTCTCTCTCGTCGCCCGCACGAGCCTTCTTCCAGCTCATAGCCTTATCTTCCTGTGACACATCACGCGATCATGCGTGCCGGTCTTCATATTTGAAGATGACGTTTTTGATCCACTTACGGGCGGCTGTCTCGACCATGCCCTGCGCGTAAACTAGGTTCCGGTAATAGGGGATGTCGTCAGTCGGGCCGTCGCGGTAGAAGTCTCCGAAATGGCCCTGCGCGGCGGATAGTAGATAGAGCGCATAGCTTTCAAACCAGGCGCGGGAATGCTCTTTGGATTGCGCCTCGGTTTTCAGGGCGTAGAGCTCCAGAACGTATTCAGGCGAGCGGGCGGCGCGGAATGGGTTTTCGTCATCGACGGCCCAGTTGAAGACCAGCCGAGCTTGATCCCAGTCGATTGTGGCGATGATCAAGCCAGGATCATATTGCTCCCATTCTTCGCTCACCATCTGCTGGTCGCTGGGAGGAATTTGGTGTGTGGTGCCTTTTTCTATCCGGTCCATCAAAGCGGTGCACACCTCGCGCAGTTCTAGGAATAGCGGCGAATAGGGACGCTGGATCTTTTCGCGCGCGGTCAAGGTGTTCGGGTGCCCGGCACCGCTGCCCGACGCGGGCAATCCAGCGCTGCCTCCGTTCGTAAGCATTGTCTCGATCTGATCGGCAAAGCGCATCAGCGCATAGGGTTCGACAATGAAGCTGATGACGGCAGCGTGTGGCAAAATTTCGTCGTCGGGTTCGGACAGTGTTACATGCGCCCAACATCGGCCCCTGCTTCCGAATTGCGCTATGCGAATGCTGACACGGGTTTCGATTGGCGCCGGGTAGGTCGCAGCACTGTCCGAAAAATAGCCGCCCTCGAGCGTGACGGGTTCCTCCAGCTTTGGCGGATAAGTCCTCAGCGCTTCGGCAAATTTCCGCACTTCATCGGACTTGAACCACGCGCTGGACTGCCCCGCAAAACCGGCATGGCGGGCCTCTGCGCGAAGCTCGCCATGCCATTCATCCTCGGGAGTATAGTGAAGCGTCAGCAAGGTATCAGCTTTTGCAATCGCCAATGCGCTCGCTGGTGATCGTCATGCCGATGCTGGCTTTGCCGCCAGGAATTTTGGTGTCGAGGATGTCGCCGGAAAGGTTCATACTTACCTTTCCTGTCGTGTAGCTTCCGTCCATCTTCATCTTCGGCGCGCCAATGCCGCTAACGCCCGTGCAGACCATTGTGCCGGACATTTTGCCGCCGCCCTGCTTGAAATCCTCCATCTTGCAATCGCCCTGCTGCATCCCGCTGGAAAATTCGCGCACGCCGGCCTTGGCCGTTGCGGGCGTCATGCAAGCTTCTGTCGATTGCGGCTTGTTCAAAACGGCCTGCGCCTGTTTTGCCACCGCAAGGGGGGCACCAGGGATGTCGAACTTGGTCATGACCATCGTGTTCTTCCAGTTGCCCGGAGTCAGTTCGCCATCTGCGGTGCCGCACGCGGAAAGGAAAGCGCAGACAGGAAGAATGCCAATTGCGTATTTCATTGGGTGTTCCCCGGTTTGATGTGTGCAAGGCGCCTCGCGGCCTCAGCCCAAGCAAGCGCACGGAATGTAGCCGGGGGTGAAGTTCACCGAAATCCCGCCTTGGTCGTAGGTGCCGGCACCGGCATAACTCTGGGTGAACTTATGGACGTGGCTGGTGCAATACTTTGCCCCGCGTGCAAGAATGGCAACATCGGTGTAACGCTCGATCGGAACGCTGGTCAGCTCATTCTTCTCAATGGTCCAGGCATTGCCTACAGCCACTGCTTTTACAGGCGTGAGATCTGCCCAATCCCAGAACTGCTTGGCATGAGCCAACGCCCGGGTTTCGACTGCGGCGCTTCCTGCGGCACCTCGGACTGCGCCGCAGACATGCCGATTGCTGGCCTGAAAGACCCCCGCAGGGACGGTCAGATTGAAGGTTCCCTTGGCTACCGGACCTGCGCTGATTGGACCATTTCTCTCGGTATTGGTCTTGGCAATCACTTCCATCATCACGCTGTGTGTGCCGGGCTTGAGAAGGCCGGCAGCGGTCGTGCGGGACAGCATTTCAAGGAATGCGTCTGAACCCGGTGTACGCTGGGCGTTCGTTGAATTGACGAACTGTCCGCGCCATGTGGTCCAGGTTTGATGATCGCTTCGATTGCCCCAGGGAAAGATGGTGGTGTCGAAAGCCTGACCAGCGACTGTGAACCGCGCCGTATAGTGAACCCCGTCTGGGTAAACTTCGCCAGCAGGCATCTGGTTCGCCGCCGCAATGGCATTCACCGCTGAGCGTTCAGTGAAGACACGAAAGAACATTGGCTGGCCCAGCACAAAATCAGTGGCGATGTCGGATTCTGATATCGCGCCGATGCCAAGGTCGGATCGGGTGAAGACGATCTGGTTCTGGTGCGCGGCATGGACCGCATTATGCACGCCCTGATCCTGAATCGGTCCACTGGCAGCAGGCTTTTGAGGACCGGTTTTCACTGACGGTCTCATGCGCTCAAAGCGTGCTCTGGGGTCACTTTGCGCGCCAGCCGCAGCGCCGAGCGCTACAGAAACCAGCGCGAGCGAGAGTATCACAGACTTACGCATCGCGATTTCCTCCACAATTTGTGAAGTGCTTGATGCAGATTGTTTGACTGCGCTTTTATCCCCTCATGTGGCGGGGATGATGACTCCTCAATCTTGTGGTTTGGTTCAGCGCAAATAAGAAAGGGGCGCAACAATGGGATTCTGGAGCAATCTGTTCGGTGGTAGTACGCCAGAGGAAAGGGCGGCAGGGGTTGCGTCACAGGCAAATGCACGAGCGAGGTGCGAAGCCAGGGATACAGCCGAAAATGAGGCCCGGGCGATTGAATTGCTGGATCGGGCGCTTGGCAACGATCCTGGCAATGATAGTCGCGCTGCGCGGCAAAAGGCTGCAATCACTCTGGTATTGGCCAATGAAATGGCCAAGGGTCGCGAAGCCTGGCTTTCAATTTCGCGCGATTATCCGAGCGAGCTCTCCCTTGCTCTCGAACAAATCGGCGTCTGCTACCACCTCGAGAAAGACTATGGCTCCGCGCTAGAAAGCTATCAAGCCGCGATCCGCGTGGGTGCAGATGCCGGACATCTGGCCGATAACATGGAAGAGGCGCGAAAAGGTATGGCGGCCTTTGGCTGAACTCTGGCGTAGGCTGATCCGTAAGGCCGGATGGACAATGTTAAGAGTGGCAGGCATCAGTAACGCAATGAGCAAAATCGAAAACGATCCGGCAAATCAGGCCCCAAGAGCCAAAGCCCGTGTGATCATTGTCGAGGATGACGAGCGGCTGCGACAGTATGCGATCGGCGCGCTTGCGGCGGCTGAGGAGATTGAGGTCGTCGGCGATGCCGGAAACCTGGCGACAGGGCTGCCGTTGGTGGACATGATGCCCGATCTTGCGTTGCTTGATCTCGGGCTGCCCGACGGTAGCGGGATTGGCGTGATCGAGGCCATCCGCGCGAAAGTGCCAAGCTGCCGCGTACTGGTTTTCACGGTGTTCGAAGATAAAGCGAGCGTGCTGAACACACTGAAGGCCGGGGCGGATGGCTATATCTTGAAAGACACGACCGCCGAGATGGTACTGGCTCATGTGCGGGCGACGCTGGCTGGCGAAACGCCAATCAGTGCCCGTGCGGCGAGCCACTTGTTGAGCCTCGTTCGAGATGAACCCGTCGTGGAGGAGGCAGAACCCGATGCGCCGCATCTCTCTCCCCGAGAGCGCGAATTGCTCGAGTATCTGGCGCGTGGGCTGAGCCGGAAGGAAGCTGCGCGGATCATGAACTTGTCGCCCTATACCGTCGCCGAATATGTGCAGGGCATTTATCGCAAGCTACAAGTCAAATCGCGCGGCGAGGCCGTGTTCGAGGCAATACAAGCCAAGCTCATCCGCATTGACCGCGATTAGAACAATGCGGCCCCGAAGTGCCTAAACGCACTGACGTCCTGGCTCCATAAGGGCCGGGATGTTTCTTGATTTATCGCATCTTTTACCACGGCCCTCTGATCAGAACCGATGTGCCCATGTTGGCAGTCTGACGGACATGGGTCGCCACGGCTGAGCGTTGAGGCGGTGCCATGCGCTTACGCCATCGCAGACGTGCGATAGCTTGCGATATTGAACCAGATCATCGCCGCCGCGGGCATCCCCGCGTCGGGTCAGAATCGAGGATACTTGGCATTACCCCCTCCTCTGTGGGGATTTGATCGGCGCGCATGGAATGGAAAACGCGCTGCATAAATCCAATCGGAGAGGGAAATTTATGACTGCTGCTCGCGCTCGGAACTATCGCAAGCTTGCCCGCACTTCGGGCCTGATGGTGTCAGCTTCAATCATGTCGATGATGCTGGCGAGCGAGGCGCAGGCGCAATGCGTCACCAGCCCGGCACAGCCGCTGAACAGTGTCACCGTCAACGGTTCGACCGTGGACTGCACCGGCGCCAACACCGGCCAGACGATCACGGTCAACGCGAATAACGTCCTGGTGACCTTGGCCGGTCCCGGTGCAACGCTCGACAACAGCACATTGACCCTTTCGGGTAGCGGCAACGAAGTCGATCTGATTAACGGGAATGTGGCCAATCTGGTTTTCACTGGGTCAAACAGCACAACCACCGGCAATGCCAACCGCCTGTTTGTGGCGAATGCGACCAATTTGACGGCGACGCTGAACGGCTCGGGTAGCATCAATACGCGAGCCGGCACGGTCACCGCGACGCCTGGGAACATCAACCTTTCTTCCACCACTGGCTTGGGCAATAGCTTCAACGGAACAACTGGCAGCATTCTCGTAGGGTCGGGCAACAATGGTGGTGCGTTTCTGCTCACCGGGGGAGCGGGCAGCCAGTTTTTCACCCTTAGTGGGACGATGACGGTGCAAGCCAATGGGCTTGCGATCGCGGCCGGTGATGATGACGACCTGATCACTGTCGGTGCGACGGCGGTGTTCAACGGCGGAACCGGGAACAACATTCTGTTCGATGGCGGGTCGGGCACTGATCGGGTCACCCTTGCCGGTGCTGGCACATGGGACGTCAACACCATCAATATCGAACGGCTCGACGTCAACGCCGGGGCCAACAACACGCGCTTCCTGAACGGCACTGGCGATTATGTGAGCGTCCGCGTCAACACCGGGGCAGCCTCGGTCACCAACCTGTCGGCGCTGGGCCAGTCGAACAGCTTTGTCACTGTCGGTAGCGGGGCGACGCTGATCCTTGCGCTGTCAGGCAATGCGACCGCCAACAACAATTTCCTCGGCAGTGGCACGATCACGCAGGCCGGCCAGACCGTGACCTATGGCGGCAATGGCTCGGCCTTCGCCGGGACCTTCCGGATCGGTTCGGGGACCGCGATCATCGCGTCGAGCAATGCTTTCGGCATCGGGACAATCGAAAACAACGCCGTGCTGAGCTTCGGCGGGTTTGACCTCACCAACAACATCAGCGGCACCGGGCAGGTGATCGTCACCGGCAACGGCACTGCGTTTCTGAGCGGCACCAACACCTTCAGCGGCGGGCTTGATGTCCAGGGCGGGCTGCTGGAGGTTGCCAGTGTTGTCTCGCTGGGCAGCGGCAACATCATTTCAAGCAATGGTGCGGGCGCGCTGGTGGTGCGCAACAATACCGATCAGGTGCTGGCGAACAACATCCTCGGCACCATCGGCTTCATCAAGGCGGGGACGGGGACGCTCGATCTGACCGGCACCAACACCTATGCCTTCGGCACGCTGATCCAGGAGGGCGCGGTTCGGGTCGACAGCTTTGCGCGGCTCGGGACCGGGTTAGTGATCGCCAATGCGGGTGGCAGCCTGATCCTCAACTACAACAGCGCGAACCAGCTGCTCCAGACCGTCACCTTCCTCGATGGCGCTGGCTCCTTCATCAAGGAAGGCACGGGCGATGTGGTGCTCGATGTTGCGAGCGGCTACATCGGCGGCACCACGATCCGCGCCGGACGGCTCGGGCTCAACAACGGCGCTGCGCTTGGCACGGGCAATATCCAGATCGACAGCGGCGGCACGCTGGGCATTGGTAACATCCTGCTGTTAAACAATATTTCTGGCACGGGCACGATCATCAAGACCGCCAACAGCACCGCCGAACTCGGTGGCGACAACAGCGCGTTCACCGGCACGATCGATCTTCGGGATGGCCGCATCGGCGTGACCGACGGGCGCAGCCTCGGCAGCGGAACGGTGCTGGTGGGGGTTGGCACCATCCTGCGGACGGATACCTCGTCCCTTGGCGATACGACCGTGGCCGCAAGCCTGTCAGGCGATGGCGTGTTCGAGAAGCGCGGCTCCAACCGGGTCACGCTGACCGGCACCAACGGGCTTACCAACAACGTCTTTGTCCGCGATGGCATCCTGCAGATCGAAGGCAGCCAGAATATCGGCACAGCCAATATCGATCTGACCGTGGCGACCAGTGTCCTCGATCTGTCGACCTCCGGCATGGCCACGCTGTCCAACAATGTCGGCGGCCTTGGCCGCGTGGTGAAGACCGGCAGCGGCACGGTGTTCCTGACCGGAGCCAACTCCTACGCGGGCGGCACCGATATCCAGCAGGGCGCGATCCGGGTGGCGGACTTGGCCGCACTCGGCACTGGCCCTGTTGCCGTGCAGGCGGGCGCGGCGCTCGACTTGTTCATCAGCGGAGCCGCGACTTATAGCGGCGCGATCAGCGGCGCTGGCATTTTGCGTAAGTCGAGCACCGGTGACCTGACCCTGCTCAGCAACACTCTGACCGGCGGGCTCGACATCGTTGGCGGACGGGTGATCGTCAACGACACAAGTGCGATCGGCGCGGGCAATGTCACGACGGCGGTGGATACCCAATTGGTCGTCAACAATGCGACCACGCAAGGCCTGTCGAACCAGATCAGCGGCGCCGG
Source organism: Erythrobacteraceae bacterium (assembly GCA_027489095.1). Taxonomy (GTDB): domain Bacteria; phylum Pseudomonadota; class Alphaproteobacteria; order Sphingomonadales; family Sphingomonadaceae; genus Erythrobacter. The sequence continues at coordinate 22,851 of JAIYAL010000066.1, forward strand.
TACCCTGACCAAGGATGGTGTCGGCCTGCTCGCGGTCAACAATGCCAACAGCTATACCGGCGGCACCATCGTCAACAGCGGTCGCCTCGTCGCGAATGCCAGCGGCGCATTCGGGACGGGCCCGGTAATTGTGCTGCAAAATGCCGAAATCGGGATTGGCGGCGTCACGCTAGCCAACAACATCCAGGGGGCAGGCCGGGTCATCAAGACCGCGAACAACACCGGCACCCTGACCGGCAACAACAGCTATAGCGGCGGGACCGATATTCAGCAGGGCACGCTGACCGTAAACAATCCAGCCTCGCTCGGAACCGGCGCGGTGGCGATTGCATCGGGATCGGTGCTCGATATCAACTATGGCGGATCGACCAATGTTGCGCTCAGCAATGCGGTAAGCGGCGCTGGTTCGCTGGTGAAAAATGGCAGCGGCACGGTTGTCGTCAATAATGGCAACAGCTTTAGCGGCGGTACCACTATCAATGCCGGGCGTCTGTCGCTCAACTTCGGCAATGGACTTGGTACCGGAGCGGTGGTGATAGGGTCCGGTGCGTCGCTTGCACTGGGCGACGTTACCTACGCCAACAATACCAGCGGCGGCGGCCAGATCTTCAAGGCTTCGACCGGACTGACCAATCTGACTGGTACCAACACCCATAGCGGCGGGATCGCTGTTCAAGCAGGCACGCTTGGCGTGGCAGGCAATGGCGCGCTGGGAAGCGGGACGATTGCAATCAGCAGCGGCGCCGTGCTGGAATACACCAATGCCGCGACCACCAGTTTCAGCAACGGTCTGTCGGGTGCGGGCACATTCCGCAAATTGGGGGCCGGACAGTTGGCCTTTGCCAACAATTTCGGGATCGGCGCGCTCGACCTGGTTGCCGGACGCACGCGGATAAATGTGATTGGCACAACGAACGTCACAGTGGGCGCGAATGCCACACTTGACGGCACCGGCCGCATCATCGGCAACCTGATCAACAATGGCATTGTCGCTCCGGGTAACAGCATCGGGACCCTGACGGTGCAGGGCAATTACACGCACAATGCGAACTCGGTTCTGGAAGTCGAATTCGATGCATCCGGGAATATCGACCTGCTCGACGTGACCGGCAATGCCACGCTGAACGGCGGGACGGTGCGCTTTGTCGGGCTGGGCGGGGCCGAGGGGCAGGGCGGCACCTTCCTGCGCACCGGCGGCACGCTGACCGGCACCTTCACCACGATCGAGACGGTCGGGGCGCTGCTGCCACTGTCGGTATTCTATCAGCCTGGGGCGGCGCTGATGGCGCCCTCGGTGCTGACAGCCCGACCCTCCACCTTCAATGCGCAATCATTGGCGGCGGCTGACACTGCGCTTGGCTTCATTGACAGCATAGGTGTGGGCGATGTGCGCCATGGTGAGGGAAATCGCATTTGGATGAACGGTTTTGGCGCATGGGGCGATCGCAGTGCCTCAGGAACCACACTTGCCTATGATCACGAAACACGCGGGATGAGCGGCGGAATCAATGTGGATGCTGGCGGTTCGGTAACGCTGGGCGCAGCCATCGGCTGGGCCAAGGGTGATATCACGCTCGGTTCGAATGGCGGTGGTGGTAACCAGTCGAGCGTCCTCGGCAGCATCAACGCGCGTTATTCGGGTACGAGCTTCACGCTTGGCGGCGGTTTGGTTTACGGCAAGGTCAATCAGGATACGCTTCGCAACGTCAGCTTCAACGGTTTCTCCGGCAGCGTCGATGGCGAAACAGATTCGAAGATCTTTGGTGCCTTCGCCGAACTTGGCCTGCCACTGGGTTCGACAGGCGGCTGGTCGTTTAGTGCCAATACGCGTGGCAGCTATGTGCAACAGACGCAGGATGGCTATACCGAAAGCGGTACCAGCCCGCTGCGTCTGACGCTGGGCGACCTGAAAACCAGTACGCTGGAAGGCCAAGCCAGGCTCACCGCTAAAACCAGCTTGTGGGATATGTCGAACGGCGGTGAAGAAACGCCAGAGGGCATAGACCTGCGGATCGATCTTGGCGGTCGTTATCTTGGAATGCTGGGCGACCGCGAGATTCCGGTAACCTTCGCGGTCAGCAATGCCGGCATCGTCTTGCAAGGCGATACACGCGATACACTGCAAGGGGTGTTCGGGGTCGCGCTCGATTACACCACCCGCAGCGGGGCAATTTTCAGCCTCGGTTATCGTGGTGAAATTGGCAAAACCGACCGCCATGCGGTGCAGGCGGGTGTCAGTTTCGCCTTCTAACTCCCTTCGGGGGGCAACCCGGCCAGTGATCTGGAGCCCACAGTCCAGGCGCTGGTCGCTGGGGCGGGTGGCAGTGGCAACGCTGTCACCCGCCTTAGCGGGAGTGGCATTGCTGTTCGCTTTGCACGACGCGCAAGCAAAGTCCCTGCATCCTGACTTTCAATTGGTGCGAGGGGAGGTGCAGCAATACGGCGATTGGCTGGTCGGATGCGACAACAATGCCGAATGCACGATGATCGGCTTTCCAGAAACACTGGCGCTGCGTGTGCCCGATGTTCCTGAACATGATATGGCAATCCAGATCAGCCTGAAGCGATCTGCTGATGGCAATCCAGTTGTTGAACTGGTTCCCTACTCATTCGATGCCGGTCTCAAAGCTTTGGACGGCAAGGCCGAGCCATTTGTGCTGAATGTCGAATATGATGTCGCTGCGATCTCACCGCAACACGGGCTTACGCGCCAAGTGCTTCTTCCAATGGAAGCTTTGGCGGTCATCAGACATCTGAGCCAAGATAAGCATCTGGAAGGAAGCCATTTTTCAAGCGGCAGGGCCATCGTCCGCTTCCCTGAGTCCGAGTTCAAACGCGCATTTAATGCAATGCAGAAGCGCCACGTACAGCTACTGAAGGATATTGTCGGCGGTAATGACATACCGATCAAGAGCATTCTTCGCCGCATTCCGGCCGTGCCTTTGATCTTGCCGGGCTTGGCTCCGATTGATGCGGCAGAGAACTGCGGCAAGAGCCCGATGCAAGCCATGCAGCGGTATGGTTTCCCAGACGGCGCAGAGCTTTGGAGCTATTCATGCGACGACGGCTCATATCCACCGCGCACGTATTGGGAAATGGCACCAGAGGCCAGCGTGCGGACAGCACATCTCCGCCTTCCCGAGCCAAGAGATCAGGTCGTTCGCGCTGGTATTGATGGGCTTGAGAGCGCGACTTTCGACTTCGATTTTGGAGTTTTGCGCGAATACAAATTCTACAAGGGCAGAGAAGATTGCGGCTCTTTTCGGGCATGGGGCTTTACCGAAAGCGGGTGGCAATTGCTTGAACGGCGCGAAATGCCGCTTTGCATGGGGCTGGACCCAGCGGATTGGATCCCGACGTATTATGCGCCGACGGAAGGAGCTGGCCCCGATGAGTAACGGAAATAGCCTTGGCAGGCTGATGTCGTTCGTGCTGGCAATAGGTTTGCTCGCGGGATGCGCGACAGCGAATGAACAGACGACGCCACCGATCATAGAAAAATCGCTCGCCGAACAGCTGCAGGGCAACGCAGTCAGCTTTGGCGACTGGGTAATCGGGTGCGGAAATCTAGGGACTTGCACCGCGATAGTTGCTGTTCGCGAATATTCAGCAGGCCTTGAGCAAGCCTCACTTCGGATCATTCTGCCCCGCGATGCGGCCGATGCGCCTCGCGTTGCGATCGTCCGTTCCGGAGAAGTCATCGAGGACGTTTCTCCAGAAGCCGCCATAAGGTTGATCTTTGCACTGCACGATGGTGGCGACGCTGACGCAGTCCATGTTTCGGCCAAATCTGTCCGATACGACGTGTCAGGAAAAGGCTTTGCTGCCGCGATGTCGGCGCTGGCACAATGGCGTGCATTGCCAGCGCAGCAGGTGAACTCGACCGAAGGCATCACGTCGTTTCCTGCATTGCGCATCGAAAAGCCCGTTGTCCATCCCGACCTGACCAACTTCGAGGCGCGCTGCCCGGAAGGCCATATGGGTAGTTCGTTGCAAGCCTGGGGCTTGATCGGCGGTGCCACTCTTTGGCGCGCTGCGTGCGGCGATGAGGGACTGAATCCGGTCAGCTTCTGGTTGATCTCCGGTCCGCAGGGGGCGCCGCCTGAGCCCGTCAAGTTCGAGGACCAGGCGCAAACGGCTCGTGCCTATAACAGTTGGTTCGATGATAGCACCGGTTATCTTCGGATGGTCCACTATTTTGGTCATTGGGAAAGCTACAGCGAAGATTGCGGAATTTATCGCGCCTATGCTTTTGGTATTGGGGGCATGAAACTTGTCGAGAAACGGTACATGCCGACTTGCGGCACCGGCATCGGCCCCGAGGACTGGGTGATCACCTATCGTGCGGCAGTATTCAACGGGCCGGACAGTGGGCCATGAATTTTTGCGCGGTCAGCTCGATATTGGCCTTCATTCTCGCAGGCTGTTTGCCGCCATCGTCGGAACGATATGAGCTGCCAAATATGATCGAACGCGGCGTCGCGCAGATCGGACCATGGGACATGGGCTGCGACAATCTGGGCCGCTGCGTCGCAATCGGCGCAGTGCCGCCACGCAAGGTGCAAATGGATGGGATCCGCGGCGCTCTACGTATTGAGTTTGACAGTCCGGATGGCATGGCGGCCGGACTGACGGTCATCCCGATGGATTTCGAACAGCGTCTACCGGACGTCAAACTTTCCGGCGAGATGGCCCAGATGGTCCTCATCAAGTTGCGGGCTGGCGAGGATTTTCTGATTTGGGTAAACGACATCGACGGCTCGCGATTTTATGTGCCTGGCCAAGGGTTCGGCTTGCTCGAACAAACCTATGCCCAATGGCAAAGTCGCTACCCGGTTAGGGTCGTGCAGCAGGAACCTATTATGCCAAGCCGCGCGGTGCGATTGGCCAACTTTCGCGCGCCGTTGCTCACAGACCGCCAAGCAACCGATTGCGGTTCGTCGATCGATAGCAGAATCGAAGCTGCGTGGGAGCTGAACGGACAGACGCGCCTGCTGCAATATCGCTGTGCCAATGAGGCGAAGTTCAATCCGGTCAGCCTGTGGTACATCCAGGACAAGCGTGACGGGACGCTTTCCCCGATTGGGTTGGCGGAAGCGGTTGGTGAACTTCAAGACGGCGGCGCGGCGGGCCTCGTGGGTGCTCGTTTCGTGCCGGAAGAGGGGTTGCTCGTCACACGAAAGCTGTCCGCGCCGTCGGGCGATTGCGGCGCCGTAATCACGTATGCGCTTACGCCCTCTGGCTTTCTCCTCGCACAAAAGAGTGAGGCGCGCCATTGCGTCGGCCTGTTTAGCGGCGACTGGGTGCGAACCTATCTCAATCCTAGCGTCATGCTGCCGGACTATTGGTGATGGTGTGGCGATGGCTTGCTCTGGCGCTGGTTACGGCGACACCCGGCGCAGCAAACCCTGGCGTTAAGACGTTCGGCAAATGGACCGCCGGGTGCGACAATGAAAATGTGTGCACCGCGATCCATCCGGCATGGAATTCTGGGGATGTTCCACCTGAAATACGCGGCACTCCCTTCCTGCAAATACGCCATCATCCGCAGCGCGACGCCATACCTCAAATCAGTTTGCTGGATCCCGCGAACCAAGCACCGCGTGCCGTGTTGAGGCCGCCACTGGTGACGATGGTCTTTCAGTTCAACGCCAAATCTGGCGTCGGCAATGCCCTTGCTTATCCCGCCGTTGTTGATGGAGATGGCGGTTATCGTTTCGAAGCTGAAGATACGCGGTCAATCATTTATGGTTTACGCAAATCCAAACGCGTTGCTGTATCAATTGACGACCAGCGCGGCTTTTCTTTTGATCCTGCGCCTTTTGAAGAAGTGCTGGCTTTCTTCGACCGACAGCAGGAACTCGAGGGCACGCCCGGTGCGCTTGTGCTGCTGCCCGGCGATGAAGTGATGAACGATTATGCGCATCCGGTTCCACCGGAGGCCGATACGGTTGAACTGACGCCGTTTAGCCAACAGCAATTGCAGCATTGGCAGGTTGAGTATCCGGAGCGGAAACCCAACGAAGTCATCGATGTTGAAACCTATCCCGCACGCGGCATCGTAGTGCTCATTCGGGCCAAAACGCCGGCCCGTGACTGTGGGGTGTTCGAACGGTGGGGCCATACAGGCACCGGGACCAATTTCGTTTTGGTCGAACGGCGCGAAATGCCGGTGTGCAACGGCATCGCCCAACAGCACTGGATCCAGACTTACCGCGCCAACAGCATCAGTCCGCAATGATGATCAAGCCCCTCTTCACAGCATTCCTGTGGCTGATACTCTCGTCCGCAGTGCTGCAAGCAAACGAGCCAAAGCCCAAATATCTAGAAGCTTTGGACAAGTCATACCGGTCTGGCGACTGGATACTGCAATGTGATAGCTCCCGCATTTGCAGAATAATCGGGGTCGTCGAAAAGTCCGGAGACGAAAGCGAGATGCGCGCCATCGTCACGATCAGTCGGGGGATTGAAAAGAACGCAAAGCACTATGTGCGCTTCGCCTTTATCGACGACTATGGTTTCGTCTTGCCGCCGCCTGACGAGCATGCCCGGCTCTATTCGCGCGGGCAGCCCAAAATGCCGCCACCGATCCTGTTGCAACTTGGTGCCGCCGAAGGCGATCCGGCTTACCCGCAATATCGAGTTCCGAGCGATCAGGGTTGGCGGATTATCAGCGCTTTCCGGCGCTGGCCGGGGGTGGTGCTTCGCACTCGTGCAGCTTTCCTGTCGCACTTGCCGAAGGGAAATCTGGGGAAGCTCCTCCGGAAAATGGATGAACTACAACCTGCCTTATCATCGGTGCTGTCGGCTGACGAGCAGAGCAAGTGGATGAAGGAATACAACTATATCTTCGTTCGCGTACCGCCAGTTAAGGGGTTGCCAACCCCTGACGATGTCTTGCTGTCCTGCGATACGCAAACCCACGTCAATTCCAACGAAGGTTGGCAACTGGACCAGAAAACGATCCTTTGGATCGCGCATTGCCCTGGGCGTGCAAGGACGTTTCTGCAACGACGGCAGATGGACCCTGCGGTCGCGATGGACGAATATGGTACCCTGATCGATGCTGATGTGACCGATACCAAAGGTGTGAAACGCTTAGTCCACGATGCCAGTTTTGATTCCGCAGTATCCATCTTGGAGATGACGATAGCGAAAAAGGGACGCTGGGACTGCGGGATACGATTGCAATATGGTTACACCAAGCAGGGTGAGTTCGGTGTTAAAGAAGATCGACGTATGCCAATTTGCCGACAGATTCCGTCGGCTTATTGGCCGTTGGCATGGGCGCCCACAAGTTGGAGGCTTCAGGAATAACCCCCCCAAATGAAGGGAATGCACCCCCGGCGATTGAGGGGGTAAAGGATCGCTGATCGTTGTAATCAGTGGAATTTTTCATGAACGCTGTGGCCCGGCCGTGGATTGGCCTTTGTTTCAAGCTCATGGCTGTGATTGCAGTCATTTTCGCTTTCATCTTCTTCATGCGGATGGATGAAGAGCAATCGCGCATAAACAACTATCGCAATTCGGGCACGGTTTCGAAGGCGGTTGTTATAGCCAAAAACAAAGATTCGATAACCTCGCAAACAAGCGGAATTCGCAGGCGTAGTTCGGGCAGAACAACAACAAGTGATATCTGGGTGCTGAGCGTGCGCTTTGCCCCCAAATCGACCGTCAAATATGCCGACTATCCCTCAAAGATCAACGAGGCATCCCTTCCTATGCCGCCGGCTCTTGTTGGTGATCCAGCGAAGGATAGTGAAGCTTCGGACGTGATGTGGGTATCGCGTGAGCTTTATGACAGCACGAAGGTCGGCGATACGCTGACCGTTGTCGATGCGCCATTTAGTGGCTTCGGGCCTGAACTGGTGACCGATGTTCGCGATTTCGATCCGTCCGATGCTTATCCAAACATCGCGATCGCGCTCGTCATTGCGCTGCTCCTGTGGTTCATCGGGCGCCGCATTAGCAAGGCGTCGATGGCGAGGGGAATTGCTTCGGTTCTGACTGTACCAGGGACGATGCCTTGAGCGACTATCAACCCGCTTTGGACCGGTTGCGCGAACGCAGGAAGGGTAAGCCCGGCGAGTTCTTGTTGATTTTCGGTCTGTGCTGCCTGCTGCTCGCGCCCTTCGGGCTCTTTCTGACTATTCAGGAAGGAGCGAGGCTTGAAGCACTGAAGAGCGAAGGCATGGTTGCCACTGCGACCGTCAAAGACAAATCCGTTCGCAGTGAGAGCTATACCGACCGAAAGGGCCGTTCAAAAACCCGCGACTTGTATACCCTGAATCTCAGCCATGATTTGAACGCCCAGCTTACATTTGCGGATTGGAAGGCGGGTAAGCCGTTTCCCAAGTCGCAGTATCCAGCGGTGACCGAAACCAGCATCGATGTGGGGGAATCCTATTTTGATGGCTTAGCGGCCGGCGGACAGGCGACGGTTGTAAGCATTCCGTCCGTTTATAAGAGCATGATGCTGACCGAACAGCTCGAGTACGAAACATCCCTTGCCTATATGATCTGGTGGTATTTGGGCACGGCGGCCGTCGTTATGGCTGGTTTTGTCATGACACTCATCGGTTGGCGCAAATGGCTTTCGCGTGCCTAGATTGGGTCTGATCGCGGCGATCGGTCTAGGCGCGGCGTCACACTGCCTCGCCGAGGGCTCTCCGGCTGGCGATCGAAATGAGCATGAAATTGGGGAATATGGCGACTGGTCGGTGGCTTGTGACAATGCGCATGATTGTACCGCAGTAAGTGTGTCGAGAGCCTATGTCAGGCGCATCGAAAGTACCGATCCTGGCGACTATGCCAGCCCAATGCTATGGGTGAAGCGCGCTGCTGGTCCAAAGGCAAGTCCGAGGGTTTTTGTTGACACAACGACTTGGGGTGAGGCGATGGACTTGGGCGTCCTTACGCTGCACGTGTATTATGATTGCGATGGGGATTGCACTGGACGGGCATACAGGTTGGTCAGGATAGAAAAGGGCCGGTATGAACTGGCGCCCAATCTTGTCGGCGCATTCTTTGCTGAGGCCGTGAAAACCGGACGTGCGGCAACGCGGCGTAGCGATGGATCTATGCACGGCATCATGACGACCAGCGGGCTGGGCGCCGCCATGCGTTACATCGATGAAGATCAAGGGCGCCGCGATACGGTCACGGCGATCTATGCGAAGAGCAAGAAGCCAGCGAGCGAGGTTCCAGACGAGCGGGCGCGTCCCGTAGTTCGCGTTATCCGTGGGATAGACGAGCCCTCGACCGAAATGCCCGGCCATGTCGAAGTCCAGCGCATCCGGAACAACCACTGCAGTGGACCAAATGACACAAATGAAACGAATATCCAGCGGTTCCGTTTGCGCAACGGGCAGAATCTCTGGTCCATCATCTGTTCCGCTTCGTCTCTTAATCCCACACATCTGTGGCTGGTTGAAACAGGTGCCGACAGGTTCGAGATTTTCAAACTGCCTCGCCGTGAAAAAGGGCGGCCTGCAGAAGTGCCGATCTTGCCGCACAGCGTGTTCGATCCAGCGTCCGGCCAGTTATCATCCTATTATGCAGGAAAAGAACTTGGAAGTTGCGGTTGGAAGCGCCGTTGGGCGTGGACAGGTAAGGCCTTTGAAATGATCGATGCGATCGAACTGCCCGCCTGCTTGGGCATACCCCTCAATCAATGGCTGCAAACCTACCGTGCAATCCCGGAGTGATGGAAACTACGGTCGCGCGATCACGGGCGCGGATGTGGGGCACGGCACTGCTGAAGCTGGTGCTGTTGCAACCTCTGTTCTGGGCGGCGGTCGGCGTGAACGAGCGCATAGTGCGACCAGCAATAATATCGGTGTAGCCCGATGCCAACCAAGCTCTATCCGACAAAGCAGAAAATACGATAAGTGGCCTGAATATCTAGCGCCGGTCAATCTTCAGAATGTTATTGACATTGCTGCCCAATCTGAAGTCATCAGTTCCGATTTCTGGCGCACTTTGTTGTTCTGTGATCGGGCAGCAATTGATCATGAGATGGGGGAGCTTGAATGATTGCGTCGCAGCAGATTAGGACGGCCGTCCTGACCGCATTGTTCCTTGTATTTTCACAGTTTTTATTCTGGCCAGCAGTCCATTATGCCGAGCAAATTTCGCGACCCGCGCAAATCGATCAGCGCCCGTCGATCGAACTGGAAGCGCTAGATTCCAACCGGAACGTGATACACGGTGGCAAGCGATATACTGCCAGGCGCCAAAGGCAGCAGGGTTATTATGCGCCCCTCGTTCCCGGCGTAGACTATGTTCGCTTCTACATTCCGTTCAAGGCAGTTGCAGATAGTCATAACCTCGGCTTGTACATGTCGTTGCGCGATGACGTCGTTGAAATTCGTCTCAACAACATAATCATTCTACCCGAGGTAACGGTTTCCCGTCAGCAAGGAAGTCTGAATGTCGGCCCACAATATGTTCCCCTGCCGCCAGCAGTCGTTCGCAAGGGCGAAAACATTCTTTCACTCGATGTAAGAAGCACAGGGACAGTAAATGACTTTCCGACATTTTCTATTGGTGACGCTGAAAATTTATCGAGCGCACATCGTTGGCGAAATATGTTCGCGCTGGACCTACCTTTGGCGGGTGTAGCCGTACTTGTGTTTACGGTTTTGCTTTGCGCTGTGATTGACTGGCCAAAAGACGATCGGCCTCGTATTCGCGCGATCATGCTTTTGCTAAGCCTGAGTGCCGTATCAACGGCCGTGCTTTCTTACATTCCACAAGATTGGCCATTCACGGTGACCATAGGGATCTATGTATTCAGCAGTGCAGGCATTGGCTTGTCTGCTTTGCAATATGCCCAAAGCGATGGGCAGTTTGCCTTTTCGTCCGGACGCCTGATCCGCTGGAGCTGGCTCGCTTTGCCGGTGCTCATAGCGATTCCACTATTGCTGACGAACTTTGAGCCCGCAATTGCGCCCAAGCTGATTAGTGGAATGTTAGAGGTATCATTCTGGTTTGTAAGCGTTTTATGCGTAATCGCGGCAACGATGTTAGCGGCAGCGACTGTGCGGAGCGGATGGTCGTCGTGGCTCGAAAGATTATTGCTGATCTTGTGCTTTTCATTTTTTGCGCTGGACCGCCTAGGCAGCATATTCGAACTACATTCTTTGCTTGATCGCGACGTACCTTTGACACTTCCGTGGTCGCCGATCGTTGGCGTTCCTCTCGGGCTTTCGATCATCTTGTCATTGGCGAAGCAAGCAACCGAGGCTCGGAAAACGGTGACCCAGTCTAACGGTATCCTTGCAGCGAAACTGATTGAACAAAGTGCTGAACTCGACCGTAGCTATGATGCGCAAAAGCAGATGCTGCACCGGCAGGTGGTTCTGGAGGAACGTCAACGAATTGTCCGTGACATGCACGATGGAATTGGCGGCCAGTTGCTCGGTTTGATGATGCAGGTTCGCAACGGCGGCGTTGACAAGATCGAGGTCGAACAAGGCCTGCAATCAAGCCTTGCCGACTTGCGACTGATCGTCGATTCGATGGATTCAGCAGAGGATGGCTTGGCCGAAACATTGCGCTCCTTCGAACATCGTGTGCGGGCACAGGTCGAAGCGGCAGGGATGGCTTTTGAAGTAAAGCATGGCCTGAATGATGGTCTGCCTGGTCCCGGCCCGCGCCCTACCTTGCAGATATTGCGTATCCTGCAGGAGGCGGTGACCAATGCTATGCGGCATTCGGGCGGTAACGCGATCAGCCTGTCCAGTGCCTATACGGAAGAGGGTGCCATTGTTATCAGCATAGGTGACAACGGTCGTGGCATTCCCGACGCGGTTCAGGGCGGTCGCGGTCTGATCAATATGCGAACCCGGGCTCTGGCGGTTGGCGGGCAGCTTGAGATACATCCTCAAGAAGTTGGAACGCTTATCCGATTTGTGATCCCTGGTACAAAATTGGACTAAGCAGTTATACTGGTCGTCAGCTCTGCGCCTCCCGTTCATCGCGCTGTCCAGCCACGAAGGCGATGACGGTTTGATTTCTCACCATCAGCGGCAATCGCAAAGGCATGCCATCCGAGCTGAAGGGAGGGCGTGGCCCACAACCAGTATGCGCAGTCGTGAGAAGTATTGGGGGTGAGTTGGATCTCCAACCCTGCAATCCGCGGCCGTTCTGAGCTTCCTGCTGCCAACGTCGTCGTGAACGCGACAATCCCCTGCGATTAAGGGGGTAGAGCATGCAAGGCTGCCTGTTCACAATGCCCCCGCAACCCTTTGGGGGAATGAAGATGAACATTGCAGCGCGACTTGTGGTTTCAGCCATCGCGACGTTGGTGATCTCAACGGCTGGTGCTGCCCAAAACGACCGCAGCCCGCGACGATCAGGCGATGGCGTACAGCAGACAGGGTCGGCGGCGATATCATCAAGCACCGCGAACCCCGTCAAGCGCACCTGGGATTTCACCAAGCGCTATGGCATTATCAACCTTGGCGGCAGGGGTGGATGCGGGGTCGAGGCGGAGAACGCGCTGGCCAGCATCGAAATGTCGAACCGGCTGCTGGCCGATTTCCTTGCAGGCCCTAGCGACCCGAAAAAGCTGGGTCTCGAACGCAAGAACTATCTGACGCAGGTCATGGGTGCCGGCCGCAGCATCGACAGCTATCTTGAAGGATTCAACAACGCCGGAAAACGCAGCCCAGACGGCTATGTGCCGCCGCTTGAACAGGATATCTGCCTGGCCAAAGGTCAACGCATCAGCGTGCTTGCTCTGCGCGATGGTCTGACAGGAATTGGTAGGCTTTATCCCGACATGGCGGAAGTTGCGCCCATGCTTTCCCGCGCGCAGGCAGCGTTGAAAACGATGGGGGATGATCGTGCGATCACCGCCCTTGTCACCGGTAATCGCAATGGTTCTCTGGCCTCGGTCCGGTTGAAACCAGCACTGTCGAACAATGCAGAATGGATCGCCGGTTTCCGTTCAGCCTTCCCGACGCTGGTGCAGGGCGCAAAAATCCTGAAAATCCATCCATACAGCGCCAACTGGTACATCCACAAAAACGAGGTGACATCTTATCCGGAATACCGCCAAATCGGGGCATGGGTCGCGGTGAGCAAGGCCGATGGGACCTGCTGGATCCACAGCATCGATTTGTGGCAGAATTACACCGGTGACGGATATGAGGCCGGGGAATACAAGATCGGCGGCGCGCCGCAGCAGGTCTTGTGCGAAAATGTATGATAGCTTTGGCGCTGAATGTGCGGGGATCACAGCTCTCGCATTGATGTCGGCGATATCTTTAGCGGGCGTTGCGCATCCAGTCAGTCAGCCTCCAAGCGACATAGCGCGCCCCATTCTGGTCGGGGGCTCTTGGGAAAGGTCAGAATGTTCAGGCGGCGGCCTAAACATCGGTGCCGTTATTCAGCTAAAGCCTGGCGCTTTTCTGTCAGTAAGGTTGGCCCCCGACATTAAGGCCAAAGAGATAGACCGCTTGAAGTCGGGTCACGGCGTCGACATGTGCACCCGCATCACAAACAATGGCTGGATTGGCATCGTCTACGACAAAGCCGATGGGTTCGATCGCGAAAATTGTAGGCAGCCATATTATACTGACAAACCCGTCGCATATCGTGGTCCTTGCAAATATGGCTGGGTTGCTGCTCGCTACATTGTCAACGCTGCTGGTTAAGGGGCCGCTGGCGACAATCCCAGCAAATCCTTCTTCGACAAGATGAGCAGATCGCCCGTGGATCGTCATGCCGCCTCGATCAGTTCAAGCAGTCTCCTTGCGTATTGGCGGTACCGTTCGGAGGGCGGCTCGTAGAGACGGGCAATCCAATGCACTGCAGGCAAGAGGTGCGTATGGAACTGGTCAAGCGCCGCGCCAAGAACCTGTGTCACCAGCACCTCATTTGGCGTTGGCAGTTCCTGACCGTGTCGCCGCGCCTGTCTTTCAAGCGCCTTCGCCTTCTGTCGGTCCGCCGCTTGGACCAGTTCGGCAAACATGTGCCCTGCCTCGCGGGCCGTCGATCGGATGCGCGAAGGGCCTAGTTCGGCAACCGCTTCCTCGAGCATCCCTTTCAGGAATTCCGGTGCAATGTCGGAAAGCTCGCCATCGATTGCCGCTGAGCGTACTAAGGCGATTGCGAAGTGCGGCGCATCTTCCGGGGGGAGACCTTCAAAGATCGCTTCGGCCAAGTAAAGCAGCGGTGCCGGAAAGCCGGTGTTGCGGTGCGCAATCGCAATATCAGAAGTGCCATCTCCAAGGCCGCTGATCAGGCATATTCTGCCCGCGCCCGCATCCGTGCGCGCTGCGTTTGCGAGGCGATCATTGGCAATCAGATTGGCTATCCTGTCCACCACACTGCGCCGCAGGTCAGGGTCGCGGTGATAGGCAAAGAACGAAATTGTCACCTCAGCCCGTCACCCCGCCAGGCTCACCAGAAAGCTGCCATGCACCCAGCCCGATCGGCAGTCGCCGCGATAGGGGCGGCGCGGCGTGTTGCTGGGGCCAAGGTCACAGTCGATCCCTTCGTCCTGTGATCGTGATCCGGGCCGATAGACAATGCCTGCCCACGCACCTGCACTATCGCAGTTCCAGACGGCCTGACCTGAATAAATTCGCGCGATCTCCCTCGTGTGCACGCCTGGTCCCTCGCGGACCGAGAGAAAGGCACCAGGCCTCAATTCCTTGACGAGCGACGTCGTCAGGCAGGTGTCGAGATCCCCGTTCCCGGCAACCATTACGCGCCTCGCCAATTGTGCAGTTGGCTTCGCGCTTTTCCTCATTGCCACTTTTCCGGCGTCATCGACTGCAGTCCATGAGGTGGCCAGAACGGGGGTGGCGAACAACGCAAGTGCAAGGATGCTGAATTTGCCGCGCATTCCACTGAGGCTCCAAATCGGCGACCTTCTATGTGTTGAGGCGGGAGCTGTTGTCGATCCCCTCTTTGACAGGGGTAGTCTCCTAGCGATGGTCGCGGAAGGGCGGTCTTCGAGGAGGGCCGCGTGTGGACTTGAACCAAATAGCTGGCGTTGCTGCTGCCGTTGCCAGCATATTCTGGGCGGCGCCGGGCACCGGCCGGACAATGCTGCCGGATTCAGCATTGCTGCGCGGCGAGGTTGTTCTTTCCGGAGATTGGGCCTTCGCGTGCAACAATCGCGGCCTGTGCACCGGAATAGGCGTGCCGGACGCAAGGCCTGCTCTTGATCCGGAACTGGCAATCCTGCCCCCTGTCGTTGTCAGGATTGAAATAGGGAAGGGCTCCGGGACGGAGAAATCGGCTTGGCTCCACTTGCCAAAGAATATCGAGGAATTGTCCGGATTTAAACTTGGGGCAAGCGCTGGATCGGGCGATTCGGGACCGGCTGGTTTGTTGGTGCCGGAAGAGCAGGTAGATGCCCTGTTCCAGGAACTGGGCCGACAGACTCCCCATATCGTTCATGACACGCAGACGGGAAAGGCGGTTGCCAGGCTGCCGCAGCACGGCTTTGAATGGGGCTATGCCGCCGTGCAACGGGTTCAATCGCAGTTCGACGTTACTACGCCAACTTCCGTTGACCCATCTATCCGTCCCGATAATGCCGTAAGCATCCAAGCGCTTGAGAGTGCCCCGGCTTCTGCACTTCCTTCTGTTACAGTGGCACAATGCTCGGGCCCGAGCGCCGACATTATCGCGAAACGACATCTCCTCAGTGATGGGACCAGACTGTGGCAATATGTCTGTGCGTTCGATGGCGGTGTCGATGGTCCTAGTCTGCTGTTCAGCCAGAAGGACAGCAAGGCGCCTTTGGTACCACTCGTTCTACCAGATCCGGCCGGCACGCCGATTGATGCGGGGCAGGTCTGGCTGCGTGATGCGAGTCTGACATCCGGCATCTTGTTGGTTTCCTCCGCCTACGAAGGGACCGGCAAGGATTGTGGAAGATACTGGATATGGGTGCTGACCCGTGATGGCTTTCGCCTGATCGCCAAGCGCGATATGCCGAAATGCGGGACGGGACTGTCCGAAGGCCTCTGGCTGGATACCTATGACGCCAGCTTTCTCGATGACTTGGACCTGCTTCAGAAGAATGGTGCGAGCGAACGCTAG
Source organism: Erythrobacteraceae bacterium (assembly GCA_027489095.1). Taxonomy (GTDB): domain Bacteria; phylum Pseudomonadota; class Alphaproteobacteria; order Sphingomonadales; family Sphingomonadaceae; genus Erythrobacter. The sequence goes on from JAIYAL010000066.1 coordinate 38,919, forward strand.
GATTGCGGAATACGCTTTGTCCTAGCACTGATTTTGCTCAGCGAACTCGGCTGCGCCAGATCGACAGCCAACCATTCGGCATGACCCCCATGCAGCCATGCAGCTCTCGCCCCGAAACAAGTTGCCACAGCGCGCCATCCCAGCCCCATCGACGCTGCCATCCGCAATCGCGGTTCTGGCCGTAAAACAATGTCGCGGTGAGCAGACCCGTTACTGGGTCGAAGCTGCTGTTCGGCAGGGTATTTGGCAACGACATCCGTCCTTGCTCTGGCCGCGGAAAATTCGGAAAGCTCCTTCTGTTACCAGTGTGTTCGAAGAACCACATGCTGCGCGGGTTTAGGCGTGAATCATTGGCATTGTCAGAATTTTCCTCGTCGCAACTGATGCTCCAGAGCCTGTCACCATTGGCCAGACGATACTCAACCCCGGTGTGCGGTGCGGCCGTGACGCCGCAAAGCAACAGGCCTTTGCGGCGCAATTGGTCGTCAGGCACCTGTATGCCCGCGCGTCCAGCAACGCCGCTAATGATCTTTACCCGCGGAAGAAGCCTTGATTGGGGAACGCGGCTGGCGGGGCCAGACCCTTTGCCATAAATCGCCGTGACATTTTCGCGCCGGCCCTGTGCTTCATCCATATACCGGAGCGCGGCGATCATGCCCCGCGTGCTACCGATGCTGGCTACCTTCGCCATGCGGGTCGTCACAGCATCGGTTTTGGCGGATTCAGCGAGAAAAGCATCCACATCGCGGGGATCAATTTCGTACAGTCCGCCTTTGAGCGGGAGCAACCGGTAAGCGGGGCCAATCCGATCGTGCTCGGCCGCATAGAGAACATGCAGAGCCAGTACGCCATGTCTGTCCGTCGCTTGGCCGTCCCATAGGCGCTCATCAATGAACGCCCGTGGCCGCGCGACCGGTCCAGCCTCCCGCGTAACGCGCAAGACCAGTATTCCCGTTTCGCCCCACTCGGTTTCGATAAACTTTGCTCGTTCGCTCGAAACACCGATCGCCTCGCAGCGCTTGCCATTGTCGCAGGAAATCGACCAGTCACCAAACTCCCGTACTTCCGGCGCAGTGCCGAGCGTATAGTTCTCGGGCTCGGCCAAGGTGGGAACAGGCTGCGCAACAAGAAGGGCCAGCACCCAATACCGGTCTTGGCGCGCGCTGGTTCGGCATGAACGCAATGCCCTCATGGAAACGACATCGCATCAAGCTGGCACGGGGCTCTGCGGAATGGCCGTTTGATCCGGATAACACGCCCGGGCGCGGACAGCGGGCATGCATGAGCATGATAAAAGGCGCGCGTCATCGAAGCCGAGTATCAGAGCAATCAACGACATCTATCCCCCAGATGAGGGGAGTGATCCGCTGCCGATTGTTTGGTCCGCTTCGCTCGCTCGATTTTCGCAAACGGAGTCGGTATGTCATTCGTGCTTATGCTGGCAATAGCGCCAGCGATTACGGTTTACGGGGGCCCCTCGCCGAGCGAAACCCGTGAGTTCGGTGACTGGATGGTCGGCTGCGACAACACGGGTTCGTGCACCGCGATCGCTTTGGAAAGGGACGCGGAGGTATATGAAGCCCTCAAGGTAGCTTTGGTGTGGGACAGCCATCCGGTCGCCGATCCGCGAGTGGAGATCGAACCGCCAGATGAAGCAGGGTGGATGCTTTCGATCGATGGCCGAACAATCAACGTGGGGTCAGAAACATTCTCTGGCAAATCAGGATCCCGCCTTGCGCAACTCATGGCAGAGGGGAGGCATCTGACCATGAAGTCGGCCCAGGGCGAGGACCTTAAACAGGCTTCGCTTGCAGGGTTATCGGCTGCCTTGCTTTACATTGAGGATCGACAAGGCCGCATTGGATCGCGCTCAGCGATCATTCGTCCGGGGAACGCAAAGGCCACCGGACCTCGCGCAGTTCATGCTACTCTCAATCAACCGAGGCAATCCTGGCAGGCACCAGCATCAATCAAATTTGAGCAGCTTTACAAGCGAGATGGATGTGATGGTTACATCGTAAGGTCTGAGAAGCCGACGGTTGAACGACTCGACAGCAAGACCACGCTCGTCCTGGTCCCGTGGCGTTGCCAAAACGGGGCCTACAATTTCAGCTACAACGTTATGATTGCCGATAATTCAGGGCATCTTCGCCCGGCAAAGCTTGATTTTCCCGGCGGCATGTCAGGGGAAGAAGGGAGCAACGATCTCACCAACGCAAGCTGGGAGTCTGAGCGTCGCCGACTGATTGCCCATCAACTAGGCCGGGGCACTGGCGATTGTGGTGCACGTAACGAGTATATTTGGGACGGCAAAACCTTCCGCCTCGCCTTGCGAGAAGTGATGCCCAATTGCAGAGGCTCGATGCGTTTCATACCAGTGTGGCGCGCTGATGTCGTGGAGCGCTAAACCATGGCGAGCGGATATCGGGATTGAGGCTTGAGCTGCGCGGGGGAGGGCCGAGGTCGCCATGGCGATCATTCGATTCTCCGGCAGCTTCGCGGCCCAACCGCGAAATGGTCTTTGCCAGCCGTAAAGCTACCTGACCCTGATCAGGCCAAACGATCCTGACGGATCTAGCGCAAGAAATCGATAAAAAGACCGAATATGGTGGACGCACTTGGGCTCGAACCAAGGACCCGCTGATTAAGAG
>JAIYAL010000107.1 GCA_027489095.1 Erythrobacteraceae bacterium
CGCCCATCGGCAATATCCCGCCTGCCGAGGCCGAAGAGCGCTACTACGCCATGCTGGACGACACACCCATGGCCGCATAACTTAAGCCGAATGGCCTCCGGCAGTCCCGGGGCGGTTCAGTAGACCTCATCGATCTCGATCCCGAGTGGCGTGTCTACGGCGCGGGGATCACGATTACCGGCCCTACCTTGCGCGCTTATCACCGGCTCGGGCTGATCGACGCCATCAAGCAACAAGGCGCGATCACCAACAAGACCCGCCTGTTCCGCTTCGATGGCACGCATCTCCATGATCTGGAGGAACCCGTAATCGAGGAAGGCCTTCCGGCGACGGGCGGCATCATGCGGCCCATTCTACACCGCATCATGCAGTCGCGGGTGCACGAGCTTGCGATTTCCGTGCGTCTGGGCCTCACGGTAGACTTATTGCAAAACGTTGATGCTGAAGTTGATGTGAGCTTTTCCGACGGTACCCACGAGCGCTATGATCTTGTTGTCGGTGCCGATAGCGTGGCCTCGCGCGTCCGCGAACTGGCGTTCCCCCACATGGGCCCTGCGCAGCCGACCGGGCAGGGGTGCTGGCGCATATCGATCGCGCGGCCGCCGAGCTTCGATGCGGCGGAGTTTTTCCTTGGGCATGCCAATCCTTGCGGGATTACTGCCTGCGGTCCCGACAAGGTTTATCTGTGGCTGCTCACACCACACGTAGAGCGCGAAAACTTCATGGATGAAGAGGAGCTCTTCACCACACTGAGGTCGCTATTGGGTGACTTCGGCGGGCATGCCGGCTGGATCCGTGAGACAATGACGCGCGCGGACTGGATTAACTACCGTCCGCTTGCAGCTGCATTGCAACCCGCTCCGTGGTCCAATGGCCGCATAGTGCTGGTTGGAGATGCGGTCCATGCAACCACACCGCATCTCGCGTCTGGCGCCGGGATGGCAGTGGAAAGTGGTATCGCCCTCGCCGAGGAATTAACGGCGGCAGAGACGATCGAGGCTGGGCTCCAGGCTTATGAAAGGCGGCGCTTTGAGCGCTGTCGCGATGTCGTCGATACCAGCGTGCGCATGGGCAAACTGCAACTGGACAATGGTCCGCCTGAAGAGTTTGCGCGGTTGTTGCAAAGCGCCCTGGCTCGACTCAACCGAAGCTTTTGATCGCGTTCGCCAATTGCCAATGACTCGGCCCGCTGTTTGCGCTGCCTGACGCACAGAGCATTGCCGAGGCCTTGTTAGCACCGGTCGCCCGGGTTTAGAGAGCAGGCCTACCAGCCTAACGTCTCAAAACCACATCGCGCGAACGGGGAAAACTGCCGATCAAGCCTATTGCTGCGTGATCGTTCGCACCGTTGCGATGCAATCTCTTTCAGGAGGACGCCCGATGGCCCGTACATTCATCGATCTCTCCATCACCCTCTGCAACGATGTGGTGTCGGACCCGCCGTTCATGCGCCCACACATTACATATCAGGGACATGGCGAAACTCTGACCGAGCTCGGCCATTTCTTTCCAGGTGTTACCGCAGATGACACCCCCGATGGTGCAGGGTTTGCTGCAGCCGAAACTATTACCCTGACCACACATAACGGCACTCATCTCGATGCACCGTGGCATTTTCATCCGACGATGGACGGTGGCGAACGCGCCATAACCATCGATGAAGTGCCTCTCGAATGGTGCTTTCAGCCCGGCGTTAAACTCGATTTCCGGCATTTTCCCGACGGCTACGTGGTGACTGCCCAAGATGTTGAAAACGAACTCGCGCGTATCGGCCACACGCTGCAACCACTGGAAATCGTCCTCATCAACACTGCTGCAGGCAAGGCGCTGGGGAGACCTGACTTTGTCAGTGTCGGCTGCGGAATGGGTTATGAGGCAACGATGTTTCTGACCAGCAGGGGCATTCGGGTAACCGGCACCGACGCATGGAGTTGGGACGCGCCGTTTATACACACCGCCAAGAAAGTGGCTGAAACGGGCGACAACTCACTGATCTGGGAAGGCCACAAGGCAGGGCGCGATATCGGCTATTGCCACCTCGAAAAGCTGCACAATCTGGAAGTGCTCCCCGCCAATGGTTTTACCGTGTCCTGTTTTCCCCACAAGATCCTTGGTGCATCAGCGGGCTGGACCCGTGCAGTTGCAATCATCGAGGACTGAAGCAATGTGCCGGGCGTCTTGATGCCACGTGTTCTGCGTTAAGATCGCCGCCTATGATAATCCGGAGCATTTGCTTGGCAACGCGGTGCTGCGGTTCAGCAGAATCAGGGAAGGCCTTGCCTAGAATTTGCACGAGGGGCTGTCCGAGCAGTGTGTCACCGAGATCCAGGAGGTTTTTCATCTCGAGATGGCGGTCGGCGATATCGCTAGGGGGCCGACAACGTGACGAGCGCCGATGGACGCGCCCTAGGACATCGTTCAGGCCAGATCGGCGAAGCGCCTTGCGTGCAGTTCTTGGTGCAGTTCGACATCAAAGATGATCTGGATGGCATTAGGGATCCCGGCTGAACGACACCAGCAACAGATTTTCAGCCCAGTATGATCAAGTCTCTGCAGGTAAAATATCAAATTAAGGCAATATAATACTTTGCTTTCCTGAATGTTTTTCTCAAGAATCCGAGAGCAGCAACGGGGGTTTAGGAGATCGGCCCGCGTATGCTCAGATGGCTTGGCAAGGTCTGGCGAGACCACCCTCGTCGCACGCCCGAGGAAAATGGTTAGGTATCAGCTAGAGAAAGCTTCGCTCAGTTGTATCAGATCCTTTCTACTGCGAGCGCGAGTCCCATGCCGACGCCGACACACAGCGTCGCAAGGCCCCGGCGTCCGCCTGTGCTCTCAAGCTGGTGCACCAGTGTCATCGCAAGCCGGGCGCCCGACATGCCGAGCGGGTGACCCAGTGCAATTGCACCACCGTTCGGGTTAACGTGTATGGCATCATCAGCCAGGCCCAGGGCACGGATCACAGCAAGCGACTGGCTTGCAAATGCTTCGTTGAGTTCGATGGCGTCAAAGTCTTGGATGCCCAGCCCGAGCCGCGTGAGTAACTTGCGGGTGGCTGGTACAGGCCCGATACCCATGATCCGCGGCTCGACTCCGGCCGAGGCGAGGCCGAGGATGCGCGCTCTGGGGGTGAGGCCATGCGCCTTGGCGGCGGCTTCGCTGGCAATGATCATGGCGGCGGCGCCATCATTGATGCCCGATGCGTTGCCGGCTGTCACCGTACCGTCTGGGCCGAAAAGCGGCTTCAGTCTGCCAAGCGATTCAAGCGAGGTGTCGGACCGGGGATGCTCGTCAACCGTCACGGCGATGGTTTCGCCCCGCTTGGAGCCAGGCGCTGAGACAGACATGATCTCTTCGGTAAAGATGCCCTTCTGCTGGGCTACGGCTGCGCGCTGCTGACTGCGCAGAGCAAAAGCATCCTGATCGGCGCGCGAGATTCCGTGGTCAGCTGCGACGTTCTCACCAGTCCGCGGCATTGTTTCCGTGCCGTACAATGCGTCCAACGCCGGGTTGACGAAGCGCCAGCCCATGGTCGTGTCCTCAAGCTTCTGGGCGCGCTCGAACGGACTGGCCGCCTTGCCCATCACGAACGGCGCGCGGCTCATGCTTTCGACGCCGCCCGCGATGGCAAGCGCCATTTCGCCCATGCCGATGGCCCGCGCTGCAGCGCCCACTGCCTCAAGTCCCGACGCGCACAGCCGGTTGAGCGTTACCCCGGGGACGGTGACCGGCAGCCCGGCGAGCAGCAAGCTCATGCGTGCAACGTTGCGATTGTCCTCGCCTGACTGGTTTGCACAGCCATAGAAGACCTCTTCCACCGCAGCAGGATCGAGGCCTGCGTTGCGGGCAAGCAGGGCTCGCAATGGCAAGGCGCCAAGATCGTCGGCGCGTATCCCCGACAGCCCGCCGCCGTAGCGTCCGATGGGTGTGCGAACGGCGTCGCAGATAAAGGCTTCTGTCATTGTGATCTTTTCCGAATATCAAGAGTGGGGCGCGAACTGCTTTCGGACCTTTGCGCGGCGGAAATCTAGGATTCGTGCCGTGTCAGGTCTGCGCCTGTCGCTAACATTCAGCGGGCAAAGCCGGTTAGCGGTGCGAAATAGAGTGCGCCGAACCCATCGAGCTTTGCACGAATCTCTGGTGTCGGATCGCCATAGACATGGACCTTCTCGATTGTCGCCAGTTTGAGGAACTGCTCGGCATAAGGCGCAAAGGTCTGCTCGACATGGGGAAGGAGACCGGCGGTGCGATACCGCTCGACGATGTGCACTTCAGTCCGCGCCTCGTTCACCACGTATTCGTAGATCGTTGTGTCTGGCTCTTGTGAGGTCGCCTTGACGAGACGCTCGGCAAGCTCATGGAATTGATCGAAATTGGCTGGATCAATCGACAGGTGATAGATCGTGTAAAGCGTGTCTTGCATGGCTTGTCCCTTTGGATCTCATGACGATGAATGGCTGTCAGGCCTCACGGCGAGCGACAATGTCGAGAAGATCGACGTGGCGTGTTTCCGGACTGAGCAGCAGAGCGACAAACGAGGTTCCGGCAAGCCCGGCGCACAGCGCGATGAGCCCGGTTGAGCTCCCCGCCGAGTGCCCTGCGATCCATGCTGCCACAAACGGGGTCGGCGCAGCGAAGAGCAGGTTGGCGCCGGTATAGGACAACGCCGATCCCGCATACCGGACCGAGGTCGGGAACTGTTCGGCGAAGTATGCCGGGAGAATGCCGCTTTGCGCCTGGATACTCCCACCGAACAACGCCATTGCGGCAACAATCACGATGGTGTTGCCCGTGGCGAGAAG
>JAIYAL010000110.1 GCA_027489095.1 Erythrobacteraceae bacterium
ACGGTCGAAGCCTTCTGGTACGCGGTGCGCCATGCCAAGCCGGTCACCGTCGGCCTCAATTGCAGCTTCGGCGCGGAACAGCTGCGCCCGCATGTGAAGGTGCTCTCGCAGATCGCCGATACGCTGCTGATGATCTACCCCAATGCCGGCCTCCCCAATGAACTGGGCGAATATGACGAGCTGCCCGATACGACCGCAGGGCTGGTGAAAGACTGGGCCGATCACGGTCAGGTCAACATTCTGGGTGGCTGCTGCGGATCGAGCCCGGCGCATATCAGCGCGATTGCCAAGGCGGTCGCCAAGTCCGAGCCGCGCAAGGTGCCCTCGCCCGAACCGCAGATGCGGCTCGCCGGGCTTGAGGCGTTTATTGCTGCGTAATGACCCTTGAGAGAACACAAGTGACCCAACCCTCCTCCTCCTCCGCGCGTTTCATCAATATCGGCGAGCGCACCAACGTCACCGGCTCGGCGGCGTTCAAGAAGCTGATCATGGCGGGCGATTACCCCGCCGCCGTGGAAGTCGCGCGCCAGCAGGTCGAAAACGGCGCGCAGGTGATCGACGTCAACATGGACGAGGGCCTGCTTGATGCGGTCCACGCCATGACCACCTTCCTCAAGCTGATCGCCGCCGAGCCCGATATCGCCCGCGTGCCGGTGATGATCGATTCATCGAAGTTCGAGGTGATCGAGGCGGGGCTGAAGTGCGTCAGCGGCAAGCCGATCGTCAATTCGATCAGCATGAAGGAGGGCGAGGAGGCCTTCCTTCAACACGCGCGCATCTGCATGGATTACGGCGCGGCGGTTGTCGTCATGGCCTTCGATACGGTCGGACAGGCGGACACCAAACAGCGCAAGATCGAAATCTGCAAGCGCGCCTATGACCTGCTGGTGGCCGAAGGCTTCCCGCCCGAAGACATCATCTTCGATCCCAACATCTTCGCGGTGGCGACAGGGATCGAGGAGCACAACAATTACGGCGTCGACTTCATCGAGGCGGTGGAGGAACTGCGCACACTGTGCCCCCACGCGCATTACTCGGGCGGGTTGTCGAACCTCTCCTTCAGCTTCCGCGGCAACGAAACCGTGCGCCGGGCGATGCATTCGGTGTTCCTCTACCACGCGATCCCTGCCGGGCTCGACATGGCGATCGTCAACGCCGGGCAGCTCGATGTGTATGACACGATCGACCCGGCCTTGCGCGATGCCTGCGAGGACGTGATCCTCAACCGCGATCCGGACGCGACCGAGCGCCTGATCGCGCTCGCCGAAAGCTACAAGGGTAAGTCCGTCGCCGACGAAAAGGCCGCCGAGGAATGGCGCGGCTGGCCGGTCGCAAAGCGGCTCGAACACGCGCTGGTCAAGGGGATCGACGCGCATATCGTCGATGACACCGAAATCATGCGCGCCGCCATCGCGGCCAACGGCGGCCGCCCGATCGAAGTGATCGAAGGCCCGCTGATGGACGGCATGAACGTGGTTGGCGACCTGTTCGGATCGGGCAAGATGTTCCTGCCGCAGGTGGTCAAGTCCGCGCGCGTCATGAAGAAGGCGGTCGCCCACCTCATCCCCTTCATCGAGGCGGAGAAGGATCTGCTTCCCGAAGAGGAGCGCAAGGCCAAGGGCAAGATCATCATGGCGACGGTGAAGGGCGATGTGCATGACATCGGCAAGAACATCGTCGGCGTCGTGCTCCAGTGCAATGGATACGACGTGATCGACCTTGGCGTGATGGTGCCCTGGCCGACGATCCTTGCCTCGGCCAATGACAACAAGGCTGACATGATCGGGCTGTCGGGCCTCATCACGCCCTCATTGGACGAGATGGTCACGGTCGCCGAGGAAATGCAGCGCGCCGGGATGACCATGCCGCTGCTGATCGGCGGGGCGACCACCTCGAAGGTGCATACCGCGCTGAAGATCGATCCGGCCTATGATGGCCCGGTGATCCACGTGCTCGATGCCAGCCGGGCGGTGGGGGTGGCCTCGAAGCTGCTCTCCGACACCCAGCGCGACGATTATGTCGCCGAGGTCGAGGACGAATATATCCACGTCCGCGATGCGCGCGCTGGCAAGTCGCAAAGCGTGCTGCTCAGCCTCGAAGACGCGCGGGCGAACTTCTACGACGCCTTCCTCTCCGACAAGCCCGCCCCGCCCGAACAGCCGGGGGTGCATGTCTTCCCCGACTGGGATCTGGCGCAGCTCAGGCAGTTGATCGACTGGACGCCGTTCTTCCGCGCCTGGGAACTGCACGGCAATTACCCCGCAATCCTCACCGACGAAGTGGTGGGCGAGACCGCGACGCAATTGTTCGCCGATGCCAATGCGATGCTCGATCAGATCATCGCCGAAAAGTGGCTGACCGCACGCGGCGTTGCGGGCCTGTGGCCCTGCGCGCGCGACGGGGACGATGTCACCATCCACCTGCCCGAGGCCGAGGAACACATCCGCCTTCCCTTCCTGCGCCAGCAGGTCAAGAAGTCGCGCGACCGGGCCAATATGTGCCTTGCCGATTTCATCGACCCCGACGGTGACTGGATCGGCGGCTTTGCAGTCGGCATCCACGGCATCGACCCACACTCGGCGCGGTTCCAGGCCGACAAGGACGATTATTCCGACATTCTCCTGAAGGCGCTTGCCGATCGCTTCGCGGAAGCCTTTGCAGAAGGCCTCCACCAGCACGTGCGCACCACGCTGTGGGGCTATGCGCCGGGCGAGCAGCTTACCAGTGAGGCGCTGATCAAGGAGCAATATCGCGGTATCCGCCCGGCGCCGGGCTATCCGGCGTGCCCCGATCACAGCTTGAAGCCGATCCTGTTCGACCTGCTCGATGCGCCGGCCAACGCCGGCCTCACCCTGACCGAAAGCTTCGCGATGTGGCCGACGGCGGCGGTTTCGGGCTTCTACTTCGGCCACCCGGAATCGCAGTATTTCGGCGTGGCGCGGGTGGGCCGCGACCAGCTTGAGGACTATGCCGCGCGGCGCGGGATCGATCTGGCGACGGCGGAGCGCTGGCTCAGGCCGAATCTCGATTGACGTCAGGGGCGGGAAGGCGATGATGCGCGGCATGATCCGCCGTATTCTCGCCGCTCTGGCCTTTATCGCCGTCCCCGCCGCAGCGCAGGATGCTGCGCCTTCGTTGCCCGCGACGCCGCCCGCCACCGTGGTGGTCGCCTTCGACCGCGAGACCATCCGACCACTGATCGTCGAGGGGCTGGCGAACAAGGAAACCGGCCGCGCGGTCGAGGCCACTGATCCGGTGCGCATTGCGAGCATTTCCAAGCTGATCATGGCGCTCACCGCGCTTCGGCTCGCGGACGAGGGCAAGGTCGATCTGGACCGCGATGTTTCGGACTATCTCGGGTGGCAATTGCGCTCGCCCTATCATCCGCAAGCGCCGGTCACCCTCACGCACCTGATGTCACACCGCGCGGGCTTGTCGGATGCCGCGGGCTACTCGATCCCGCTCGGTGAGAGCCTGGAGGCGAAACTCTCAGACCCTGCCGCGTGGCGCGAAGTCGGGGCGCCGGGCCAAGCGACGTTCGAATATGCGAACCTCGGTTCGCCCATTGTCGCCACGGTGCTGGAGGCGGTCTCGGGCGAGCGGTATGATCGGCTGGTCGAGCGACTGGTGTTCAAGCCTCTGGGGGTGAAGGCTTGCTTCACGTGGGTCGGCTGCGATCCCGACATGCGCGCGCGCGCGGTCACGCTTTACCGCCACACCGGCGAGATCGCGGCTGACGGTCCCGCCACGGTGCCGCCCGCTTGCGCGATCCCCGTGGCCGAGGGGACGCCGTGCGACCTCGATGCCTATGTGCCCGGCACCAATGCGTCGATCTTCTCGCCGCAGGGGGGCGTCAGGATCAGCCTCATGGATCTGGCGAAGATCGGTCAGGCGCTGTTCGATCTCCAGCATGGTGATGCGGACGGGTTTCTCGCGCCGGGGACCGCGCAGCTGGCCATGTGGACTCTCGCCAAGGGCAAGACGCAAGACGAGACCTTCTTCTGCACCTACGGTCTGCACCTCCAGTTGATCGAACAGCCCGGACGCACCTGTTCGGACGACAAGCTGTTCGCCGATGGCATCCCCCGCATGGGCCACTCGGGCGAGGCTTACGGGTTGCAATCGGGCCTGTGGGTCGATCCCAAAAGCGACACGGGCTTTGTCTATTTCATCACCGAAAGCCCGCCCCCGGCAGGCGGCGAGGACACCGGCGGTTTCACCGCGCGCGAGACAGCGCTGATGGCGCGCGCGCTGAAATTGACCGAGAAGCCCTAAGCCTCGGCCTTCACCCGCGCGCCCAGCTTCTTCAGCAGCGGGGTGACCATCGGGACGGTCAGCGTCGTGCTCGTCACCGCCATCAGCAGCAGCGCGGTAAAGGCCGCGTTGGAGATAATCCCCTTGTCCAGCAGCACGTTGGCGAAGATGATCTCGATCAGCCCCTTGGTCTGGAGCAGCCAGCCGATCATCGCCGTCTCACCGCGCGGCCAGCCGAGCACGCGCCCAGCAAGTGAGATGCCAGCAATCTTGCCTGCGGTCGCCGCGACCAGCAGCAGCGCCGCTGCGCCGAACACCGCCAGCCCGCCGACGTCCCACTGGGTGCGCAGGCCTGTCGAAAGGAAGAACACCGGCATCACCGTCAGCAGCACGGTGTTGCGGAAACGGTCCATCGCCTCGTGGCCGAACCACTTGGCATCAAGCACCACGCCCGCAAGGAACGCGCCGACCATGTAGTGCAGCCCTGACCAGTCCGCACCGAAGCCGATGATCGCGAGCCAGATCAGCCCGACATACCAACGGTCCGCCTCGTTCAGCCGCGCCATCAGCTTGCGGATCAGGAACGCGGCGAACGCGAAACCGACGAGGAAGATCGCCTGCCGTTCGATGCGGGCCCAGTCGAGCAGGATCAGCGCCAGCACGCCCCAGATCGCGACATCGTCGAGGCTGGCATAGCGCAAGATGCGTTGGCCCAGCGGGGTGCGCAGGATGCCGATCTTTTCCATCAGCAGCGCGAGGATCGGCAGCGCGGTGACTGCGCAGCCCATGCCGATGCCGAGCACGATCTGCCAGGTGTGCGCCTTTTCGCCGGCCCAGCCCGGGCCGCTCCACAGCAGCAGCGCCGCCGCGCCGCAGCCGAAGGCCATCGGCACGAGCAGCGCGAAGCCTGCTGTCACCGCGCTCTCAGCACGGTTGCGCCAGGTCTGGGCGAGGTCGAGCTCAAGCCCCGCGACAAAGACGAACAGCATCACCGCCCACCATGCCACGCCGTTGAGGGCGAGGATCACATCGGGCTTGAACACGAAGGCGTAGTAATCCGGGAACACCGCGCCGAGCACGCCGGGGCCGAGCAGGATCCCGCCGACGATCTGAACGACGACCAGAGGCGCCCAGTAATCGGTGCGAAACACGCGCCACACCAGCCACGGAACGGCGAAGATGATCGCCAGGGCGATCAGGTAGATTTCGGTGAGGTTCATCCCGCGGGCGTGTCTATTCAGCCGCGCCTGCCAGCGCAAATGCGTTATCCACACACGCGCAATGCTCAGGGGAGCGTTCGCCCGATTGACGCGGTGCAGCAATATGGGCAGGGCGGAGGCGTCTTCCGCACAGGAGCGATTCTGTGCGGGCAGGCGAGCGGGAGAGCCCGATGCCCATAACCTGGGCAAAGGCGCCGAAGGAGCAACCGCCCCGGAAACTCTCAGGCCACCGGACCGCTCGGCTGCGTGACACTCTGGAAAGCGCACCGCCCGCGTTGGGCGGGGCCACCGAAGGGGTAAGGCTTCCGCGCGCTTTGGCTGCGGGGGTTCAGTCTCTCAGGTCACCCGACAGAGGGGGCAGGATCGTGGCGGTGCGTGCGCGCATCGTCGGACTGCCGTTTCTGCTTGCCGGGTGCCCCACATGACCGACCACGACACCGACGAACATCTCGAAGACCTGCCGCTCGATGCGCTGCCGCTCGACGCATGGCACCGCGCGCGGGGGGCGCGTATGGTGCCGTTTGCGGGCTACGAGATGCCGATCCAGTACGCGGGTCCGTTTGGGGGCATCGTCGCCGAACATAACTGGACGCGGACAAGCGCCGGACTGTTCGACGTCAGCCATATGGGCCAGCTTTATATCAGCGGCGAGGGCGTCGAGGCCGCGCTTGAGGCGGTGCTGCCGATCGACCTTTGCACCCTGAAGCACGGCAATCCGCGTTATTCGCTGCTGCTGGACGAGAACGGCGGTGTGCTCGATGACCTGATGGTCACGCGCTGGTCGGAAGGCTTCTACCTCGTCGTCAACGGCGCGACCAAGTGGGACGACATCGCGCACCTTCGCGAGCACCTGCCCGACGAAGTGACGATCAGCCACATGGACGAAACCGCGCTGCTGGCCCTGCAGGGCCCCAAGGCGTTTGCCGCCCTCGATCGGCTGGTGACGGGCGACACGCCGCTGGGCGCACTGACCTTCATGAAGGGCGCGGCGTTCAAGCTCGGCGGCGTCGACGCGTGGATCAGCCGTTCGGGCTATACCGGCGAGGACGGGTTCGAAATCTCGCTCCCCGCCGAGGCTGCCGCCGCAATCGCCGACTTGCTGTGCGAGCAGCCCGAGGTGCAGCCGATCGGCCTGGGCGCGCGGGATTCGCTGCGGCTCGAGGCGGGCCTGCCGCTCTACGGCCACGACATGACGCCCGAGACCTCGCCGATCGAAGCCGGGCTGCTGTTCGGCATCAACAAGCGCCGCCGCACCGAAGGCGGTTTCCCCGGTGCCGACCGCATCATCCGCGAGATCAATGGAGGCACCGCCCGCAAGTGGGTCGGCCTGAAGATCGAGGGCCGCCTACCCGCACGTGAAGGCGCGGAAGTCTTCGCGGGCGCTGACCACATCGGAACTGTCACCAGCGGCGGCTTCTCCCCCACATTGGGCGCGCCGATTGCGATGGCCTATGTCGCCAGCGCCCACGCCGCGCCCGGCACC